>CAZXOC010000274.1:0-10038 GCA_964642165.1 uncultured Planctomycetaceae bacterium | reverse complement strand
ACCGGTGGACGTGCTGGCCGCGGCCCCGGCCGCTGCGGGCGAGGCGTGGAGCGCTCCGACAGCCGCCGGCAGCCTGGAGACCGACCTGCCGGACGTGCTGGCCGGTGCGCAACTGCCCGTGCCGCTGGGCGAGTAGCTCACCCTCCGCGCCGCGCTCGACCGCGCGGTCGAGCGACGGGGGCGGGCTCGCCGCCGGGGGCGGACCTTCGGCTGTTTCGCAACCGACCACGTGTCCACTGCCGCAGGGGCTGGGGCCTTCCAGGGGCGCCGGGCAAGGCGAGATGCCCCCCTCGCCGCGCCCCCGGGGCCGTCCCGGAGCGCTCGCAAGAGACGGGCGGTTGCCCGCCCCGCCCCGCGACGCAATAATCAGTAGCGGAGGAAGGCGTATGTGCGCCGCACGAGCGGGAGGGCTCTGCGGCGGAGTACGGGATAGCTCGCGCTGCTATGGGTCGCGTCCGAAGCGGTCGAGGTGCGGCTTGAGGCGGCCACATCATGTGCAGGGGCTGCCGCGGAACCCACAGCAGCGCGGGAACCGAGGAGAGCACGCCGGGACAAGGCACCGTCGGCGCGGAGCGTGAGGCTCGCCCGGCGGGTGACGGGTGGTCGGTCTCCCAGCCGATTCGACGTCAAGGAGGACGGGGCAGGCAGCGCGCAGGCGCAGAACGGATGCGTCTCTTCCCGGGACCCGTCGCCTTCCGCCAGCAGCCTCCGGGGAGGCACCGCCATGCGAGCCGTGGCAACAGCGACACACAGCCTCGGGGTGGCCCCGCGGCGCCGCGCCCGCGCGCAGCGGACGCTCACCGAGGAAGAGGGACGCACCTACCGCCGGATCCCCGCCCAGGTGGACTACGTCCCCCACCCGGCGTTCTCGTCCGCGCACGTGACGAGGGACCTGTTCGGCGAGGAGGCCGGGGAAATCCGCGTGCCCACCTGGCAGTGGCCGGCGGAGGTCGGCGCGCCGTTCCGCGGCGCCGCGCCGGCCGCGGTGCGGCTGGGCCCCGAGCAGGAAAGGACGCTGTTCCTGCGGTACAACTACGCGCGGTATCGCCTGAGCTGCCTCTTGCCGGCGCAGCACCGCCGCTACTCGGCGAGCCGCGCCCGGGAGATGGTGCTGTGGTGGCGGCGGGCTTTGAAGGCCCGATCGGACCTGGTGCGGGCGAACCTGCCGCTCGTGCTGGCCATGGCCAAGCGGACCAGGGTGACCGACGTCGAGTTCGCCGAGCTGGCCTCCGAGGGCAACATGGCGCTGCTGCGGAGCATCGAGAAGTTCGACGCCTCGCGCGGGCTGAAGTTCTCCACCTACGCCTGCCGGGCGGTCCTCAAGAGCTTCCATCGCCTCGCCCAGAGGGAAGGCCGACAGCGACACCGCTTCACCAACACGTCCGGGGGCGAGTTCCTCCAGCCCGACCCGGCGCCCGACAAGCACGACCGGCAGTGGGAGGACTCGATCTACGCCATCCGCCGCATCCTCGCGGAGAACCTCGCGGCGCTGAGCGACCTGGAACGACAGATCCTGACGTATCGCTTCGGCCTGGCCACGGGCCAACGGGGCCTGACCCTCGCTCAGATCGGCGAGAAGGTCGGGTTCAGCAACGAGCGCGTCCGCCAGATCCTCAAGGTGGCGCTGCGGAAGCTGCGGGTCAGCCTGTCCCAGGGGTTCCTCGTCGGCTGACGTGCGAAGGGCCTCCGCCGCCTGCTCTCCCCCCCCGCGGGCGGCCCGCGCGCCGCGGCGACCGGTCGGGCGGCCCGGGGCGGGGGCTCGCGGGTTCAATAAGGGCGCCGCCCGGCCCGAGAAGCGGCCGCCCCCGCCCTTCGCCCGCTGGCGGCACGAGGACACGGCCATGGCTCGAATGCCTCCCCGCGCGCACAGGTCGGCACTTGCCGCGGCGCTGGTGGTCGCCGGTGGCGCCGGTCTCCTTCCGGCATTGGCGGCCGCCGAACGGACGGCCACGCCGGAGACGCCCTTCGGCCGGCGCGGCGACGGGACGGGGCGCTTCGACGACGCCACGCCCGTCACCGAGTGGTCCGAGACGAAGAACGTCGCGTGGCGGGCGAAGATGCCCGCCCGCAGCATCTCCCAACCGGTGCTCGCCGGCGAGGTCCTCTTCACGTGTGCCGAGCCGACGACGCTGCTGTGCCTCCGCCGCCGGGACGGCACGATCCTCTGGCAGAAGAGCCACGATTACGTCGACCTGCTGCCGGCGGACGAGCAAGTCCGGGTGCGGAAGGAGCTTCTCGCCGCCGAGCGGGTCCGCAAGATCGAGCTGGAGCCGGTCCGGCGGAGGCTCCAGGAGGTCAGCCGGCGCCTGAACGGCATGCCGGACGACCCGTTCCTTCGCCGGCAGAGGGACTCGCTCAAGCGCCGGCGCGACGCGATCGAGAAGAAGATCGCCGCGCTGGCCAGGCACCGCAACCCCACGGGCGACCCGGCGCTGGGCCTGTCGAGCTGCACGCCCGTGACCGACGGCCGGGGGGTCTTCTGCCTGTTCGGCAACGGCGTCGGGGCCGTCTACGACCTGGCGGGCAGCCGGACGTGGGCCCGCGCCATCCGCCGCGCCAAGGAGCCGCTGGGCCGGTCCATGTCGCCTGTGCTGGCCGGGCGGGCGCTGGTGATGTCGATCGACCGGGAGATCCTGGCCGTCGACGCGGCGACGGGCAAGGACCTGTGGACGCTGGCGACGTACCGCCCGTCGGCGGGGCTGGTCGGCGCGAAGGTCGGCGGCAGGTGGGTGGTCGCCACGGCGGAGGGCAGCGTCCTCCGCGCCGCCGACGGCAGGCTGCTGGCGCGCGTGGGCGGCGCCGCCCGGACGCCCGCCGCGGCGCCCGTGATCCGCAAGGACGTGCTCTACCTGCTGGGCAGCGGGCCTCGGCTGCTGGTGGAGCTGCTCGTGCCGCAGGGCGCGGGCGTGCGGCTGGACCACTTCGCCGGCGCCCGAGTGTTCCGCGGATCGTACTATGCCTCCCCACTTTACCACGGCGGATGTGTCTACCTGTGGGAGAAGGCCAACGTCCTGAGCGTCGTGAACGTACGGACGGGAGAGCGGCTGATCGCGAAGAAGCTGCGGCTGGGCGGCTCGGCCTATGCCTCGCCGGCGCTGGGCGGCCGGTACGTCTTCCTCGGCAGCGACAACGGGACGATAGCCGTGCTGAGGCCGACGCCGTCGCGGTCGGCGAGCGGCAAGCTCCGCATCGAGTTGACCGAAGTCGCACGGAACCGGCTGGACCCCGGGCGCAGCGCTCCGGTCTTCGCCGGGAACCGCATGTACGTGCGGACGTCCCAGTACCTATACTGCATCGGCCCGACCGGCGGCGGATAGCGGCGGGGCGGTCCGAGCCGATCGGGCGGCACCAGGACAACTCCAGAAAGTCAGGAACAGGAAGTCAGGAACAGGACATGGACGGGACGAGGAAGCTGGTGGTTGTGGCAGTTGGGGTGGCGTGGCTTGGCCTCGGGCCGCGGACGGCGCGGGCGGGGGCGTCGGCGGCGTGGCCGGGCTGGCGCGGGCCGACGCGCGACGGGCTGTGGCACGAGGTGCCGACGAAGATGCCGACCGTCACGCTGCTGTGGAAGAAGCCGATGGCCGGGCCGTGCAGCGCGGGGATCAGCGCCGCGGGCGGCCGGGTGGTCGTGGCCGACGGCGACAAGGACAACGACTACTACCGCTGCTACGACGCCCGGACGGGCAAGAAGGCCTGGACCTGCACCGTGCCGAACGGGCGGAAGATCGACTACGGCCCGTCGCCGCGGGCGACGCCGTCGATCGCCGGCGGGAGGGTCTTCTGCCTGGGGACGTTCGGCGACGTGCACTGCCTGGACCTCAAGACGGGCAAGACGTTGTGGGAAAAGGACTACCGCAAGGACTTCGGCGCCGGCGAGACGCCCATCTGGGGCTACTGCACCGCCCTGTTGGCCGTGGACGGCAAGGTGATCCTGCACCCCAACGGGCTCGTGGCGCTCGATGCGGCCAGCGGGAAGGTCGCCTGGCGCGGCAAGGCCAGCGGGACGAACTACTCCAACTTCCTCGTCGGCACGTTCGGGGGCGTCCGGCAGATCATCGGCTACGACGCGGGGAGCCTCGCCGGCTGGGACCCGAAGACCGGCCGGCGTCTCTGGGAGCTGGAGGTGGACAACAGCAAGGGGTACATCGTGCCGACGCCGGTGGCCCTCGGCGAGAAGCTGCTGGTGCCCAGCGAGGACGAGGACACCCGCCTGTACGCCTTCGACAAGGCGGGCAAGCTCATCGCCCTGCCCGTGCACGAGAACGAGGACTTCGCCCCGGAGATGGCCACGCCCACGGTCCAGGGCGAGCTGGTGCTGGGCATCTGCGAGGGGCTGATCTGCATGGACCCCGCACAGAAACTCAAGACGCTCTGGATCGACGAGGACGAGGACGCCTTCTACGGCCTGAGCCACATCGTCGCGACGAAGGACCGGGCGCTGGTCTTCGGCGAGGACGGCACGATGGTGCTGGTCCGCGCCGACCGAAAGAAGTGCACCATCCTCGGCAAGAAGAAGCTCTGCCGGCAGACCTGGACGCACCCGGCGCTCGCGGACGGGCGGATCTACATCCGCGACGATGACTTTCTCTACTGCTACCAGTTGGGCGACCAGGCCGCCACGAAGCCCGGCCCGTAACGCCCGGGATCGGCGCTTGCGGTTGCGTGGCGAAGCCGCCTTCAGGTAGGCTGACTCTTCCCGCGGGGCGCCTCGGCGGGACGGGGCCGGGGGAACCGCCCGTCGGGGCCAGGAAACCGTTGGCGAGGCCGTTCATGAGGCGAGCCGGAAGCAGCAGGGCCGCCGCCGTCGCGGCGAGAGAACGGCGCGTGGCGTCGTGCCTCCTGGCCCTGGTCTCCCTGGCGGCCGCGGCGGTCGCTGCGGACAACGGCCCGCCGACCTCGGCCCCCCGCGCCGCCCGGGCCGCCCCACCGGCGGCGCCCGCCGACCCCCTCGCCGGGCTCCTCGCGACCGGCTGGGACCACCTGGACCAGGTCAATTACCCCGCGGCGCGGGAGACGTTCGAGGAGGTCCTGGAGGCCAATCCCTCCCGCGCCCAGCGGGCGGAGGCCCGGTTCGGCCTGGGGCACGTGTGGCAGCACCGCCGCCCGGGCGCCGACGTGGAGAAGGCCGCGCGGCTCTACCGGCAGGTGGCCGAGGAGTTCCCGGACACGCCGTCGGGCCCGCTGGCGCTGATGGCCCTGGCCCGCCTGGCCGACGCGCCGGAGTACGAGAAGGCCCGCGACCGCGCGAAGGCCCGCGCGACCTACCGCAAGATCATCGCGCGCTACCCCAAGCAGTTCATCGTCCACGAGGCCGTCCTTCGCCTCGCGATGACCTACCTGGAGGACCTCGGCGACAGCCAGGCCGCCCAGACGGGCCTCGCGATGCTGCGCGACCACCTTGCGGCGCACCCGGGCAACTTCCTCGCCGCGGCGATGCACCTGCACTCCGGCACGACACATCAGCGGCGCGGCGAGTTCCCCGACGCCGTCAGGCACTGGATCGCCGCCGACGCCGCCGACCAGAAGGCCGCCGAGACCGAGCTGACCCCCAAGGAGCGATCCCTCCCGCCCAGGCGCCGGGCCAACCGAGTCAGCCGCAACCGCGCCATGGACAGCGGCACGCGGGCATCGCTGTACTTCCGAATCGCCCGCGTCGCCGAGACGAAGCTCCGGGACCACCCGCTGGCCGTGACGTGGTACGAGCGGATCGTCTACGAGATCGTGCGCGACAACAAGTACTACGTTTCGAAGCTCTCGGCCGAGCGCTGCCGCAAGCTCGCCGAGCAGGCCGGCGTGGACGTGCCGCCGCATCCCCTGGCCGGAGAGGAGCCCCGGCCGTGAGCGTCAACGGCGCCGTCGACCTGGAGAAGCGCCGGGAGCGCAAGAGCCGCTGGCGCAACCTGCTGGGCCTGGCGATCCTGCTGGCGGCGCTGGGCTGGTCGATCGTGCACGTCACGCGGCTTGCGTTCGGCCCGGACAGCGACGCGGCCACGCGGGCCGGCAAGAAGGTGATCCGCTTCGCCCACTGGCAGCTCGAGGGGCGCTGCGTCGAGGCGCTGAACCAGGCGTGCCGCGACTACGAGCAGGCCAAGCGCAAGCAGGGCATCGAGGTTGCCGTCCGGCAGATCGAGATTCCCGAGCGGGCGTACGAGCAGTGGACGCGGACGCAGCTCATCGGGCGGACCGCGCCGGACCTGATCGAGCTGCGATGGTGGCAGGACCTGGTGGTCCGCTACTTCGTGCCGCTGACGGAGTACGTCGAGGAGCCCAACCCCTGGAACGCCCGCTTCGGGGAGGACGCGGACTTCGCCGAGCTGCCGTGGCGCGAGACGTACATCGACAACATGATGGGCGGCTGGAACAACGAGCTGCGCGACTTCTACGGCATGCCCATGTCGCTGTTCACCATTCGCATCTACGCCAACAAGACGTTGATGGAGCGGGTCGCCGGCGTCACCGAGCCGCCGAAGACGCTCGGGCAGTTCATGAAGATCTGCGAGCGGATCAAGGCCTACGCCGCCGAGCGCCGGGCGAGCGACCCCACGTTCCGCCTCGTGCCCATCGCCGGCAGCAAGTACACCGAGAACATCTACCGCGGGCGCTACTGGGCCATGAGCACCTGGGACCTGATGGCGCAGTACGACGAGAACTGCGACGGCTGGTTCGACGACGCCGAGCGCGTCGACGCCATCCTCACCGGGCGGCTCGACCTGACGACCCACCCCAACATCCGCGCCGGGCACCGCGTGCTCTACGACATCAGCCGGTACTTCGACCCCAGCTTCATGAGCGCCCGGCGCGACCAGTCGGTCCTGCGCTTCGCGCGCAGCAAGGCCGTCATGATCGCCACGGGCACCTGGGACGCCGGGAGCCTCTGGCGCCAGATCGCCGGCGACTTCGAGATCATGGTCTTCGACTTCCCCACCCCCGCGCCGGACGAGAAGTACGGGCAGTACATCCGCCACCGGCTCACCGAGGCGGGCGCGCGGGCGGGCTTCAGCATGGGCCTGACGCGCTTCAGCCGCAGCAAGGAGCTGGCCGTCGACTTCATGCGATTCCTCACCAGCCGCCGGTACAACGAGAAGCTCAATAAGGCCTTCCGGTGGTTCCCGGCGATCCGCGGCGCCGAGCCGGACCCGATCCTGAAGGCCTTCCGCCCCGAGGAGCGGGGCACGTACAGCGTCCTGAACCTGTACATCAACCCGGGCGACACGCGCCTGCGCTACGACCAGAAGTACCAGAGCTTCATCAGCGAGCCGGAGCCGACGGACCGGCACTACGGGCAGTTCCTCGCGGCGGCGCGCGGGCCGCGAGAAGCGTTCCTGGCGCAGCGCGGCCTGCTGGCGGAGTTGTGCCTGAAGCGCATCGCCGACGAGCCCGCGACACGGCGGAGCTACCCCTTCGCGCAGTACATCCAGGACTGGCGGGAGGACCACTACCACCGGTACATCACGTCGCTTGCCAAGGACTATCACGAGCTGGCCCTGGCCGACTTCCACCGTGGCTACGTCAGCTCGTACCACCGGATCGTGCAGGCCGAGGCGGCCATCGCCTCGAACCGCGCCAAGGCCGTGCGCACGGGCGTGGCGCCCCAGGTGCGGCGGGCGCTGGCCTCGACCATCCTCGGGCAGACCTCCAAGCAGTTCGACCGCGCGCGCTTCCGCGCCGTCTACGAGAAGCTGAGCAAGGCCGAGAACGCCGGCGGCAGGGAGGGCGCGACGGAATGAAGGCCATCACCTTCCGCCAGCTCCGCCATCTCTGGCCGGTCTACCTGCTCGTGCTGCCCGCCCTGGCGCTGATCCTGACGTTCTCGTACTACCCCGCCGCCAGCGCGGTCTACCACTCCTTCTTCCGCTGGAACGGGGACGAGATCTCCGAGTGGGTCGGCCAGGCCAACTTCGTGCGCGCCCTGCAGGACCCGGTCCTGGGGGCGGCCTTCGTCCTGGTGATGATGTTCATCGCGGCCAACCTGGTGAAGATGATCCCGTCGATCATCACGGCCGTGGTGATCCACCGCCTCGTCAGCGACCGCTCGCGGTACCTCTACCGGGTGGCGTTCGTCATTCCGATGATCATCCCGGGGATGGTGTGGCTGCTGCTGTGGAAGTTCTTCTACGACCCCACGGAGGGCGTGCTGAACCCGATCCTGGAGGCGAGCGGGCTGATGGGCGTGCTGAAGTACCTCGACACGGCCATGCCCGCCCTGTCGGCGGCGATGACGCCCACCGTCGAGCGCGTCCTCGACCCGATGTTCGGAAGTCTGTGGGGCTTCGGGCTGCTGGGCGGAGTGATCCTGGGGCTGCTCGGCGGGCTGAAGGGCATCGCCCGGGGCTGGCTGTGGTGGATCTCGCTGTTGGTGGGGATGTGGTTCCTGTGGGGTCCGGCCGCCGAGGGCGCCCCCGCCTGGGGGATCACGCCGGCGTTCTGGGCCAACGCGATCCGGCACGCGGGCTTCTGGCGCGGCGTGGGGCGCATCGCGATCCTGCTCGTCGCCCTGGCCGGGACGGCCGAACTGCTGCGGCGGCATCAGCGCGGGCGAAGCGCGATGAAGTGGGCCGGCGGGCTGATCGTCGCCGCCTTCGCCGTGCTGGTGGTCCTCTCGGCCATCTGGACGAAGTCCGCCGGCGCGTTCGACAACGCCGACGCCCCGCCGGGCTGGCTGGCCCAGTCCCAGCTCATCCGCCCGGCGATCATCTTCTGGGGCTTCCCGTGGGTGGGCGTGATCAGCGTGCTGCTGTACCTCTCGGGGCTGGGCAACATCGACCAGAGCGTCTACGAGGCGGCGGACATCGACGGCTGCGGGCCCATCCGGAAGTTCTGGAACATCGAGCTGCCCCTGATCACGACGCAGATCCGCCTGAACCTGATCCTGATGATCATCGGCACGCTGAAGGGCTGGGGGCTGGTGTTCATCCTGCTGGGCGACTCGGGCGGGCCCGGGGGCGTGGGCATGCTGCCGGGGCTGTACATGTTCCACAAGGCCTTCACCGCCGCGGAGGTCGGCTACGCCTGCGCGATCGGGCTGCTGCTGTTCTTCCTCATCGTGTACCTGACGGTCATCAACAACCGCTACGTCCGGGTGACCAAATGAGGGCGGAGAGGCACAAGCTGACCACGGGCAAGGCCGCCAACCCCTGGGCGGAGCTGCTCAAGCATGCCTTCATCCTGCTGGTGCTCTCCGCGGCGTTCTTCCCCCTCTACATGATGCTCAGCATCTCCACCAAGGACAACCGGATGTTCTACAAGAACCCCTGGGTGCCGCAGGTGCACGCCCGGGGCTGGGGGGCCTGGTGGGACCTGATCTCGGAGAACTACCGCATCGGGTGGCAGACCATCGGCTCGAGCGTCCCCAACACGATCTACCTGGCCGTGATGACGACGGCCGGCACGCTCGTCGTGGCGATCCTCGCCGCGTATGTCTTCGGGCGCTTCCGCTTCCCCGGCAAGACGCTGCTCTGGTCGGCGTTCATGATCCTGATGCTCATGCCGGGCGTGGCCAACCTCGTGCCGCTGTTCACGCTCCTTCGCGACATGGGGCTGCTGAACACGTACACCGCCCTGGTGGTGACGGGCGTGGCCGGGGGGCAGGTGTTCAACATCTTCATCCTGCGCAACTACATCGAGGACACGCCGGAGCAGCTTTTCGAGGCCGCCGAGGTCGACGGCGCCGGGCACCTCGGCAGGATCTGGCACGTCGTGATCCCCATGAACGGCTCGATCATCGCCACGCTGGCGTGCCTGTCCATCGTGCGGTCGTGGAACAACTTCCTGCTGCCGCTGCTGGTGCTTCGCGACCCGGCGCGGCTGCCGACGGCGGTGGCGCTGTTCCGCCTGGAGGGCGCCTACGTCCGCGAGTGGGGCCCGACGATGGCCGCCTTCGCCATCGCCGCGATCCCCCTGATCATCCTGTTCGTCTTCACGATGCGGTTCTTCATCCGGGGTGTCGCCGCCGGGTCCATCAAGGGCTAAGCTGCCGCGCGACGGGTGAGTGACACTTTTCTCTGGCGCGATGCTACTCCTTTGGTTACAATGACTTAC
>CAZXOC010000273.1:0-10047 GCA_964642165.1 uncultured Planctomycetaceae bacterium | reverse complement strand
ACCAGGGCACGTACTCGCTGAGGTGCCCGTTGGACTCGGTGCTGTAGTAGCCGAAGCGCTTGAGCATGTCGATGCGGACCTTCTCGGTCTTGGCGAAGCGCGGGTGGCTCTCGAAGGCCCGGACCAGCTCCTCGGTGGTGACCAGGTGTCCCTTGTGGACGATCTGGATGTACCACGTCTGGTGGTTGATGCCGGCGCAGATGATGTCGACCTCGCTGCGGTCCTTGGCGCCGAGGACGGCGGCGATCTGGGCGTGGCCGCCGTACACGCCGTGGCAGAGGCCGACGGTCCGCACGCCGCCGTATTCGGCGGCGGCCCAGGTGTTCATCGCGTTGGGGTTGGCGTAGTTGAGGAACAGCGCGTCTGGTGCGGCGACCTCGCGGATATCTTTGCAGAAGTCCAGGATGGCCGGGATGCTCCGCTGGCCGTACATGATGCCGCCGGCGCAGAGCGTGTCGCCCACGCACTGGTCCACGCCGTACTTGAGCGGGATGTCGATGTCGAGCTGGAAGGCCTCCAGGCCGCCGATCCGCGTGCAGTTGACGACGTAGTCGGCCCCCTCCAGGGCGCGGCGGCGGTTCGTCGTGGCCGTGATCTTCGCCGGCAGCTTGTTGCTCTTCAGGTCCTTCCGGCAGAGCTGGACGACCATGTCCAGGTTCCGCTTGGAGATGTCCGTCATCGCGAAGTGCGTGTCCTGAAGCTCCGGCACGGCGAGGAGGTCGCGGAACAGCCGCCGCGTGAACCCGACGCTGCCGGCCCCGATGAATGCTACCTGGATGGCCATGGGCTTGTCTCCAACTGCGATGTCTGCCTGGCGATGGTGTCCCTGGCCCCGGTGTGGGGCTCCACGGGTATGGTGCCTCACGGTACCAGAGGCTCGCCCCCGAGGCCATCATCAACCGCCCCATGCGGGTCGGGCACGCTGCGGCTGGCCGCCAGCGGGTTGTAAACCCCGCCCCGCCACGCCATACTGGCGGGCCGATCGTGGAGAGCCCATGAGCGAATTGGCGGACAAGCTGGCCGGGAAGTTCCTCGTCATCGACGGCCCGGACGGGGCCGGGAAGACCACGCAGCTCAAGCGGCTGGCGGAGTTCCTTCGCGCCGAGGGCGCGGAGATTTGCGAGGTCCGCGACCCCGGCGGAACCGCCATCGGCGACCACGTCCGGCGGGTCCTGCTGGACCGCGAGAACGACGAGATGGCCGTCGAGTGCGAGCTGATGCTCTACATGGCCAGCCGCGCGCAGCTCGCGGCGGAGGTGATCCGCCCGGCCTTGACGGCAGGGCAGTGCGTTCTCGGCGACCGGTACGTCTCCTCGACGGTGGCCTACCAGGGCGCCGGCGGCGTGCCGGCCGACACCGTCCGCCAGGCCGCCCGCATCGCCGTGGGCGAGACCTGGCCCGACCTGACCGTCGTGCTGGACCTGCCCAGCGAAGAGGGCCTGGCGCGCGTGGGCCGCAGCGGCGAGCACGACCGCATGGAGGCCAAGGGCCTCGACTTCCATCGCAAGGTCCGCGAGTTGTTCCTCCTCCAGGCCCGCGAAGACCCGAAGCACTTCGCCGTGGTGGACGCCACCGGCGGCGCGGACGAGGTGCACCAGCGCGTTCGAGGGGCCGTCACGAACTGGGCGGGGGAGCATGCCTGAGCTGCTGGACATCGTGGGACAGGACGCGGCGATCACGCAGCTCCAGCGCGGGCTGACGGGGACGCGGCGCCCGCACGCGTACCTGTTCGCCGGTCCGGCCGGGGTCGGGCGGCGCACCACGGCCGTGGCGCTGGCCCGAACGCTGCTGTGCGAGGCGCCGGCGAAGCGGTCGAACGACGGGCGACTTGCCGAATTCCGCAAGAACGCCGCGCTCGTCCAGGCGTGCGGAACGTGCGCGAGCTGTCGGATGATGGACGCCGGCACGCACCCGGACTTCCATCTCGTCTACAAGGAGCTGGCCCGCTACCACGAGGACTCGGAGGTCCGCAACCGCGTCATGCAGGGCCTGGGCATTCAGGTGATCCGGCGGTTTCTGATCGACCCGGCCGGGCGCCGCGCCGCCCGGGGACGCGGCAAGGTCTTCGTCGTGCGGGAATCGGAGCTGATGAGCCCCGACGCCCAGAACGCCCTGCTCAAGACGCTCGAGGAGCCGCCGGAAGGCGTGAGGATCGTCCTGATCTGCCGCCACGTCGAGCGGATGCTGCCGACGACGCGAAGCCGCTGCTGGACGGTTCGGTTCGGCCCACTGCCGCGCCCGTTCGTGCGCGACAAGCTCGTCGATGCCGGCGTCGCCGAAGCGGAGGCGGCGTTCTGGTCGGCCTTCACCGACGGCTCGGTCGGCCGTGCGCTGAAGCTCGCCGAACAGGGCATGTACGACGTCAAACGCGACCTGCTGGAACGCCTGGCGGGCCTCGCGGAGGGCGGCGAGGGCGAGCTCGCCGACCACCTGATCAAGACGACCGACCGCCTCGCCGACCAGGCCGTCGCGGAGTCGAAAGAAGCCGACGGCGCGCAACTCGCGCGGACGTTGGCCCTGCGCCGCGGCGTCGGCGTGACCCTCGAGCTGATCGCCAGCGCGTTCCGCGACGCCCTGACGGCCGCCACCGGGGCCCGGCGCGACCTGGTCCACGCCGACCAGCAGCCTGCCGTGGCGGCGCTGGCCGGTCGCTTCGACGCGACGCGCCTCGCCGAGGTCCTCGAGCAGTTGGCCCGGTACGAGCAACTGCTCTGGCGGAACGTGAACCCGAAGACCGTCTGGGACAACGTGGCGATCACGTGCGCGTCCGCCGCGCCGCTGAGGCTGTGACGGGGCCGGCCGGCCGGCGGCTCTCCGCCGGTCGTGGAGGCCCTCGTCCAGCGCAACCTGGGCGGTTGAACGCCGACCGCCGATGGCCCGAAGCATGAAGGACTTCTTCCGTTCAGTTCGGTATCTGCGGCCGTACCGCGTGCGGCTGGGTGTCTCGATCCTCTGCGTCGTGCTGATCAGCGTGCTGTGGGGCGGCGGGCTGGGCATGCTCGTGCCCGGCAGCAAGATCCTGATCAGCGAGGAGGGCCTGCACGGCTGGGCGTACGGCTCGATCACGAGCGATCGCCTGGAGGTCCGCGTCGTGCAGCGGACCACGCCGGTCGGCACGAAGGTCGCGGGTCGCGACGTGGTGGAGATCCTCGACGTGATGAACGTGGTGGAGGGCGGCCGGGGCGAGAGGGCCGGCCTTCGCAAGGGCGACTGGCTGCTGGGCCTGGCCGGCGGCGGCGCGGTCGACGAGATGATGCGCGGGCGCGAGCTGGCCCGTCGGCTGGCGGGGGCCGCCGAGGGCGACCGCGTCGAGCTGCGCGTCCACAACCCCATCGACGGGCGCGGGCGCCGCGTCTCGGCGGAGCTGGGCCCGGTGGCGTGGACCAGCGCCCTGCTGGGGCGCATCGCCCGGGCGATCCCCGAGCCGGCGGGCCGACCCGGACGCTTCCACATGCTGCTCGGCGTGCTGGTCATCGCCCTGGTGGCGACGATCCTGCGCAACGTGCTTCGCTTCGTGCAGGAGTACCTGGTCGCCTCGGCCGTCAACCGCGCCGTGATGGACATCCGCTGCGAGAACTACGCGGTGGTGCTCGGCCTGCCGACGACGTACTTCTCCGAACAGGGCATCACCGACACGATGAGCCGGTTCGTCGCCGACACGAGCGAGCTGCGGCGCGGGCAGATCACCCTGTTCGGCAAGACGCTGGCCGAGCCGGGAAAGGCCCTCGCCTCGGTCGTCGCCTCGATGATCATCTCGTGGCGGCTGACGCTGTTGGCGATGCTGGTCGGCCCGCCGGCCTACTGGCTCATCCGCCGGTTCGGCAAGCGCATGAGGCGTGCGGCCGAGAAAATGCTCGAGTCCTGGTCCGATATGGTCGGCGTCCTGGAGGAGACGCTCAGCGGCATCCGCGTGGTGAAGGCCTACACGATGGAACGCGCCGAACGCCGGCGCTTCGGACGCGTCAACCGCGGGCTGCTCAAGCAGCTCAACCGGATCGCCCGCATCGACGCGGCGACCGCGCCGACCATCGAGGCGCTGGGCATCACCGCCGCCTGCTGCGCCGGGGCCCTGGCCGGCTACTGGGCGCTGACCTACGAGATCAGCACCGAGACGTTCATCGCCATGATGGGGTGCATGGCCACCATGTTCGACCCGCTGCGGAAACTGGCGAAGGTGGTGACGCGCTTCCAGCGTGCCGACGCCGCGGCCGCCAGGGTCTTCGAGCTGCACGACCGCGCGGTGGAGACGTCCCTGCCGGACGCGCCCGACCTGCCTCGCCACAGCCGGTCCATCGAGTTCCGCGGCGCCAGCTTCCGCTACCCCGGCGCGGTCGAGGACGCCGTCAAGGAGGTCGACCTGACCATTCGGGCGGGGGAGACCTTTGCCCTGGTGGGGCCCAACGGCTCCGGCAAGACGACGCTGTTGTCCCTGCTGCCGCGGCTGCTGCAGGCGACGGGCGGCGAGGTCCTCATCGACGGGCAGGACATCCAGAAGGTCTCGCTGCTGTCGCTGCGGGGGCAGATCGGGCTGGTCACGCAGGAGACGGTCCTGTTCCACGCGACGGTCGCGGAGAACATCGCCTACGGCGTGGCGGACGCCGACGCCGAGGCGGTGCTGGGCGCGGCCGGGCGGGCCTTCGTGGACGAGTTCGTCCGCGACCTTCCCAACGGGTACGACACGATGGTCGGCGAGCACGGCGCGACGCTGTCCGGCGGGCAGCGCCAGCGGATCACGATCGCCCGCGCGATCCTCCGCGACCCGGCCATCCTCATCTTCGACGAGGCCATGAGTCAGGCGGACGCCGACAGCGAACGGCGAATCCACCAGGCCATGGAGGACTTCGTCCGCGACCGGACGACGCTGATGATCGCCCATCGATTCCAGACCGTCATGTCCGCCGACCGGATCGCCGTCATGGACGCCGGGCGGGTCGTCGACGTGGGCGCCCACGCCGAGCTGCTCGAGCGCTGCCGCCTCTACCGCCACCTCTACCAGACCCAGTTCAACGGACTCGGCACGGAGACAAACTCGTGAGGACACTCGACAGACGACACTTCCTTCGCACCTCCGCGAAGGCGGCCGTGGCGCTCTCCGGCGGGGCGGGCCTGCTGGCCGCCGCGCGGGCGTGCGCCGCGCGGGGCGAGGCCGCCGCACGCAAGCTCAACTTCGTCTTCATCCTCATCGACGACCTCGGCTGGACGGACGTCGGGTGCTACGGCAGCCGGTTCTACGAGACCCCCGCCGTCGATCGCCTCGCGAAGATGGGCGTGCGCTTCACCAACGGCTACGCCGCCTGCACCGTCTGCTCGCCGACGCGCGTCAGCATCCTGACGGGCAAGTACCCCGCCCGGGTGCACCTGACGGACTGGATTTCCGGCCACAAGCGACCCCGCGCCAAGCTCAGGGTCCCCGACTGGACCATGTACATGAAGAAGGAGGAGGTCACCCTCGCCGAGGCGCTCAAGCCGGGCGGCTATGCCACGGGCTTCATCGGCAAGTGGCACCTGGGCCCCCGCGAGGAGTACTGGCCGAAGAGCCAGGGCTTCGACGTCAACATCGGCGGGTACTCTCGGGGCGCGCCCCCGAGCTACTTCGCGCCCTACCGCATCCCCACCATGGCGGAAGGTCCGAAGGGCGAGTACCTCACCGACCGCCACGCCGCCGACGCCGAGACGTTCCTGGAGGCCCACAAGGACCGGCCGTTCCTGCTGTACCTGTCGATGTACGCCGTGCACACGCCGCTCCAGGCCAAGAAGGAGCTGATCGCCAGGTACCAGGCCAAGGCCGACGCCGACCCCACGTCGCTCCAGCGCCACCCCGTCTACGGAGGCATGGTCCACAGCATGGACGAGTGCGTCGGGCGGGTGATCCGCAAGCTGGAGGAGCTGAAGCTGCTGGACCGCACGGCGATCTTCTTCACGGGGGACAACGGCGGGCTGATCGGCAACCCGCGCCGGCCGATCACCAGCAACGCCCCGCTGCGCGCCGGCAAGGGCAGCAGCTACGAGGGCGGCGTCCGCGAGCCGTTCGTCGTCTACGTCCCCGGCGTGACGAAGCCCGGCAGCGTCTGCGGCGAGCCGGTGATCAGCATCGACTTCTACCCGACCATCCTGGAGCTGGCGGGCGTTCCCGGCGACGCGAAGCACAATCGCCGCGTCGACGGCGTCAGCCTCGTGCCGATCCTGAGGGGCGCGACGAAACTCGACCGCGACGCCGTCTACTGGCACTACCCGCACTACCATCCCGGCGGGGCCACGCCCTACGGGGCCATCCGCCAGCGCGACTGGAAGCTCATCGAGTTCTTCGAGGACATGCACGTTGAGTTGTACAACCTGCGCGAGGACATCGGCGAGAAGAACGACCTGGCCCCGAAGATGCCCGACAAGGCCGCCGAGCTCCGCGGGAAGCTCCACGAGTGGCGCCGGGCCGTCGACGCCCAGATGCCTGCGCCCAATCCCAACTACGACCCGAGCCGCGCGACGCAGCGCGGCGGCGGACGCGGGAAACGCGCCGCCGGCCGCAGGGACGTCCAGCACCCGGACTTCGCCATCTGCCGCGGCGGCACGGTGAAGAAGACGGCCTCGGGCTACGACCTGGAGACGCGGGGCGAGGGCACGGCGCTGAAGAGGGCCGCCAAGCCCTTCACTCGTCGGGCCGTCTTCGAGCTGCGGATGCAGACGCGACGCCGGCGCGAGGAGGGCTGGCAGAACGGCTTCCTGGCGATCGGCGACTCCGGCAAGGACGGCGAGCTGATCTGCGCCGGGCTGTACATCGGCGGGCAGAACGTCGCCGTCTTCGAGGGGCTGAGCGACAGTGACCGGAAGACCTCCACGCCGGCGACCTTCGACCGCCAGAAGCCCATCGACGTCAAGGTGGTCGTGGACCTCGTCAAGAGATCCATCCAGGTCTCCGCGGCGGGCGCGACGGCGAGCCGGGCGCTGCCGCAGAGCCTCCGGGCCGTACGGTACTACGGCTACCACGCCATGCAGACGAAGACGTCCTTCGGCGAGGTCCGGGTGACGGGGCAGTAGCCTCGGCGCGGAGGTCAGCTCCCTGCGGTCGCGGCCTCCTCGAGCGCCACGAGCGTCTGGTGGAGTTGGTCGGGGTCTCCGGCGGCCAGCAGACGCTCGACGCCCGACGGGTCGCTGAGCATCCCCGCGAGGCGCGCCAACACGTGCAGGTGGGTGCGGTCGTCCTTGCAGCAGATGAGGAAGAACAGACGCGTCAGCGAGCCGTCCTCGGCGCCGTAGGGGATGCCGCCGGGCGCCAGGCCGACGACGATGAAGCTCCGGGCGATGGCGTAGGGCAGGGGGTAGCGCGGGTGCGGCAGGGCCACGTGGGGCGCCAGGGCCGTCGGGCAGAGCCCCTCGCGCTTGCGGATCTCATCGAGCAGCTCGTCGCAGACGTAGACCAGTCCGGCGGCGTTGGCCAGCTCCACCAGGTCGCGGAGGACGCCCTCCCGCGTGCGGGCCAGCAGCGGCACGGCCAGGCCGCCCTCGGGAATCAGCGGGCAGACCTCCAACTCGGCGTGATCGACGCCGTGGTGGGCCGTCACACCCCGCTCGATCCCCGCCAGCCGCTGCCGGTCGAGCGTGTGGATGTGCGACTCGACCCAATGGTCCACCTGCCCCTTGCGGAACTGGAAGCCCTGGCCCACCTTCCGGCAGGGGATCTGCCCGCGTGAGGCCAGCTTGACGATCTCACGCACGTCCAGGTGCAGGTAGGCCGCCACCTGCCGCTCGTTCATCACCTCGTGGGGCATGCCCGGGCCCTCGCCGGATTCGACCCGCACGATGCTACCGATCCGGATGGCCAGGCTCAAGCCCGCGCCGGCGCCGAGGCCCGCCCGAGCCGCCGCGACACCGCGCGAAATGCCGGCCTCGGCGCTGCCGTGGAGGTTTGACATCCCGGGCGAGGCGGCTTAGTATTCCCAGGCAACGGATTGGCCCGCTGAGCATGTCGCCCGCGCGCCCAGGCCCCCAGAAGGAGCAGGTCCATGCCGGAAGAGAGTGGACGGTTTGGGTGGGTGGCGCGGATCGCCCGCGTGGTGTTCGTGGGGACGGCGGCCTTGCTGGCCGTCGCGGTGGTCGCCACGGTGGCGATGGCCGTCCTGAGCCTGCTCGCGGGCTCCGGCGGCTCGGCCGCCTTGTTGTGGCTGCTGCTGGTCGTGGTCGAGCTGGTGGCGATGATGTGGTCGGTGGTGCTCTACGGGGCGGTCCGGATGATGGTCGCCAACGAGTTCGCCGCCGCCGGCGCCAGCGCGCGCATCCAGCGCGTCGAGTCCATCCTCCAGGACACGACCAAGTCCCTCCACGAGTTGGCGGACCTCGCCCCGCTGTCCGACCAGGCCAAGAGCCTCCTGTTCCGCGAGCGCGAGCTGGAGGCCCTTCGCGAGGCCATCCACGAAGACCTGATCAAGCAGGACTACCGCACGGCCGAGGCGCTGGTGGAGACCATCGAGGCCCGCCTGGGCTTTGCCGACGAGGCAGCCCGCCTGCGGGAGGAGGTCGAGCGCTCGCGCAGCGGCACCGTGGAGGAGAAGATCGATCAGGCCATCGGGCGGATCGGCGATCTGTGCGCGAAGTACCGCTGGGCGCAGGCCCTGCGGGAGTCGCAGCGGATCATCCGGCTCTTCCCGGACAACCGGAAGGTGGCGGCCCTGCCGGACGAGATCAAGAAGGCCCGCAACGACCACAAGCGCGGGCTGCTTCAGGCCTACGGCGAGGCCGTCCGCAAGAACGACGTGGACCGGGGCATTGAGCTGCTCCAGGAGCTGGACACGTACCTCACGCCGCAGGAGGCGGCGGCGTTGGAGGAATCGGCCCGGGGCGTCTTCAAGGCCCGCCTGCACAACCTGGGCGTTCAGTTCTCCATCTGCGTGACGGACCAGCGATGGGAGGACGCGATCGCCGCCGGTGAGGACATCATCAAGGAGTTCCCCAACTCCCGCTTCGCCGAGGAGGTGCGGGAGAAGATGGGCCTCCTGCGAACCCGCGCGGCCGCGATCAACCGGCCCGGCGGGGCGGAAGCATAGCCGCGCGGGACCGGCGCGTGCAGCTTGCGCCCGCGCGGGCCGCTGCGATCGCGTGCCGCGAAATGCTTCTCGTTGTGCTTGACGTGGCGGAGGGGGACTGCTATAGTTATTGAGGCATCGACGAAGGTCGATGTTGAAAAGGAATTCGTGGCCCGATGCTGGTGGGTCCGGGCTGTAAGGTTTTTTCTCCCATGGTTTTGCAGGGAGATTCCGCCCGGTTGCCCCGTAGCGGGCCGCGTGAGACGGCGTTGGCTGGCCGGAAAAAGTCCTGGGTTTTTCCGAGGTAGTTCTTGACCTTGTCCGGCCAGCGAGTAGAATCCCTAGCTTCGGCCTGCCCGCGGCGATGAGGCCGCAGGCGGCGACAGGCGACCGACAACCTGCCAAGCTGTTTGAAAAGTGAACAGTGGTGCCGTCACGAGGATGCGAACCGTCGGACGCAACGGTCACAGTTGCGTCGGGCGGGCGAATGATCCAACGGTCTGCCCCTCTTGCGACGGGCAGGCCGCTCAGAATCCTCGTGACATCCCTACGGATGAGGATTTTGAGTTTGGCTTCCGTCCCTTCGGGGACGGAGACCGGCCGGGTCGCCCCAAACTGACCCGGCAACCACGATCAAACGATACCTGTCCCGGCTTCGGTCGGGACGGGATCCGCGAGATTCAAGTGGCGGGTTTGATCCTGGCTCAGATCGAACGCTGGCGGCGTGGCTAAAGCATGCAAGTCGCACGATTAAAGCCCCCTTCGGGGGGTGCATAAAGTGGCGAACGGGCGAGGAATACATGGGTAACGTACCTCGAGCTTGGGGATAGCTGCGGGAAACTGCAGGTAATACCCGATGATATCACCGTTTCACAAGGCATGGTGATCAAAGGCGGGGATCCGCTTCGGCGGACCTGTTGGCTGGAGAGCGGCCCATGTCCTATCAGCTTGTTGGTGGGGTAACGGCCTACCAAGGCGACGACGGGTACCGGGACTGAGAGGTTGGCCCGGCGCATTGGGACTGAGACACTGC
>CAZXOC010000272.1:0-10072 GCA_964642165.1 uncultured Planctomycetaceae bacterium | reverse complement strand
TTCCGCGCTTTCGCGACAACCGACCGCGGCGCGGGGGCGTTCAACGTCACAGGACCGACGCCGGCATCGGCGGCGGTCCGTGCGCCGATCCGCCTTGCAGGAAGGGACGCCCATGAAACCGACACGTCGATCGCCGCCCCTGGCGGCGGGGGCGCTCTGGGTGGCGGTTCTGGCGGCCGCCGCCGGGGGCGCCGACTGGCCCCAGTGGCGCGGGCCCGACCGCACGGACGTCACGCCGGAGCGCTCGGGCTATCCCGGCGGCTGGCCGCCGAAGAAGCTCTGGACCCGCCGCGTCGGCAAGGGGTGCACCTCGCCGATCCTCGCCGGCGGGCGGCTGTACGTGATGGGCTGGCAGGGGCGCGGCGGGCGGCGCAGCTCCAGCGGCACGGACCACCTGTGGTGCTTCGAGGCCGCCACGGGCAAGGAGCTGTGGCGGCAGTCCTATCCCTGCCGCTACCAGGGGCGCCTCCGCACCGGCGACACGGGCGCCTACGGCGGGCCGTCCTCCACGCCCACGCTCGACGCCGAGACGGGCTGGCTCTATACCCTCAGCGTCGACGGCGACCTGCGCTGCTGGGACACGCGCCGGGCCGGCAAGCTCGTCTGGGCGATCAACTTCCACGAGATCTGCCGCATCCGCCGGCGCCCCGACGCCGGCAAGGGCACGCGCGACTACGGGCACACCGGCTCCCCGCTGATCTACGGCGACCTCGTCATCTGCGAGGTCTCCAGCTCCGACGGCACGGTAATGGCCTTCGACAAGCGGACCGGGCGGCGGCGGTGGGCGTCGCAGTTCCGCGAGCCCGGCGGGCACAGCGCCGGGCCCGTCCTCATGAAGGTCGCCGGGGCCGACTGCCTGGCCAACCTCGCCCTGTTCCAGCTCGTCGTGATGCGCATCGACCCCGGCCACGAGGGCCGAACCGTCGCCACCTGCCGCTGGCAGACCGACTTCGCCAACAACATCCCCACCCCCGCCGTCCACGGCAGCCGCGTCGTGCTGACCAGCGACTACAACGTCAGCCGCACCGCCCTCATCGAGGTCTCCCCCGCCCGGGCGCGCCAGACGTGGACCACGCGCCAGCACGCCAAGGTCGGCAGCCCGGTGATCCACAAGGGGCGTGTCTACCTGGTCAACGGGCCGCTGGCGTGCCTGGAGCTGGCGACGGGGCGGACCGTCTGGCGGGGGGGGAGCTTCGGGCACGGCTCGTGCCTGGTGACCGGGGACGAGAAGGTCCTCGTCTTCGGGCGGGGGCAGCTCGTGCTCGTCGAGGCGCTGGGCGGCTCCTACCGCCAGCTTGCCCGCGTTCAGGGCATCGTCCGGGGCACGTGCTACCCCCACGTGTGCCTCTCCGGCGGCCTTGTCGTCTGCAAGGACCGCGACGGGTCGATGGTCGTCTTTTCGGTGGGCGCGGGCCAACGCGCAGCGGCGCGATAAGAAATCGTCAGGAAAGGGATTGACGGAATCGCCCCGGTGGGGTATAGTGCCGTTCAGGAGAAGGAACGACCGATTCGTCACAGTGAGGAAATAGGCAACTCCAGAGGCCGGTTCGTCCCCATTCGTGTCCGGCGAACGTGACCTCGCGGCAACTCGAAGGAGAGTTCCAAATGGAACCGCAGAGCAGGTCGCTTGTGGCATGGGTCGCGGTGTTGGCGTTTGCTGTTGCTCCCGGGACCGTCTGGGGGCAGCAGGTCATCCGCCTGGAAGCCGAGGACTACAAGGCCGGTGGTGAGGGCGTCGGGTTCCACGACACCGACGTCGGCAACAATGGGGGGGGCTACCGCACGGAAGATGGGGACGACGTGGACATCGAGGCCTGCACGGGGGGGTTCAACGTCGGTTGGACCAAAGCCGGCGAGTGGCTCATCCTGACCACCGACCCGGGCACGTGGGTCACCGATCCCGTCTTCGCAGGGGGAGATTACTACGTGTATTACCAGACGGGCTCCCCAAGCGGTGGCGGGCCGATTGGCCTCCAGATCGACGGGGGCCCCACCCAAGGGTTGACGCAGTGCCCGGGCACGGGCGGGTGGCAGAATTGGACCGTCTGCAAGCCTGGGACCCCTTGGGTCCCCGCGGGTCCCCTCACGATTGCCGCCGGTAGCCATGAAGTGAAGTTCGTGATGGACGGCACCAACTTCAACATCGACTGGGTCGAGCTGACCACGGAGACGCCGTACGTCTATGAGCATGTCCCCCAGAGGGAGCTGGCCTTCGACCTGCCGGGCCCGACGGCGGGCATGTGGAATGTCCTGGAGGTCACCGACGACAAGGCCGACGGCCAGGTTGGCGTCGGCAACCTCGATCAGACCGTGGCAAAGCTCAATGCGTACAAGGACGGGGACTCGGAAACACTGCCCGACGCCATCGCGTCGGAGTACCAGGCCTCCGTCATCAACCTCTGGGATCAGGGCGGGACGGGGCATTTCGGCGGTGACTCCCTCTACGGCGTCAAGGTCGAGGGGAAGGTGACCGATGCCGTCGACCACGTCGCCCTGGTCATGAGCGGGCAGATCCAGATCGACACCCCGGGCGTGTACACGTTCAACGTCAACAGCGACGACGGCTTCGAGCTGGCCGTCGACGGTAAGGTCGTCATGGAGGCCAACTACGGCAAGGGCACCAACGACGTCCTCGGCCATGCCGAGCTGACGGCCGGCAAGCACGACATCCGCGTCCTCTACTGGGAAGGCGGCGGCGGGGCCGCCTGCGAGGTCTCGGCCGCGCCGGGCGTCAAGACCGCCCACGACGGCGACTTTCGCCTGATCGGCTACAGGACCCTCGGTAGCGTTCCCGTGCCGGGTTACAACGGCACGCTCGCGATGACGGCCAGCGCACCCGGCGCCTACGAGCACGAGGCGGGCGATCCGCCCCAGATGACCACGCAGATCAAGAGCCTCCAAGAGGGCCTGGACGCCGTTGCGGCGGGCGAGGTGGGCGGCACGAATTCCTACTCGAATCCCGGCGCGGTGAACCACAGGGACCCCGATTCCGGGACGACCCATTTCCCCGGGGAGACGCCGTTCTCCAACGACGTTGCGACAGTAGACGACAACGACTTCGGGGTCATCGTTGAGGGAGCGATCTGCGTTCCCGAGGACGGGCTCTATCAGATCGGCTACAACAGCGATGACGGCGCCGCCATCCAGATCTACGGCCAGAACTGGCTGTCCATTGTCCCCGGCAGCCATGGCGACGCCGTGATCAGCGGCGATCAGTTGATCACCGACGCCTTGACCGGGACGAGCTGGACGGCCGGCGAGATCTACCTGACCGCGGGCGACCACGACTTCGGCGCCGCGTTCTTCGAGCGCAGCGGTGGGGCCTATTGGGAGATCTTCGGCCGCGGGCAAGCGGATGACGGGAGGTGGGATTCCGAATGGCACCTGCTGACGGTCGACAGTTGCGGGTACCGGCAGGACATCAGCGACGGCCTCCCGCTCGTCCCCGAGCCGGCGACGATGCTGCTGCTCGGACTCGGCGGCTTCGGCGTCCTGCTCCGGCGCCGGCGGAAGTAATCGCAACGCAGACATAGATTGGTCCCCTCGGCGGGCGGCTGTCACCGAGACGGCCGCCCGCCTTTGCATGCGCGCCACCTGCCGCTGGCAGACCGACTTCGCCAACAACATCCCCACCCCCGCCGTCCACGGCAGCCGCGTCGTGCTGACCAGCGACTACAACGTCAGCCGCACCGCCCTCATCGAGGTCTCCCCCGCCCGGGCGCGCCAGACGTGGACCACGCGCCAGCACGCCAAGGTCGGCAGCCCGGTGATCCACAAGGGGCGTGTCTACCTGGTCAACGGGCCGCTGGCGTGCCTGGAGCTGGCGACGGGGCGGACCGTCTGGCGGGGGGGGAGCTTCGGGCACGGCTCGTGCCTGGTGACCGGGGACGAGAAGGTCCTCGTCTTCGGGCGGGGGCAGCTCGTGCTCGTCGAGGCGCTGGGCAACTCGTACCGCCAGCTCGCGAGCGTCAAGGGCATCGTCCGGGGCACGTGCTACCCCCACGTTTGCCTTTCCGGCGGCCTGGTCGTCTGCAAGGACCGCGACGGGTCGATGGTCGTCTTCTCGGTGGGCGGGGGCCAACGCGCAGCGGCGCGCTAAGAAATCGCCAAAAAAGGGATTGACGAAATCGCCCCGGTGGGGTATAGTGCCGTTCAGGAGAAGGAACGACAGATTCGTCACAGTGAGGAAATAGGCAAGTCTAGAGGCCGGTTCGTCCCCATTCGTGTCCGGCGAACGTGACCTCGCAGCAACTCGAAGGAGAGTTCCAAATGGAACCAAAAGGCAAGGTGTTCCTCGCATTGGGCATAGCGCTGTTCCTGGCCGCCGCTCCGGCCATGGGGCAGGTAGCCTTCGTCGCCGACGGTGACACGGCCATCGGCGACCCGTTGGACCTGAGGGGGGACGGCAATAGCCCGGACCCCATCGAGTTGGGCAGCTACTCGGTGGTCGGCAACGTCCACACCGTCGTCGGCGGCGGGAGCGACTGGTGGGACTGGGGCGAGCGAGCCCACGTCGCCTACAAGCAGATGCCCTCCGGCAACTGGCGCCTGGAGACGAGCGTCTCCGAGCTCCCCATCCCGCCGGAGGCTTTCGGCGATTACGACGGCTGGGTCAAGGCGGGCCTGTTCGTCCGCAACAGCGTCGACGTCGGGACACTTGGCGACGAGCGGCAGGTCAACGCCCTCATGGCGGCCCTGCGCAGCGACCGCAACGAGTCCTCCTTCCAGTGGCGGCCGAACGACGACAACAACTGGATGGGCAACACCCAGTACAAGGGGGCGGCGACGGCCCCGCCGCAGAAGCTGGCCCTCCAGCGATACAACCTCTACGATGCCGTCACGCTGGTCGAGGGCTTCGTGGACTTCGGCCAGGGCGTGGGCTGGGAGCGGGTCAACGGCCAGGTCCTGTCCAACCTCGTGGATGAGCCCTACGCGGGCCTGGCCGTCACCGCCCACCGCAACGCGGCGGGCCACACGCTGACCGTGGACTTCACCGACCCCACCTTCGTCGATCCGGTCGCGCCGGTGCTTGCCGAGGCCTGGGTGCCGCCGGCGCTTGCGCCCGGCGGCATGGGGTACGTCTCGGTCCGGGAGGTCCTCGACAAGGGCGGTATCGGCGACCAGGGCGCCTGCCAGGCCGCGCTGTCCGCCGGGGACGGGACGATCGTGGACTACACCGCGCCGGTGTTCAACATCCACGACAGCAGTGGCCAGGGGCACTTTACCGGCCAGCAGAGCCCCTACGGCGTCGTGACCGCCGGGCACGCGACCGCGGGATCGGCCGACAACGTCTCCGTCGTCGTGCAGGGCGAGATCGGCATCGCCGAGGGCGGGGAGTACACCTTCGGCGTCAACAGCGACGACGGCTTCACCCTGTTCTTCCCCGGCCAGGTCTTCACGGGCTACACGAACGCCAGCCCCTACATCACGGACAATGGGCTGGGCATGCAGGTCTGGGGCGGGCGCGGCTCGAGCGACTCCCTCGGCGTGATCAACCTGCCCGCCGGCAAGCATCCCTTCTGGCTGACCTACCACGAGGGCAGCGGCGGCGCGACCGCGGAGTTCTTCGCGGCCAAGGGCGCCCACACGTCCGTGGACATGAAGGCCGGCCTCTGGAACCTGGTCGGCGGCGACATGATCCCCGGCGCGCCGGCCGTCCAGCCGCCGGCCGTCAAGGACGGCTGGGAGGTCGTCTGCATCTACGATCCGCCGGCCGGCAGCTTGGACGAGGCGAAGGCGAATGTCGAGGCCTACTGGGACGATCCGACCAGCGCGGCGGACGCCAACACGGCCATCGCCGACGTGATCAACTATGAGGACGACGCCGGCGGCGGCGGCGGCGGCAAGGGCTTCCCGAAGGAGATCTTCCCCGGTGCCGACGACGGCGTCGCGCAGAACAACTTCGCATTCGGCGCCCGCGGCGTCCTGGTGGTCACCGAGGAGAACGACTACACCTTCACCACCTTTGGTGACGACGGCTCGGAGTTCCGCATCACGGAGCTTGCCGACGGCGACCCGGACAAATGGACGGTCAACGAGCCGGGCCGCGCCCCGGTCATCAAGCTCGATGATGGCAGCGGCTTCCGCTGGGAGAGCTGGGGCCAGGATGCCAGCGGCACGGTCCACTTGGCGCCCGGCGACTACAACATCGAGTTCTTCTGGCAGGAAGGCGGCGGCGGCGCCTACATCGGCCTGTGGGGCAGCATGGGCGGCAGCGACATCTTCCTGCTGGGCGACACGACGGTGATCCCGGCGATCCCCGACACGGCGCCGGGCCTGCCGCTCGTTCCCGAGCCGGTCACGCTGATGCTGCTCGGCGCCGGCGGGCTGGGCGTGCTGCTCCGGCGACGTCGGAAGTAAGCGCAACGCACACATAGAGTGGTGCCCTCGGCGGGCGGCCGTCAGCGAGACGGCCGCCCGCTTTCATTCCCGGCGCGGGGTGCCGCTCACGGGCGGGGCGGTGTCCGGCCGATGCACAAGTCAGGTGAGCAGGCGGCCAGACAACGCGAAGACCCATCCGCCCGGTCGGGCGAAGGCCCGGCGCGGCAGCGGCACCTCCCGCGGGAGCCCGCCGAGAGACGCGCCGCGCCCCGCCCCGAGTACGGCGCGCAAGTGGCTGTTCCGGCTGCTGGCGGCGACGCTGGTGCCGGCGGCGCTCCTGGCGGCGCTGGAGTTGGGGCTGCGGCTGTTCGGCTACGGCCACCCGGCCGGGTTCCTCGTCAGCCACCCCCGCGACGGGACCTACAGCGGCAATGAGCGCTTCGGCTGGCGGTTTTTTCCCCGGGCACTGTCCCGCGCGCCGGTCCTGTTCTCGCTGCCGGCGCGTAAGGACGCCGGGACGTTCCGCATTTTCGTGCTGGGCGGCTCGGCCGCCGCCGGCACGCCCGACCCCGCCTTCGGCTTCGCGCGGATCCTCCAGGTCATGCTGCGCCAGCGCTACCCCGGGGTCCGCTTCGAGGTCGTCAACGCGGCGATGACGGCCGTCAATTCCCACGTCGCCCGTGTCATCGCCGCCGACTGCGCCGCCCACGAGCCGGACCTGTTCGTCGTGTACATGGGCAACAACGAGGTGGTCGGGCCGTACGGCCCCGGCACGGTGTTCGCGGGCTACACGCCCAGCCGCGACGCCATCCGCGCCAGCATCTTCGTCAGGGGCTTCCGGACGGGGCAGCTTGTCGCGGGGATCGCGGGCTGGTTCGCCCCGGGCGAGGCGGCCGGCAAGTGGCGCGGCATGGAGATGTTCGCCGGGCATCGCGTGGGGGCCGACGACCCGCGGC
This sequence comes from uncultured Planctomycetaceae bacterium, assembly GCA_964642165.1. Lineage (GTDB taxonomy): Bacteria > Planctomycetota > Phycisphaerae > SM23-33 > SM23-33 > CAYRVX01. The sequence goes on along the minus strand of CAZXOC010000272.1, from coordinate 2,795 downwards.
TTGGGCGGGTCTACGACCACTTCCGGGCGAACCTGGGGGACATCTGCCGGACGTCCCGCGAAGCGGGGGCCTGGACGGTCCTCTGCACCGTCGCCACGAACCTCCGCGACTGCCCGCCGTTCGCGTCGGTCCACCGGGCCGACCTGCCCGAAACGGACGCCTCGAAGTTCCAGGCGCTCTACGACGCGGGCGTCTCCCTGGAGGCGCCCGGCACGTACGCCGAGGCCCTCGCCCGGTACCGCCGGGCGGCCGAGATCGACGGCCGCTTCGCGGAGCTGCACTTCCGCGCGGGGCGCTGCTGCGTGGCGCTGGGGCGGACGGAGGAGGCCCGCAGGCACCTCGTCCTCGCTCGCGACATGGACGCGCTGCGCTTCCGCGCCGACACGAAGATCAACGAGACCATCCGCCAGGTCGCCGCCGCCGACGCCGGCCGGGGCGTGCACCTCGTGGACGCCGAGGCCGCCTTCGCCCGCAACCCCCAGGCCCTGCTGGGCATCCCCGGCGACGAGGCGTTCTACGAGCACGTCCACCTGCGCTTCGAGGGCAACTGCCTCCTGGCGGCGGCGGTCTTCCGGAAGGTCGCGGCCTTGCTGCCGGCCCCCGGCGGCGGCGCCCCGGCGGGCGAGCCGCCCGACTCCCGGCGCTGCGCCGAGTTGTGCGGCTACACGCCGCTGGACCGCTACAGGAGCGGCCGGTCGATGGAGCGGATGATGGGCCGGGCGCCCTTCACCGGCCAGTTGGGCCACGCCGAGCGCCTCCGCCGCCTCCGGCAGGAGCTCGACCGGGCCTCCCGGCAGTTCTCCGAGGCCGACATCCGCCGCATGATCGAGCAGAAGCGCAAGGCCCTGGAAAGGGCCCCCGACGACCTGCTGCTGCGCGACAACTACGCCCGGACGTGCAGCGACTACCGCGACCCCGTGGCCGCGGAGGAGCACTGGCGGCTTGTGCTCCAGCGCGTCCCCCAGAGCACGTCCGCCCAGGCCAACCTCGCCCTGGTGCTGGTGAGGCAGGCGGAGTTCGAGGAGGCGATCGCCCTGCTCGAGGAGGTCCTCGAGATCCGCCCGGACCACCCCGAGGTCCTCAACACGCTGGGCGTGGCGCTCTTCCGCCGGGGCCGGACGGGCGAGGCGGTCGAGGCCCTCCGGCGCTGCCTGGCGGGCGATCCCGCCAACTGGGCGGGGCGGAACGACCTGGCGGCGGCGCTCGCCAAGGAGGGGCGGAACGACGAGGCGGCCCGCCAGTTCCGCGAGGCGCTGCGGATCGCGCCCGACAACGTCGCGTCGCGGTTCGGCCTGGCCGGGATCTACCTGCGCAAGCGGGACTACGCCCGGGCGATCGAGGAGCTCAACGCGATCCTGCGGCGGGGGCCGGACGTGCGGGCCCAGTTCCAGCTCTCGGTGGCCCTGGCGCGGCAGGGGCGCCTCGCCGTGGCGATCCAAGCCGCCGAGAAGGCCCTGGCGCAGGCGAAGGCAGCCGGCAACGCGCCCTTGTCCCGGGTCATCGAGCAGCACATCCGGCTCTGGCGCAAGGGCCCGCCGCGGTAGCGCCGCGGCGGCGCGGGAGCCCGGGCAGGGGCCTCAACGGCCCCCAGCCCGGCAAAACGCATTGACACGTCGCGGGGCGGTGCCTACACTGCCTTGCTCTGTTTTCCGCCGGGACTGGCGGACCGTAGGGCGCGTGGGCGATCGCGACCCGGCCCGGCGCCGGCGGGTCCGCGGCGAGACCCCCAGGATATCTGAAACCGTATGGAGTGACTCGATGGCCAAGAAGCAGAAGTACGTGTATTTCTTCGGCGGCGGCAAGGCGGAAGGCAAGGCCGCCATGAAGGAGCTCTTGGGCGGCAAGGGAGCCAACCTCGCCGAGATGAGCTCCCTGGGCATCCCCGTGCCCCCGGGCTTCACCATCACCACCGAGGCCTGCGACGCGTTCAGCAAGCGGGGCGCGAAGTGGCCGAAGGGCCTCGCCGAGGAGGTCGAGCAGCACATCCGGAGGCTCGAGAAGCTGACGGGCAAGACATTCGGCCGCGGGCCCAACCCGCTGCTCGTCTCGGTCCGATCCGGGGCGGCGGTGTCCATGCCCGGCATGATGGACACGGTGCTGAACCTGGGGCTGAACGACGAGACGCTCCAGGCGATGATCGACCTGAGCGGCAGCGAGCGGTTCGTCTGGGACGCCTACCGGCGCTTCATGCAGATGTTCGGCGACGTCGTGCTGGGCATGGAGCACCACGACTTCGAGCACGCCCTGGACAAGGTCAAGAAGGCCCGCCGCGCCAAGCTGGACACGGACCTGGACGTGGAGGGGCTCAAGGCCGTCGTCGCCGAGTATCGCAAGGTCTACAAGAAGGCCCGCAAGACGTTCCCGCAGGACCCGCGCGAGCAGCTGCAGGCCTCCATCGACGCGGTGTTCGGCTCGTGGAACAACCCCCGCGCGATCAAGTACCGCCAGATCAACGACATCCGCGGGCTTCTGGGCACGGCCGTCAACGTCCAGACCATGGTGTTCGGGAATATGGGCGACGACTGCGCGACGGGCGTGGCGTTCACGCGCGACCCGGCCACCGGAAGCTGCGCGTACTTCTACGGCGAGTACCTCGTCAACGCCCAGGGCGAGGACGTCGTCGCCGGCATCCGCACGCCGCAGGAGATCACCCTCCGCGGCAGCCGCGAGTGGGCCCGGAACAACGGCGTCAGCGAGAAGGACCGCAAGGAGAAGTACCCCTCCCTCGAGGAGACCATGCCCGAGGCCTTCCGCGAGCTGGACGCGATCCGCGTGAAGCTCGAGGATCGCTACCG
>CAZXOC010000271.1:0-10132 GCA_964642165.1 uncultured Planctomycetaceae bacterium | reverse complement strand
GGCGGCGTAGGCGGCCGGGACGGCCGCGTCCAGCAGGGCGGGCGAGGCGGGCTCGGGGATCTCGGTGATGCGGACGCCATCGAGCCAGCACGTAGAAGCAGCCTGACGCCCATTCGACCTTCGATGTTGCGCCGTGGAGGTCGGCGAGGGGGGGGCGGCCGATGGGTTGGTCCTCTTCTCTGGCAGGGGCAGAGCGCACTCCCCTGGTCAGCGGCGGTCAATCGTCCGGTGCGGTGGCGTCGCCGGGGGCGGCGCCGGCGTCCTTGGCCCAGGCGTTGTAGGCCCGGCGAAGCTCGGCGACGAGGTCCGGGTGCTTCGCGCTGAGGTCGCGCGTCTCGCAGCGGTCGGCGGACATCTCGTACAGCTCCCACGCCTTGCCGCGCTCGGCCACCAGCTTCCAGTCGCCCTTCCGCACGGCGCGGTGGCGGGCGTACTCCCAGAAGAGGTGCTCGTGGGGCTCGCGCCGGCGGCCGTGGAGAATCGGCACGAGCGACTTGCCGTCCACCGGCAGGATGTCGCTGCCGCCGAAGGCCTTGGGGTGCTTCGCCCCGGCGAGCTCGGCGCAGGTGGGCATGATGTCGATGATGTGCCCGACCTGGTCGCTCAGCGCCCCGCCGTTGCGGATGACCTTCGGCCAGCGGGCGATGAGCGGCGTGGCCGTGCCGCCCTCGTGGCTGTAGCGCTTGTAGAGGCGGAAGGGCGTGTTGGAGACGTTGGCCCACGGCGTGTTGTAGGTGCGGTGGGACTCCGGCCCGCCGGGGACGCTGTCGGGCTTGCGCTCGTTGCGGTAGGGGCAGCCGCCGTTGTCGGAGAGGAACAGCACGAGCGTGTTGTCCTCGACGCCGAGGCGTTTGAGCTTCTCGAGCAGGCGGCCGATGTTGCGGTCCATGCATTCGACCATGGCGGCGTAGACGGCCATCAGCAGGTCCTCGTCGGCGCGGCGCTTCTCGTCCAGCTCCTCCCACGCCGGGACGCGCTCGTCGCGCTTGGTCAGGGCCCACTGCGGGCGGATGAGCTTCATCCGGAGCATGCGCCGGTAGCGTTCGTCGCGGAGGCGGTCCCAGCCCTTTCGGAACTTGCCGCGGTAGCGGTCGATGTCGGCCGGCCAGGCCTGCAGCGGGTAGTGCGGCGCGTTGTAGGCGAGGTAGAGGAAGAAGGGCTTGTCCTTGGCGGCGGCCTGCTCGACGAGGCGGACGGCGTGGTCGGTGAACGCGTCGGTGCAGTAGAAGCCCTTGGCGGGGACGTCGAAGCGCTGCTCGTCGAGGCGGAACGAGCCGTCGCCCTTGAAGTAGTTCGTCGCGCCGCCGAGGAAGCCGAAGAAGCGCTCGAAGCCGCGCTGGATCGGCGTGCGGGGCAGGTGCCACTTGCCCGCCATCAGCGTGGTGTAGCCGGCCGCCCGGAGGACCTCGGCGATGGTGACGGTGTTGGGCCGCTTCATCGTGCGGCTGCGCTGGTAGTACGTGCCCGTCAGCAGCGTCGCGCGGGTCGGGGCGCACTTGGCGCAATTGTAGAAGCGGGTGAAGCGCAGCCCCTCGGCGGCGAGGCGGTCGAGGTGGGGCGTGGCGATTTCGCCGCCGTAGCAGCCGAGGTCGGAGTAGCCCAGGTCGTCGCAGAGGATCACGACGATGTTGGGTCGCCCGTCGCCGCGCTTCGGGGCGGCGGCCCGCGCCCATCGCGGCGCGGCCAGCGACGCCCAGCCGAGCCCCACCGCCTTGAGAAAGCTCCGTCGGTCCATGGATGGGCACCTCGCGAATCGCACGCCGGCGGCGGCCGGTCCTTCCAAGCCGCTTGCGGGACGCACGGCGGGAGGTAGAATACGGTCGTCGCGGGCGGAAGGTCAAAGGCCGGCCCGCGCTTTCTGCCCGGCGGCCCGGGGCGGCCGACCGGGACGGGCCATGCTACTGATCAGGAGGTACCGCAATGCACAGACAACGCCAAGCAGTCAGCCGGTTCGTGGTCCTCGCGGCGATCGTCGCCCTGTTGGCCGGTTCGGCCCGGGCCGCAGCGCCCGCCGCCGTCAAGCCCGCCGCGGCGCCCAAGCCGGCGCTCGAGGAGGGCTTCGTGAGCCTCTTCAACGGCAAGGACCTCAGCGGGTGGGACGGCGACCCGCGGCTGTGGTCCGTCCGGGACGGCGCGATCCGCGGCGAGACCACGGCGGAGAAGCCCGCGCGCGGCAACACGTTCTGCGTCTGGCGCGGCGGGAAGCTCAAGGACTTCATCCTGAAGATCAAGTTCCGCATCGCGGGGGGCAATTCCGGCGTCCAGTACCGCAGCAAGGAGGTGGACCGGTGGCGGATCTCCGGCTACCAGGCGGAGGTCTGCAACGGGGGCAGCGTGGGCTTCCTCTACCACGAGCGCGGGCGCGGCGGGCTGGTCGGCGTGGGCGACTTCGTCGAGATCAACCCCGGCGCCGACGGCAAGGTCGACAAGAAGGTCGTCGGCAAGGTCGCCGACCGCAAGACCCTCGCCCGGGGCGGCTACTACAAGCCCGACGAGTGGAACGAGTACACCATCATCGCCCAGGGCAACTACCTGCGGCACTACCTCAACGGCCTGCCGACGGTCGCCCTGATCGACAACGACCGGACCACGGACCCGAAGGACCCCCGCGACACGCGCGGCCGGGCGCTGGAAGGCGTGCTGGCGCTGCAGATTCACGCGGGCGCGCCCATGGTCGTCGAGTTCAAGGACATCCGCCTCAAGGCGCTCCAGGCGAAGTACGCCCCGGTGGCCGTTCGCCTCTTCAACGGCGAGGACCTCGCCGGCTGGACCACCTCCAGCGACGGCTGCAAGGACACGTTCGCCGTCCGGGGCGGCGTGATCACCGACACGGGCCGCCCGGCTGGCTACCTCCGCACGGAGAAGGACTACGCCAGCTACACGCTGCACCTCCAGATGCGGCACGTCAAGCCGGGCAACAGCGGCGTGCTGGTGCGGATGGTCGGGCGGGACAAGGTCTGGCCGAAGTCCATCGAGGCGCAGGGCCAGTCCGGCTCGATGGGCGACATCTGGAACATCGACCGGTTCGGCATGAAGGCGGTGCCGGAGCGGACTCGCGGGCGGCATACGCGCAAGGCGCATCGGTCGAACGAGCGGGCGATCGGCGAGTGGAACGACTACGAGATCACGCTCGACGGCGGCGACCTGGAGATCCGGGTGAACAACCTCGTCCAGAACACGGCCACCGAGTGCGACGAGGTCGCCGGGAAGATCTGCCTCCAGGCGGAGGGCTCCCCCAAGGAGTTCCGCAACATCGTGCTGGTGCCCATCGCGCGGGGCGGGCCGGCCCCGGCCGCGGTAGGCAGGGCGAAGGTCGCCGCCGCCCGGGTGAGCATCGCCCAGATCGAGGTGGCGGTGGACACGTTCGAGGTGGACTGCGGGCGCTACCCCACCACGGAGGAGGGGCTGGGCGCGCTGCTGAAGCCCCCGGCCGGGCTGGCGGAATGGAAAGGGCCCTACCTCAAGCGCATGCCCACGGACCCGTGGGGCAATCCGTACGTCTATCTCCGCCCCGGGCGCCACAACCCCAACGGCTACGACGTTCACTCCCGCGGCTCCGACGGCCGCGACGGCGGCGGTGACGACATCACCAACTGGGAAGCCCCCGACGGAGACGTGCTCTTCGAGGACCACTTCGAAGGCAAGCCGGCCGCCGGATGGAGCTGGCTGAGCGAGGATCCGAAGGCCTGGCGGATCCAGGGCAACGCCCTGGAGATCCTGGTGCAGCCCGGCGTGGCCACGACCGTGAAGAACGCCCTCGTTCGCGACGCGCCCGATCGCAGGAAGGGCACCTACGCCATCGACGTCACCGTCACCAACCACACCATGCCCACCCGGCAGTACGAGCAGGCCGGCATCACCTGGTACAGCAACGGGCGGCCCGTCTTCAAACTGGTCAAGGAGCTGATTAAGGGCAAGCTCTACATCATCCCCGGCCGCAAGCCCATGCCCGCGAAGACGGTCCAACTTCGGCTGATCGTCACCGCCGGGGAATGGACCGCCCAGTACCGTCCCGGCGGCAAGGGCGAGTTTCTGACGGCCGCCAAGGGCAAGCTGCCCCCGCCGGGCAGGGACCAGGTCAGCATCCAGTGCTACAACGGTCCGACCGACGCCGAGCACTGGATCCGGTTCGACGACTTCCGCATCACCAAGCTGCCCGGTTGACCCGCTCCCGCGGAGTCACGCCGTGCCGGCCACGAGCCCGCGCCGAGAAGGAAGGTCGATGAAGGAACCACCTCTCACACGACGGACGCTGCTGAAGGGTGCGGCCGGCCTGGTCGCCGCGCCGTACGTCGTCTCCTCGTCGGTGCTGGGCAAGGACGGGGCGGTCGCGCCGAGCGAACGGATCGGTCTCGGCTTCATCGGCGTGGGCATGATGGGCCGGGGCCACGTCAGGTGCTGCCTGTACTACGGCGACGCCCAGGTGCAGGCCGTCTGCGACGTGGACCGGTGGCGTCGCGAGGACGCCAAGGCCACGGTCGAGGCCCAGTACGCCCGGCAGCGGCGCGGCGGGACGTACCGGGGCTGCAGGGCGTACAACGACCTGCGCGAGCTGCTGGCCCGCGACGACATCGACGCGGTTCTGATCGCCACGGGCGATCGGTGGCACGCGCCGGCGACGGTCCTGGCGGCCAAGGCCGGAAAGGACATCTACTGCGAGAAGCCCGTCTCGCTGACCGTCCGCGGGTCGCAGGCGATGGTGAAGGCGGTCCGGCGCTACGGGCTGGTGTTCCAGGGCGGGCTGCAGCAGCGTTCCACGGCGGAGTTTCGCCGGGCCTGTCGCCTGGTGCGGTCCGGCGCGATCGGGCGGGTGCGCGTGGTCTACGTGGCGTTCCCGGGCACGTGCGGCGACGTGGCCCTGCCCGCCGAGCCCGTGCCGGAGGGGCTGGACTGGGACCTGTGGCTCGGCCCGTCGCCGTGGCGGCCGTACAACCGCCGGTTCCATCCGTACGGGCGGCCCCCGCACGTCGTGCCGTGGCACTTCTGCCGCGACTTCGGGGGCGGGAACCTCACCAGCAACGCCGTCCACGCCTTCGACGTGGTCCAGTGGGGACTCGGCATGGACGACAGCGGCCCCGTGGAGGTCACGCCGCCCGAGACCGGGCGGGTCCCCGTCCTCACCTACCGCTACGCCGGCGGGACGGTCCTGCAGGTGGTCCCGTGGCACCTGGACCCGAAGACGCTCTTCGTGCCCGAAGGCTGGGACCCCGAGACGCGCCTCACCAACTTCGGCGCGCTGTTCGTCGGCGAGGACGGCTGGATCCAGGTCGGCCGAAGCGGCTACCTCAAGAGCTTCCCCGCCAGGATCCTGGAGGGGTCGCGGACCCGGCCGGATCCCACACACCCGGTCGGCAACCACCACCAGGACTGGCTCAACTGCATCCGCACGCGCCGGCGTGCGGCCTGCGACGTGTCGGTCGCGTGCCGCTCGACCATCGTCTCGCACCTGGGCTGCATTGCCCACTGGACCGGCCGGTCGCTGCGGTGGGACCCCGCCAAGCAGACCTTCCCCGACGACGCCGAGGCCAACCGCTGGCTCGGCCGCGCGATGCGCCCGCCCTGGACGCTGTGACCGAGCGGCAGGCGGCTCAGTCTTCCGGGGCGACGTGGATGATGGCCTTGACGACGTTGTCGCGGTAGTCGGCGACGAGGTCGTAGGCCTCCTGGGCCTGGTCCAGCGTGAAGTGGTGCGTGGCCAAGGCGTCGAGGTCGACCTTCCCCGAGGCGAGCGCCGCGATGGCGCCGGTGACCTGGTGGAGTTGCCGCCGGACGTTCTGGATGCGGATCTCCTTGCGGCGCATGTGGTTCATCTCGAAGCTGAGGCGGTCGCCCTCCGGGATGCCCACGACGACGACCTTGCCGCACGGCCGGACCAGCTCCAGGCACTGGTCGATGGTCTCCTGCTCGCCGACGCACTCGAAGACCACGTCGATCCCATGGGGTTGGGCCTCGCGGATCTCGGCGACGACGTCCGTCTCGTGGGGATGGCCCGTCCAGTCGGCCCCGAGCTGCCGGGCGAGCGCCATGCGGTTGGCCAGCAGGTCGGTCTGGTAGACGATGCAGGGCGCGGCGGCCTTGCAGGCGGCCAGCACGCTGAGCCCGATCGGCCCGCTGCCGAGGATGGCGATCGTCGCCCCGGGGGCCAGGTCCGCGAGCTTCTGGGCCCACATCGCGATGGAGAACGGCTCGGACAGCGTCGCGCGGGTCATGCTCATCTCGTCCGGGATGGCGAAGCAGCTCGCCTCCGGCATGACCAGGTACTCGCACAGGGAGCCCTGCGCCTGTCCGGGGCAGCCCAGGAACGCCTGGTTGCGGCAGGTGTGAATCTGCCCGATGCGGCACTGGTCGCACTGCCCGCAAGTGATCAGCGGGTCCACCGCGATGCGGTCGCCGACCTGGATCCGCGTGACGCCCGGGCCGACCTCGAGCACGCGCCCGGCGCACTCGTGCCCGACGATCCAAGGGTACTCGACGATCTGGCAGCCGATGCGTCCGGCCTTGTAATAGTGCATGTCGCTGCCGCAGACGCCGACGGTGGCGATCTTCAGCAGCACGTCCGTGGGCTCGGCGACCTTCGGCTCGGGCACGTCGCGGAGCTCCATCGTCCTAAGCCCCGTCAGCAAGGCGGCTTTCATTCCTTACTCCTTCGTACGGCCGGGCGGGTTCAAGACAGGAGCGTTGTCTATATACCAGCAGCCGGTGTGCGACAAGCGCGCGGGCGCTGGCCGGCGCCTCACGGAAGACCAGCGCCGCTCCCTGCTGACCTTCCGCAGCGTCCGCACGGCGGCGCGAATGAGCCTCGATGCCCTCGCCGGCAAGACCCCCTGAAACGCCGGCGGCCCCTCACAGCCCGACCTTATTCGGGTCGTTTTCCCAGGCGTACTTCCCCGCGAACTCGGCCGGCGTGAGCGTCTCCTGGCCGGCGCACGTCTGAACGACGTAGACGAGGTCCTGCTCGGCATCGACGCCCTTGGTCGCGCGGACGTGGCCCTCGCCGCTGACGGCGATGCCGTCCCTGCCGTCGGCCCCCCAGGGAAGCAAGGTCAGGCGGACCCGCCTGGTCTGCGGATCCCACAGGCGGACCATGTGCGCGCAGGCGGAGGCCAGGGCCCGCGACCCGCCGCGACCGCGGCGCCAGACTAGGCTGTGGATCCCACAGGGATGCCCGCGGAGCTCGCCCGTGAGGCGGCCGCCCCTGGCGTCGCAGAGGTAGATCACCCCCGGCCTGGCCCCCTTGTCCTCCCACGCGCCGGCGGCGACGGTCCTGCCGTCGGGCGAGCAGGTCACGGTGGTCATCGGGCGCTCCACCCCGCGCACCGCCCGCGTCCCGCGCCCGACCCAAGCCAGCACCTTCCTGTCGGGGTGGGCGCTGACGAGGCCGTTGATCCGGGGCGCCCAGACGAAGTCGGCGGGGTCGGCGCCCTCGGGGCCCCGCAGGACGCGGAGCAGGCGACCGGATTGGGCGCTCAGGATGGCGATGTCCCGGGCGTTTTTCCCGTTCCCTCCCCCGCGGACGGCGATGAACTTGCCATCGGGCGACCACGCGAGGCGATAGTACTGGTCGGCCCCGTAGCCCTTCAGGCGCCCGATCTCCTTGCCGGAAGCCGCGTCGAAGACCCACGGCGGCTCGTTCTTGAGGTAGGGGCAGCACACGGCGATCCTCCGGCCGTCCGGCGACCAGTCGAGAGAAACGGTCGGGTCCTTGACGGCGAGTTCTCGCAGCGTCCTGCCCGTCTGGGTGTCCCAGAGGCGGATGACGTGGCGGCCCTCGGTTGTCGCGCGCGTCGCAACGGCCTTGCCGTCGGGCGAGACCGCCAGGAGGTACGCCGCGCTGCCCGGCGGGACGGCAAGCGTCATGCTCCCGGAGGTCACGTCCCAGACGCGGAAGCCCCCACCTCTACCGGCGTTGCCGCAGACGAGCCATCGCCCGTCGGAGGCCCAGCCCATGCGGCTGATCGCGATGGGGGTCGCCTGGGCCTCCTCGGTCTGCCACAGGGGCTTGGCGGTGGCGACGTCCCAGAGGGACCGCTTCGCGTGCCCCTGGCCGCCAGTCAGGGCGAACAGGAGGTCACCCTGGGAGGAGAAGGCCAGTCCGTGCACGAAGTGACACCTGAACGGAAGCGAGGCCGTGGACTTCCAGATGCCGACGTCCCACAGCTCGCCGTGGTCCTGGTTCTTGTGGTGCTGGCAGGCGAGCTTCCCGCCGTCGGGAGACCATGCCACCGCCCCGGATCCCCCCCTGGTCTTGAGCCTGGCCAGGACCTTGCCCGACGCCACGTCCAGGACATGCACCTTGTCCTTGTCGCGGCGGCGCTCGGAGATGGCCAGCATGCGGCTGTCGGGCGACCAGGCCAGCCCCGCCGCGTAGGCGATGCCCAGCTCGTGGTTGGTGGCCAGGCAGCGCTTGGTGCGGGCCGACCAGAGGCACACTCTCCCGTCGCCGCCCGCGCCGCCGGAGGCGATCCACCGCCCGTCCGGTGACCAGGCCACCGACCTGACGGCCTTGCCGTGCCCGCCCCGCAGGACCACCGGCGGCACGCCCGAGCACAAGCGCAGCACACACGCCGTCCCGTCCTCGAGGCCCGCCGCCAGGGCCGCTCCGTCCGGCGAGAGCGCCATGCACGCGATCCGGCCGAGCCCGTCGTGGACGGCCAGCGGCCTGCCCTTCGCGGCGTCCCACACCCGCGCCGTCCCGTCGCAACTGACCGACACCAGGATGCTGCCGCCGGGACGGAACGCCAGGCTGCACACCGGCCCCGCGTGGCCCACCAGGATCCGAACGAGGTCCCCGCTGGCCGCCTCGAAGAGGCGGATGGTCCCCCACTGGCCCGCCACCGCCACGTATCGGTCGTCGCCGCTCATCGCGGCGACGTTCAGCCAGCCGCGGGGCAGGCGGGTCTCGACGGTCCAGCCCTCCACGCCCGGGAGCTTCGCCGGGCTGCTCACGAGCGCCAGGCCGTTGTTTGCGGCGCAGCCGACGGGCTCCCAGGGCGCCAGCTTCGCCAGGGCCCCCCGGACTCTCTGGACGCCCAGGCGGGCCTTCTTGCCAACGGCGTCCTCGACGGCGGGCTTGCCCAGGAGCCTCCGGTGGTACGCCCTCGCCCGCCGGAGCATGGCGGCCCGGCCCGCGGGGGAGGACCTGGCCGAGAGGCTCTGGAACCACTCGGCCAACTGGAGGCAGGCCACGTCGGGCAGGTCCTTCGGCTCGGACACGACCAGGGGCAGACAGGTCCGCATCGCCGGGTCGCTGTCGGGCCGGAGGTGATCGGCCGCCTTCGACGGGTCGTCCCGCTCCATCAGGTACAGCTCGGTCAGCCTGGCGTGGGCGGCCGCGTCGTCGGCGTCGCCCTCCAGACGCTTGAGGTACTGGGAGATCTGGCCCGACGCTCTTTCCAGGGCGGCGATTCGGAGATCCGTCTGCCGGGCGGTCTCCCGCCAGGTCGGGCCCAGCTTGGCGGCCGTGGGCATCGCGCGACGCACGTACCTCCGGGCCGACGCGCAGTCGCCCGACGCCGCGGCCTGCTGCGCGGTCTGGAGCAGGTAGTCGACGAGCGCTTCGCCGGCCGTGACCGCCGCGACGCCCTTGCTTGCCTTGCCGATGGCCGCAAACCGGGCGATGGCCTTCTGGTGGCAGCTCTCACGCTTCTCGGGCAGCTTCTCGGCCAGGAGCTCCATGGCCTCGACGGCCGTCTCGTACCCGTCCTTGTGGCCGCCGGCGAGGGTGTAGGCCTCCTGGCAGAGGCGGGCGATCTTCTCGCCCTCGACGCCCGCCGCGCGTGCCTGGTCCAGCAGCTTCCTTGCCCGCGCCAACTCGTCGGCCGGCAGCGCGGGCGAGCATAGAACAGAGACGGCCCAAACGAGCGCCACCACACGCCCGGTGCGGCCCATGGCTTGCCTCCCTTGCCGACCGGCGGACATCGCGGCCGGCAGCACCAGGAATTGCCTACCGCTGCTTGAGATGCGCCGTCTCGCCGTCCCCGGCGCGACGGCCAGGCAACCCCTATTCTACTCGGGGAGCCTCGGGCGCCTAGGCGCAATGTCGGCCTCCAGGGCGGCGGCGCTGTCCGCGGGAGTGGCCACAACGCCTTGACGCGCCTACATGCTATGGCTACAAGGGCGGTTCCCCTGGCGG
>CAZXOC010000270.1:7282-10210 GCA_964642165.1 uncultured Planctomycetaceae bacterium | reverse complement strand
TCTTCCGCCGTTCGCGATTGCGCGGGTTTGTGGTAGGATGGGGCAGTGGTGGTCGGAGGCGGGTCGAGGAAGGCGGCAGCCGCCTGAGCGCGCTGCCGGCTTTGTGGATGTGTTCTCGGCGTCTGCGGGAGACCTCATGGTGAGATTCGTATCCGTGTGTGTGGTATTGGTTGTGGCCGGCTCGACGGCGGGGCAGGGGCGTCTTTCGGACGAGGTGGTCGGCAAGGCGATCGAGAGGGGCGCGGCGTTCCTGCTGCGGTCGCAGCGGGGCGACGGCAGTTGGCGCGATCCCGGGCACATGGGCCTCCAGATCATCGGCAACGACCGCCAGGTCGGCGCGACGGGGCTGGTGGGCTACGCGCTGCTGGCCAAGGGGGTGCGGGTCAGCCACCCGAAGATGGCCAAGACGCTGACGTGGCTGGAGGAGCAGCGAACGGGCTGGACGTACTCCGTGTCGCTGCGGACGCAGGCGTGGGCGGAGGCGGCCCGGCAGACGCCGCAGTTGTCGAAGTACCGCCGCCTGCTCTACGCCGACGCCCGGACGCTGATCCGCGCGGGCGCCCGCGGGCCCAAGCCGCCGGGCAGCTACGGCTACCGGGTGGACTTCCGCGTCGAGGGCGACAAGCGAGCGCCCCTGAAGGACCACGACCCGTCCAACGGCCAGTACGGCGTGCTCGGCGTCTGGGCGGCCTACCAGCTCCAGGGGGAGGTGCCCAAGCAGTACTGGAAGTACGTGATGCAGTACTGGGCCGGGCGCCAGGAGGGCGACGGCGGGTGGAAGTACTCCGGCGGCGACAAGCAATCGACGGGCACGATGACCACGGCGGGGCTGGCGACGCTGTTCGTGTGCGTGGACGCCCTGATGGCCAGCCGCTTCGTCCGCTGCCAGCGGAGCGACGAGATCGCCCTGCTGCGCAAGGGCCTGGACTGGTTCGACCGGAACTTCGAGCGCACGCTCCGCGACGAGAAGCTCTGCCACGGCGGGCACGGCGACACGTACTACTACCTCTTCGGCGTCGAGCGCGTGGGGCTGGCGAGCGGGCGCAAGTACTTCGGCCGGACCGACTGGTACAAGGTCGGCGCGAGCTGGCTGCTGAGCCGGCAGAACAAGGACGGCTCGTGGAGCGGGCGCTGGGGCCCGGACGTCGCGACGGCCTACGCCCTGCTGTTCCTCGTCCGCGGGCAGCACGCGGTCCTGTTCAACCGCCTGGAGTACGACGGCGACTGGAACAACCGCCCGCGCGGGCTGGCGAACTTCTGCCGCTGGGCGCGGTCGGCGTTCGAGCAGAGCGTTTACTGGCAGATCATCAACCTGAAGGTGGACGTCTCGCAGTGGCACGACGCGCCGATCCTGCTGATCACCGGCTCGGTGGCGCCGAAGTTCACCGACGGGGAGCTGGGGCGCCTGCGCCGGTACGTCCAGGAGGGCGGGACGATCCTCAGCGTCACCGAGTGCGCCGGCAAGGGCTTCCAGGAGGGCATCCGCGAGGTCTACAAAAAGCTCTTCCCCCGCCACAAGCTGACGGAGCTGCCCCCGAACCACGCGCTGTACCAGGTTCACGGCAAGGTCCCGGCGACGACGAAGTTCTCCATGGTCTCCAACGGCGGCAGGCCGCTGGCCATCCACACCGACACGGACATCGCCGTCGACTGGCAGCTCAACCGCTGGCTGAGCTCGCGGGGCGCGTTCGACGCCGCGGCCAACGTCGCGATGTACGTGACGGGCAAGCGCCTTCGCCACCGGGGCACGCACGGCTGGCCGAAGAAGCCCCCGCGCGCCGGCGGGCCCACCGTCAAGCTGGCGCGGTTGCGCCACGGCGGCAACTACGACCCCGAGCCGCTGGCGTGGCAGCGCGTCGCCCGGCGGATCGCGCCGGAGTGCAAGGTGAACCTGGACGTCGCCGGGCCGATCCGCATCGGCGAGCTGAAGGGCTCCGGAGCGAAGATCGCCACGCTGACGGGCACGTCGGCGCTGACGCTCTCCGCCGGCGAGAAGGCCGCCCTGAAGGACTTCGTCGAGAAGGGCGGCTTGCTGCTGGTCGACGCCACGGGCGGCAGCCGCGGCGGCGGCGCGGCGTTCTCCGAGTCCGCCGAGGCGCTCCTGCGGGAGCTGTTCGGCCGCCGGAGCCTGCGCACGCTGTCGACGGAGGCGGACCTGCTCCGGCTCCCCGGGCGCCGGATCGAGCGCGTCCAGTACCGCCTGAAGACCAAGCTGGTCCTCGGCACGACGGAGCCGCGCTTGAAGGCCGTCATGGTCAACGGCCGCGTCGGCGTGGTCTTCAGCCGCGAGGACCTCACCGTCGCGCTGGTCGGCTGCACGCCGGTCGGCTGCGACGGCTACGCCCCCGAGAGCGCCTACAAGCTGGTCCGGAACATCATCCTCTATGTCGCCAAGCCGCCGAAGGCGGCGCGCCGCTAGGGCGCGGCGGCCGGCGACCGTCCACCGGTCTCTCGCGGAGGCGGTGCGCGCCGTCGGCGCGAGGGGCGTCGGGGCATCCCACGCGGCGCGGCGCCGAGCGGCCCCCCGGGGGTTCAACGGGACAGAAAGGGAACCGCGATGCCGGACAGACGGATCAGTCTCACCCGACGGCAGTTCCTCAGGACCGCGACGGCGGCCGCCGCGGTGCCGTACGTCATCACGTCCGGCGCCCTGGGCGCCGCCGGCCGACCGCCCGCCAGCGAGCGCATCGTCATGGGCGCCATCGGCATGGGCGGCATGGGCAACGGCGACCTGGGCAGCTTCCTGGGCTTCGGGGAGGTGCAGGTGGTGGCCGTCTGCGACGTGGTCGAGTCCAAGCGCCTCGCCGCCAAGGAGCGCGTCGATCGGAAGTACGGCGGCAGCGGGTGCGCCGCGGTCAACGACTTCCGCGAGATCACGCGGCGGGAGGACGTCGACGCGGTGATGATCGCCGCGCCCGACCCCTGGCA
>CAZXOC010000270.1:0-7272 GCA_964642165.1 uncultured Planctomycetaceae bacterium | reverse complement strand
GGCAAGGACGTCTACTGCCAGAAGCCGCTGAGCCTGACGGTCCGCGAGGGGCGCGCCATGGTGGCGGCGGCGCGGAAGTACGGCTGCGTGTTCTCCGGCGGCAGCCAGCGCGTGCTGGGCGATTACGGGCACATGGCGCGGGCGGTGCGGTCCGGCGCGATCGGGCGGGTGCAGGAGGCGTTCGTCGGCGTCGGCGGGCCCTCGCGCCCGTGCGACCTGCCGGCCGAGCCGGTCCCGCCCGGGCTGGACTGGGACCTGTGGCTCGGCCCGGCGCCGTGGGCACCGTTCCACTCCCAGCGGCTGCGCTTCCGCGCGTGGCGCGACTACTCCGGCGGCGGCATGACCGACTGGGGCGCCCACAAGTTCGCCGGCGCGATGTTTGCGATGGAGCTGCACGACACCGGCCCGGTCGAGGTCGTCCCGCCCGACGGCGAAGATCACAAACACCTGACCTACGTGTTCGCCAACGGCGTCCGCATGTACCACGGCGGGGCGAGGGACATCACGTTCCGCGGCACGGGCGGCGAGCTGTCGGAGCGGCGCCCGCAGGTGGCCCATCCCGCGCCGATGCCCGGCTACCGGGGGCGCGGCATCCGCGGCGACTTCCTCCACTGCGTCCGCACGCGCGAGCGCCCCTTCCGCGACGTGGAGTTCAGCCACCGCTCCGCCACGGTCTGCCACCTGGGCAACATCGCGTACCGGCTGAAGCGCCCGCTGACGTGGGACCCGGTGAGGGAGGAGTGCCCCGGCGACGACGAGGCCAACCGGCTCCTCGACCGGCCCAAGCGCGAGCCGTGGCGGCTCTGACGAGCCCGACAAGGGTGCCACCGATGCCGAGAAAGCGTGCAGTGGTCGGCGTGCTGTTCGTCGCGGTCGCGGCGGGATCCGTCGCCCCGCCCGCGCGGGGGCAGACCATGGACGCGAGAAAACGCGGGTTCCGCGCGACCGACCGCGCCGCGGCGCTGGCCTGGCAGCGGTCGTCCCGCAAGCTGCTGTGGGAGCTGCTGGCGCTGAAGGACCTGGTCGACGCCGACCGGCCGAAGGACGGCCGCCCGGGCATCCCCCTCAAGCCGACCGTGACCTCCACCAAGGCGGAGGCGAGCTTCACGGTCCACGAGCTGGAGCTTCAGTCCACGCCCACGCGGCGTGTTCGGGCGATCCTGACCGTGCCGAAGGGCCCCGCCGGGACGAGGCACCCCGCCGTGGTGTGCATCCACGGGCACGGGGGCAATCGGCGCTCGCCCTACGCGGCGGCCGGGCCGTACCGCGGCTTCGGGCGGGCGCTGGCCGGGAGGGCGTACGTCACCATCTCGACCGACGTCGGCCGCCACAAGGTCTACGAGACCGGCCGCACCCTCATGGGCGAGCGGCTCTGGGACGTGATGCGGTGCGTCGACTACCTGACCACCCGCCCGGAGGTCGACGCGGGGCACATCGGCTGCGCGGGGCTGAGCCTCGGCGGGGAGATGGCCATGTGGCTCGGGGCGATGGACACGCGGATCGCCGCGACGGTCAGCTCGGGCTTCCTCACCACCGTCGCGAACATGCGCCGCGGGCACTGCCCGTGCTGGGAGTTCCCGCAACTGACGACGAACTTCGACTTCGCCGACGTCTACAGCCTGACCGCCCCGCGCCCGCTGTGCTGCCAGAACGGGCGGAAGGAGCGCGCCGGCGGGGGCTTCCCCGTGGACGTCGCCCAGCAGGCCATGAAGGAGATCCAGGCCTGCTACGCGGTCTTCGGCCGGAAGGACCGCGCCGTGCTGGTCGTCCACGGCGACGGCCACGTCTTCGACGTGCCGTCCTGCCTGGCGTTTCTGCACAAGCACCTTCGCCCGCCCGGCCGGGCTGGCGCGGCGAGCGGCCAGGAAAGGGACCCCTGATGAACCGACGCGATTTCCTGAAGGGGATCGGACTGGGCGCCGCGGCGACGGCGTTCGCCGAGGCGGCGCGTGCGGCCGGGGCGAAGGCCGAGCGGCCCAACATCGTCTTCATCCTCGCCGACGACCTCGGCTACGGCCACCTGGGCTGCTACGGCCAGAAGAAGATCCGCACGCCCAACGTGGATCGCCTGGCGGCGGAGGGGATGAAGTTCACGCAGTACTACGCCGGCTTCACCGTCTGCGCGCCGTCCCGCAGCGTGCTGATGACGGGGCTCCATCACGGCCACACCGCCGTGCGGTCCAACAGCGGCAGCTCGTCGCTGCTGGAAGGGGAGACCACCGTCGCCCAGGTGCTCCAGCGGGCGGGCTACACGACCGGCGGCTTCGGCAAGTGGGGCCTGGGGCTCCAGGGCGCGCCCGGGCAGCCGAAGCGGAAGGGCTTCGACGACTTCTACGGCTTCTACCACCAGGTGCACGCGCACTTCTACTACCCGTCCTGGATCTGGCACAACGACGAGAAGCTCCCGCTGCCGGGCAACGCCGGCGGGCGCGAGCAGTACGTCGACGACGTCCTGCACGCCAAGGCGCTGGCGTTCATCCGCGCCGCGGCGAAGAAGCGCCGGCCGTTCTTCTGCTACGTCCCGACGATCATCCCGCACGTGGAGCTGGCCGTTCCCGAGGACTCGGTCCGGCCGTATCGCGGCACGTTCCCCAGGAAGACCATCAACGACCCGCGCCCGGGCTACATCGGCAGCGACGACGCCTACGCCGTCTACGCCGGTATGATCAGCCGCATGGACCGCAACGTCGGGCGGATCGTCGCGCTGCTGGGCGAGTTGGGCATCGAGAAGAACACGATCGTGATCTTCACCAGCGACAACGGGCCGCAGTCCGGGCCCTGGGAGCCGCTGCGCGCCTTCTTCCGGGGCGGCGGCCCGCTGCGCGGCGCCAAGGGCAGCCTGTACGAGGGCGGCCTGCGCGTGCCGTTCGTCGTCCGCTGGCCCGGGAAGGTCCGGCCGGGCACGGTCAGCGACCACGTCGGCGGCTTCCAGGACATGATGCCGACGTTCGCGGAGCTGGCCGGCGCCCGCCCGCCCAGGACCGACGGCATCTCGATCGTGCCGGCGCTCCTCGGCCGGGCCGGGGAGCAGAAGGCCCACGAGTTCCTCTTCTGGGGCGGCGGCAGGACCACGGCCGTGCGCATGGGCCAATGGAAGGCCGTCCGCAGCCAGAAGCGCCCCTGGCAGCTCTACGACCTGTCGAAGGACGTCGGCGAGTCGAACGACGTAGCCGCGGCGAACGCGGAGGTCGTCGAGCGGATCGAGGCGGTCGCCGCGAAGGCCTACACCGCGCCTCGCAAGCAGCAGCACGGGCGGCGCGTCAACATCCGGGCGTACGTTCGCGGCGACCGCGTCGGCAAGAACAGCGCGCGGTGACGGCGCGCCGGGCGGCCCGGCGAAGGGGAGGTGCGACCATGGGACGGCACGGGCAGATCACGCGACGCAGGTTCTTGCGCGGCGCGGCGGGCGCGGTGGGCTTCCCCGCCGTGGTGCGCGCCTCCGCGCTGGGCGCCGGCGGGCGCGCCGCCCCGAGCGACCGCATCGCGCTCGGCGCGATCGGCGTCGGCGGCCGGGGCAGCTATGTCTTCACCAGCCTGGCGCGGCGAGGCGACGTTCAGGCGGTGGCCGCCTGCGACGTGCAGGCGGCGCGGCTGGCGCCCTTCCGGCGGGCCGGCCTGGCGGTCTACCGGGACTTCCGCGACATGCTCGCCCGCGGCGACCTCGACGCCGTGACCGTCGCCAGCCCGAGCCACTGGAAGCCGCTGCACACGATCGCCGCCGCCCGCGCCGGCGCGGACGTCTTCTGCGAGAAGCCCATGTCGCTGACCGTCCGCGACGGGCGGGCCATGGTCGACGCCGTCCGCCGCTACGGGCGCGTCTTCCAGCACGGCACGCAGCAGCGCAGCAGCCACGAGTTCCGCTTCGCCTGCGAGATGGTCCGAAGCGGGCGCATCGGCCGCCTCCGGGTCGTCGAGGTCCACGTGAGCGGGCCGCCGGGCTGCTGCCGCCTGGGGGCCCAGCCCGTCCCCGAGGGCATCGACTGGGACCTGTGGCTCGGCCCCGCGCCGTGGCGGCCGTTCCATGCCGACATCTGCACGCGCGGCTGCGGCGCGTGGGAGGGCCTGCGCGACTACTCCGGGGGCGGCATGACCGGCTGGGGCAGCCACCACTTCGACATCGCCCAGTGGGGCCTGGCCGCCGACGCCACGGGGCCGGTGGAGGTCCTCCCGCCGGGGAGGCGAGGCCACCCGGGCGTCACGTTCCTCTACGCCGGCGGCGTGGAGGTCCGCCATACCGGGCGCATGGGCGACTGGGCCGTGGTCTTCCGCGGCACCGAGGGCGAGATCGCCGTCAACCGCGGCACGCTCCAGACCCAGCCCGCCGGCCTGATGCGCGAGCCGATCGGCCCGGGAGAGGTGCACCTCCGCCGCAGCTCCAACCACGGCGGCAACTTCATCGACTGCGTCCGCACGCGGCAGCGGCCGGTCTGCGACGTGCAGATCGGCCACCGCACGATGAGCGTCTGCCACCTGGGCAACATCGCGTACTGGCTGCGGCGAGCCCTGAGGTGGGACCCGGCCAACGAGCGCTTCGCCGGCGACGACGAGGCCGACCGCCTGCTGGACCGGGCCCGGCGCGAGCCCTGGCGGCTGTGAGACCCCCGCCGACGCGGCGCTTCGGCTTGCCCCCGCGCGAGCCTTGCCGTACCCTCGGTGCCATGCAGCAAGGCACCGCCGAGCGCCCGGCAGGCAGGCCCGGCCGCGGAAAGGACAAGGCGATCATGACAGGGCACACGACGACGCGCAGGGGGTTCCTGAGGAAGCTGGGAATGGGTGCGGCCGCCGCGGTGGCTCCACGCTGGCTGGCCGCCGCCGGGAAGGCCCCGAGGCCCAACATCGTCCTGATGATGGTCGACGACATGGGCTATTCGGACATCGGCTGCTACGGCGGGGAGATCCGCACGCCGAACCTGGACCGCCTGGCGGCGAGCGGCCTGCGGTTCACGCAGTTCTACAACACCGCGCGGTGCTGCCCCACGCGGGCGAGCCTGATGACCGGGCTCTACCCCCACCAGGCGGGCGTGGGGCACATGATGAACGACCGCGGCACGGACGGCTACCGCGGCAACCTCAACAAGAGCTGCGTGACGATCCCCGAGGTCCTCCGCCCCGCCGGCTACGGGACCTACATGTGCGGCAAGTGGCACGTGACGCGCTTCACCGGCCCGGACGGGCCGAAGCACAACTGGCCGCGACAGCGAGGCTACGACCGCTTCTTCGGCACCATCACCGGCGCCGGGAGCTTCTGGACACCCGCCACGCTCACCGACGACAACACGCAGATCCAGGCCCCCAAGGGCTTCTACTACACCGACGCGATCAGCGACACGGCCGTCAAGTTCATCACCGGGCACCGCAAGGCCCGGCCGAAGGACCCCTTCTTCCTCTACGTGGCCTACACCGCGCCGCACTGGCCTCTGCACGCCCACCGGCGCGACATCGACAAGTACCGCGGCACGTACCGGAAGGGCTGGGACGCCGTCCGCGCCGAGCGGCACCGGCGGATGATCGAGATGGGGCTGGTGAAGAAGCGCTGGCCGATCACGCCGCGGGACACGGCCGCCACGGCCTGGGCGGAGGTCGACGAGGCCAAGCGGAAGGACATGGACCTGCGAATGGCCGTCTACGCCGCGCAGATCGACAGCGTCGACCAGGGGGCGGGTCGGATCGCCGCGGCGTTGAAGCGGCTGGGGCAGCTCGACAACACGCTGTGGCTGTTCCTGGCGGACAACGGCGGCTGCGCCGAGGGCGGACCGTGGGGCTTCGAGCGGAAGCGCGGCGGCGTGCTCGGGACGGACAGCTCGTTCGCCAGCTATGGGCTGTCGTGGGCCAACGCCTCCAACACGCCGTTCCGCCGCTACAAGCACTGGGTGCACGAGGGCGGCATCGCCACGCCGCTGATCGTCCACTGGCCGGCGCGGGTCAAGGCCGCCGGCCAGCTCCGCCGCCAGCCCGGACACCTCATCGACATCATGGCGACCTGCGTCGAGGTCGCCGGCGCGACCTACCCCACCGAGCGCAAGGGCCAAGCCATCCTGCCGATGGAGGGCCGCAGCCTCACGCCCGCGTTCGACGACCGCCCCATCGAGCGCGAGGCCATCTTCTGGGAGCACGAGGGCAACCGCGCCGTGCGGATCGGCAAGTGGAAGCTCGTCGCCAAGGGGCGAACCGGGCCCTGGGAGCTGTACGACATGGAGGCCGACCGCACCGAGCTGAACGACCTGGCGGCCGGGCACGGCGACCGCGTCCGGGAGATGGCCGCCGTCTGGCAGCAGTGGGCCGAGCGGGCGCACGTCGTGCCCTGGCCCGCTGGGCGGCGCCGCAGGAAGAAGGCCAAGAGCGACCAGAAGGCCAAGGACAAGAAGGCCCGCAGAGCCAAGCAGACCTGACGCGCTCGAGGGCCTCCGGGGGCATGGGGGCGACCGACGGCCGCACGTGTCGGTCCCGCTCGGCGACCGCCCTGCCGCCCCGACGAACGCGCCGTTGCGCGACACTTCTCGGGCCTCTCGAAAAAAAACGGCCCAGGGGCCTGCCGCGTTCCGGACGCCCGTAAGTCTTTATTGATTGTGTCAGAACTGTCCAATCCTGGGGCCCTCCGGACGGCCCGAAATGAACCTAACATATTGCAATACAAGCAGTTAGCATTGTACAGATTTTGGACAATCAGCCCCTTTTTGGACAATCAGCCTCCCCGCCGCTCTTCCCGCTCGCCGATCGGATCGTAACGCCTTTGCTGATAAGAGGTTTGTCCCGTTTGCCGCCGGGGGCGGGCTCCGCCCCCTCGCGCCGTCCCCAAGCTCCCGAAAGGGGGGCGACTGAACGCCACGCGCACCGCGCGGCGCCGCCCGATCGGCCTCCGGCAGCCCCCGAACGGGGGCGCCTGTCGGTTGCCACGGGCGCCAGCCCGTGGAAGCCTTGCCCAAAGAACCGAGCCCCCGAACGGGGGCGATTGAACGCGCGCCGCCTTGCGAGGGTGCTTCCACCTCGGTACGATGATGGTAGCCGCGATGCCCCGATCTCTTGGGACCTCGGCGCATCGGCGGCACGGGAAGATGACCATGGGCTACGGGGAGCTCACCCGCGCGGCCGCCAGGCCAAGGGCCTCCGCGGCCGGGCGCTGGCGTCCGCAGGACGCACCGCCCTTGCCGACGCGCGACGGCAGCGGCTGCACGCTCAAGCAGCACCTGTGGGGCGCCCGGTACGTCGACGACCTCGTCCAGATCGCCGTCAACGACGACCCGACGGATGCCAACGAGGCCGACTGCGAGTCGT
>CAZXOC010000269.1:0-10235 GCA_964642165.1 uncultured Planctomycetaceae bacterium | reverse complement strand
CGATGCCTGGTTGAGGGCCTCGCCCATCTCTCAGCGCTGCTTTCCTGAAGCCAAGC
This sequence comes from uncultured Planctomycetaceae bacterium, assembly GCA_964642165.1. GTDB lineage: Bacteria > Planctomycetota > Phycisphaerae > SM23-33 > SM23-33 > CAYRVX01. Next base: position 10,179 of record CAZXOC010000269.1, on the reverse strand, counting down.
CCCAGCGGAACACGGTCCGGCCTCCGGGCTCGGCGTGAAGACCTGCGAAGAGCGGATCCGCTACCTCGTCAAGCGCGGGCAACTGCGGTCCATCACGGTCCTGGGCAGGCTGGCGTTCGTGCGCGACGACCTGCACAGGTTCCTTGCGGAACGGCAGAAGGACGCACAACGGAAAGGGCGGTGACATGAAACGCGGGACGAAGGAACTGCGGCTTATCACGCTGCAAGGCTACTGGGCGTGCAGGTGGTACGACGGCGGCCTGGAGCAGATCAAGTCCGTCCGGTACACCGACACGGTGGATAAGGAGGCGGGATGGACGTGGAAGCCCGGCCGGCCCCAGCCGCCGCTCGTCGGCGGGCTGACGCTTCAGGGCTTCGCGTAGGCCCGCCGTCCCTTCACGTGCCCGAGACGTTCGCCCGGAGCTCGTCGCCGGGCAGAATCGCCAGGCCGTCGGCGGCCAGGACGTCCACGAGGGTGGCCTGTGCCCCTGCCGCGTCGGCAGCCGGGACTTCGACGCCGACGGGCCTGGCGGCGAGGAGATCCACGGCCTCGGCCGGTGCCGATGGAGTCGACGGGAGCGCCTCGGCGGCGTTCACGTCGGCCACGTCGAGGACTGCCACGCCGCCGCTGTGCGTGGCGGCGGTGTCGTCGTACCGGGTCGGCTGGACGTCGTACCAAGCGGCCCGTTCGGCCTGCGAGGCCGGCTGGGCAGGGGCGGGGGACCGAGCCTCGACGGGTGCATCATCGGCCAACGGCGCGGACGTCGGCGCCGCGACGCGGCCGGCGTAGTGCGTCTTCAGCAGCATGTAGTCGCGGTAGTCCACGATGCCGTCGTGGTTGAGATCGCCATCGCCCCAGCAAGCCCCCACGGACGCGAACTGTTCTCTCAGCGCGAGGAAGTCGGGCCGGCTCACCTCTCCGTCCAGGTTCGCGTCGCCGACGAGCGCCACCAGGAACGTCGTGTGGTGGTCCACGCCGCTGCCTCCGCCGAGCGGCACGCCGGAGCCGTTCGTGACGCCCTCGGCGTGGAGGGTCACCGTGTGGTAGCCGGGCTCGATCATCGCGCCCGACAGGTCCCAGCGAGCCGTGTTCGTCCGCCCGTCATACTCCACCGCCGCGCCGGCGAGGTCCACGTTCGTGCCGGTCGCCTCGTCGCGGATCGCCAGGTCGTCCGCCTCCAGGCTGGCGGAGACGTCCTGGGAGAACGTCACGGCGATGCTGGTCAGCTCGTCAGGCCGATCGGCGCCGTCGTTCCGCCGGCAGGCCATCACCTCCGGCGGGACGGTCGGGTCCATGACCCAGCTATCGGCGGCATCGACGGTGAGGGGGTTCTCCGCGCCGTCGAGGATGCCCGAGCCCGTCGCCGCGAGGGTCAGCGTGTAGTTCCCCGCCGCGGCCGTGAGGCCCGCCAGGCCGCCCAGCGTCCACGTGACGTGGTCGGTCGTCTCCAGCGTCTCGCTGCCGGTGAGCAGGTCGGGCCCGCCGTTCCACGCGAGGACCAGGTCGTCGAGATCCAGCCCGGCGATCGGCTCGTCGAAGACGATGTCGATCCGATCCACCCCGTCGCCGCGCGGGTCGGGGGCGATGTCGACGATGGCCGCCGTCGGGGCCTTGTTGTCCGTCGTCCATCCGTCGGAGGCCCCGGCCAGCAGCGGGTTGCCCACGGCGTCTGCGATTCCGGAGCTGCCGGCGTCGAGCGTCAGCTCGTAGTCGCCCGAGATGCCGGTGGCGAGCACCTCCTCCAGCCGGATGCCGGTGATGCCGTAGCCCTTGGACCCGTCGGCCCGGCCGGACCCCACGCCAGGGGTGACGCCCGTGTACTGCTGGCAGACCACGGCGAAGCGGCCGTCGGGCCCGGGGTCGATGTCGGTCCAGGCCGCGAGGAAGCCCTGTCCCGGGTTGCTGTTGTGCCCGGTCCAGACGGCGGCCTCGGTCGGGCTGATGACCACCACGCCGATGCCGTCGCTGTGGGCCGGCGCGGACGCCTCCGCGCCCGCCAGCGTCACCAGCGTCCAGCGGTTCGTGTACCCGCTGTTGCCGCGGACGGCGGTGCCGGCAAACTTGTAGGTGGCGGCGCTGCCCGTATCCAGGCCGGAGAAGGTGTAGGTGTAGTGGTCGTTGTTGCCGGCCTCGATCTCGATGCTGGGGCTGCCGTTGCCCGCGAGGTCGACGTACCCGTGGAACACGTCGTAGGCGTCCGTGCCCGCCGCGGGGTTCGCCTGCGCGCCGGCGTAGTGGATGCCGGAGGCCGTGACCGTCAGTCGCACCCCCGTCTCGAGGCCGGTGGTGATGTCCTTCAGGATCCCGGAGGGCGTCGCCCAGCCGGAGTACGCCGTCGTGTTGGTGTGCGTGCCGGGGCCGGGGGCGTGGTCGTTGAACACGGCGAACCCGCCGCCCGTGTGCCCCTCCGTCCCGGTCAGGGCGGACAGGCCGCCGAGCGTCCACGTGACGTAGTCGGTCGTCTCGAGCGTCTCCTCGCCCGTGAGCAGGTTCCCCCCGCCGTCACGCGTGAGCGTCAGGTCGCCGATGTCCAGGCCGAAGACCGGCTCGCTGAAGACGATCTGGATCGTCTCCACGGCCAGCGTGCGCGGGTCGGGATCGACGTCGATGATGTCGGCCATGGGGGCGGTGGCATCGGTCAGCCACGTGTCCGAGGCGTCGAGCAGCAGGGGTTCGTGCGCGGCGTTGCGGATGCCGGACCCGGACGCCGTCAGCGCCAGGGCGTAGGCGCCGCTGCCCGCGGTGAGCCCCCCCAGGCCGCCGAGGGTCCAGGTGACGCCGTCGGCGCTGGCCAGCGGCTCGGCGCCGGTCAGCAGGTTCGCCCCGCCGTCGCGCGTGAGACGCAGGTCGTCCACGTCGAAGCCCGTGACCGCCTCGCTGAAGACGATCCGGACCTCGCCGACCGGCGAGCCGCGCGGGTCGGGGGCGACGTCGACCACGTCCACCGTCGGCCCGGTCAGGTTGTTCACCCAGGTCTCCGAGGCGTCGGCGGCCAGCACGTTGCCGACGACGTCCTCGATGCCGGCCCCGGTCGCGCGAAGCGTCAGCACGTACGTCCCGGCGGCCGCCGTGAGGTCCGTCAGGCCGCTCAGCGTCCACGTGACCTGGTTGGCGGTGGTCAGCGACGCGGCGCCGGTCAGCAGGTTCTCTGCGCCGTCGCGCGTGAGGCTCAGGTCGCCCACGTCGAAGCCGGTGACGGCCTCGCTGAACACGATGTCGATCCGGTCGACGGGCACCATGCGCGGGTCGGGGGCGACGTCGAGGATGTTGGCCATCGGCGGCACGGAGTCGCCCAGGTAAGGCGACAGGCGGATGCCGGGAATGGGCTCGCCGGGGTCGTTGGGGTTCTCCCAGCTCCCGTCCGGCAACTGCCAGCGGACGGCGATGTTGTCGCCCCCGGTGCCTTCCTTATGCAGGACCTCGATGTAGTACTTCTGCCCGGCGGCGAGGAACACCGGCTGCGACTGCTGCGCCGCATCGCGGGTCCATTCCCGGGGGTTGGTCCAGCCCGGCACGGACGCGATCAGCACCCTGTTGTCCGGGTTGGCGTCGGTGGACAGGTAGAGATTGCTGTTGTCGTCGCCGGAGACCCAGAACGTGTAGTCGCCCGACGTGGGCGGGTGGACGTAGCCCTGGATGCGGGTGCCGTAGTCGTTGGCCCAGTCGACGGGGCCCTCCAGGGACGTGAGGTAGCCCTCGCCGCTGGGGCTGTCGGGGTAGTTGGGGTGGTTGGTCAGCTCGGCGATCGACGTGCCGCCGATGCCCGTCCAGTACTGCCAGAGGATCTCTCCCGAGCCCCGCGGCTCGTAGTGGAAAGTGATCTGCTGTCCGTCCGACATCTCGTTGCCCGACAGCGTCGTCAGATTGTGGATCGTGACCGTGTACGCATTGTCGATGACCAGCTCGGTCTTTGTAGTGAGGATCACCTTCACGCCGCCGGACGCCGGCGCCACGTCGACGAACGTCCCGCCGGTGAGGACGTAGTTCGCCAGCACTCCGGCCGTGGCCGGATCGAGCGCCTCGCTGAAGGTGATCTCGACGTGCGTCGTGTCGGGCACGGCGTAGGAGACGATGCCGGGGACCATCACCTCGGCGGCCGGAGAAAGGTCGCTCTCGTAGCCGTCGCGATTGACGGCCGACACGCGGTAGGAATAGGTGACCGCGGGCAGGACGTCGGTGTCGTCGTAGGAGGCCGTCGGCGACGTGGCGTGGAAGTCCCCGTCGCGGAAGATGACGTAGTGATCGACGTACGTCTGGTCGTCGTGCGAGGCTTCCCACGTGAGCTGGATCGTGTCGGGACCGATCGTGACGTGCGCCGCGACGCTGTGGGGCACGGAGGGGGGCGTCGTGTCGATGTAGACGTTCGCTCCCCCGGGCGTCCCGCCGGACGAGCCGGACGCCCAGTTGCCCGCGTCGTTGCCGTAGGCGGCGGCGCTCAGGCGACTGAGGGAGAAGCCCCCGCCGTCCGGCTCGGTCGGCCAGGGCAGCGAGTCGCCGTAGTTGACGTAGTCGATGCGGTAGGAGGGGAGGAACCCGGTCGGCTCGGGGTTCCCGGCCCGCTGGAGCTTGACCTTCTCGCCGCCGTTGTCGAGGCTGCCCGTGTACGCGCCGGCGACGGTGATGCCGCTGTCGGCGACGTCGTACCTCGCGTCGAAGGCCTCGTAGTTGCGGACGATCACCACGTACTCGCCGGGGCCGATCGAGGTCGGCCCGTTGCGCGTGTGCCACGAATCCAGCACGGGATCGTCCACGACCACCGTGTCCGCGGTGCTGACGAACTTCACCTGGTCGGCGATCGTCCAGTTGCCCGCGTTGTTCGTGCCCCGGGTCAGGACCACCTGCCCGCTGCCGTTGAAGTCGTACGTGCCGAGAGAGACCCAGCCGTCGGCGTCCATGTAGTCCGGACCCTCGTCGTCCAGCTCGGGCTTCTGGTCTCGGACGACCTCGGTCGCACCGCCGCTGTGCGTGATCCGGTACCGGGCCTGGCCGTCCAGGTCTCGCGCGTCGCCCTGCGCGTCCAGCAGGTCCCACCGCGCGAAGACCTCGTACGTGTCCAGCCCCGCCGGGAGTGCCGCGGTCCACGTGGCCGTCGCCCCGGGCTCGAGCGTCCAGGCCTCGTGGCCGAAGTCGTCGGCGCGGTACCAGCCGAACGTGAAGCCGACGCCGCTGCTGAGGTGGAAGTCCCTCAGCGCGTACGTCGTGGTGGTCGAGGCGTTGTAGAGCTCGATGAACTCGAAGTCGTCGTCGTTGAGGAAGCCGGCGGCGGCCTCGTCGCCGGTCGGGGCCGTCGGGTGGTACATCACCTCGTTGATCACGAGGTCCTCGAGGTACGGGTAGGCGTTGTCGAAGCCGAAGGTCGGCTCGTCCAACAGGGCGAAGTCGGTGGCGCCCGTGGTCTTGGTGTGCACGCCGATGGAGACGTTCCTGGGCGAGGCGCCGAAGTCGACGTGCTCGCGGTAGCCCCCGGCCACGCCGCCGGCGTTGGAGCAGAGGTACACGTCGTCGCCGAGCTCGCTCAGCGAGAAAGCCGCGCCGAAGTGCTGGTCCTCGGACAGGACCAGGTACTCGCCGACGCCGATCGGCGGGAGGGGCGGGATCTGGTACTTCGTGAGGGCCTCGTTGCCTTCCAGGTCGGTCTTCCGGTCGCTGAGGAACCACCCGCTGACGTCGATGGGCGAGCCCGTGACGTTGTGCAGCTCGATGGTGTCGACGAACGGATCGTCGCTGTGGGCGAGGACCTCCGTGATGAGGATGGACCCCGGCGCCAGCAGCGAGTCGGCGCCGCCGGGCGTGCCGCCGGGCGCGGCGCTGGCGCGCCAGCCCTCCGTCAGCGCCCAGAGCTCCAGCTCCGCCTCCGGGTCGCGGACGGTCAGCGAGAAGCCCTCCCCGTCGGTGTGCCCGTACCAGCCGTCCCCGTAGACGAAGTCGTGAACGATGCCGCCGACGGGCGCGTCCAGCTCGATCCGCTCCCCGGCGTTGTTGAGCCAGCCGAGGTACTCGCCCGCCATCGTCCCGGTGAACGTGTCGTAGCGATGGCGGAAGGCCGGCTCGTCCTTCACCACGACCACGTACTCCCCCGGCGCGACGGAGAGGTCCGGGAAGGTGAAGTCGATCCCGTCGCCGAACCGCAGGCCCGCCAGCGGCACCGTCTCGGTGGGGGAGATGTTCCGGACCTCGATGAACTCGAACAGCTCCTTGTCGGTGAACCCCGCGGCGATCTCGTCGTCCGTCGCCTCGGAGGGGTTGTACATGATCTCCGTGATGCGGATGTGCGGGGCGAGATCGACGTAGAACGTGGCCTCGTTCAGCGCGCTCCACTCGCCGTTGAGGTAGACGCGCGACTTGACGTGCGTGCCGGCGTCGAGGAGGAGGGCACCGGCGTACGCGTCGGCGGGGTCGGGCGCGCCGCCGCCCAGCGGGCGCGGATCGGAGCCGTCCGTCGTGCAGTAGACGCTCCCCGCCGGGGCGTCGATGGTCAGGACGTCGCCGGGGGAGATCGTCCCGCCGTGCTGGTGCGCCCCGTTGACGTGGAACGACGGGGCGATGACATCGGGGTACAGGCCGATCGCCCGCAGCTGGTTGAGCACGATCGCCGAGCGCTGCGGCATGTACGTCCCCAGGACGTAGTCGCGCGTCGCCTCCCAGTGCCCGAGCGTGTAGGGCACGGCGCTGGCCTGGTCGCCCCACCGGGCGGACTCGGCGATGACCGCCAGCTCGACCTCGTCGGCGAGCTCCTTGTAGCGGGCGTGGGAAGCGTCGGCCGTCGCCGGGCCGTCGTTGAACAGGTACCGGTGCACGTGATCCGCGAAGAGCATGCGGAATTCCGGATTCTGCCTCAGCGCCGCGTAGGGCTCGGCCGCGCTGTTGTTCACGCCGGTCCGGTTGGCGTTGAGGTTCGACCAGACGACGATCCCCCCCTCGGAATCCCAGTTGTAGAACTTGAACCCGCTGCTGTTGGGCGGCCGGCGGCAGGCGGCGTACCAGTTGTGGTGCGGCCAGTCGCCCGTGCCGCCCCAGAAGTTCGAGAACATGTACTGGATGTAGTTGTCCAGGTCGAGCAGGTCGTCGTAGGCGGGGTCGTTCGTGCCGTCGGGGTTGTTGCCCTGGAGCTTCTGGTACGACGCCATGTCCGACAGCCCGCCCCGGACTAGGTTCAGCATCTCGTTCCAGGTGGCGGTGTTGCTCTCGCCGGTGGGCTGGGCGGAGTTCAGGGCGTCCCACTCGGCCTTGTCGCCGCCGAAGTAGGTGGCCGAGAACGACGCCTCCGGGCGCTCGACGGGGTTGTACAGGCCCCAGTAGGCTCCGTTGAGGTACAGGTGGCAGAACGTCCCGTGGCCGGAGGCGCCGCCGAGGGCCAGTTGCGTGCGGCGCATGAACTCGTCGACGACGTACTGGGTGTTCTCCCTGCCCCAGTTGTTCCAGCCGTCGTTCGCCCCCCCGCGAAGGATGATGGTGTCGAAGCTCGTCGCCGCGCCCGGCGTGTCGAACAGGGGGTAGTTCAGCTTCGTCGGGCCGTAGTCGCTCTTGAACAGCAGGCGGAAGGACTTCTTCCGCGTCAGCCCCATCCCGCGGAACGCCCCGCCGTAGATCCGCAGCCCGGCGTCCACCTGGAAGCCGGTCGTGCCGTCCGTGTTGATCCACTCCACGGACGTGGGCCGCTCCCAGCCGACCCCCTCGCCGCCCGGGTTGCTGTAGATGCCGCTCGCGCCGAACAGGTTGTCCATGCTCGTCACGATCGACATCGTCGGCAGCGACAGCAGGGCGTCTCGCATCCGGTCGCTGTACAGCGGGTCGTCCACGACCTCCGGGTCCATCTCGTAGTCGGCCGTCGTGCCGCCCCAGGAGCCGGGGAAGCCTTCGGGGCTCTGCGGCTGGTGGATCACCTCGTCGAGGAAGAGGTAGGTCTGCGTGTCGACGTTGGTGGGCGCGTAGTGCTCCTGGAAGGCCGCCGCGCGCACGACCGTCGTCCCGTGAATCGGAATGGGCGTCTCGTACAGCGTGCCGTGCGTCGCACTGGGCTCCGAGCCGTCCGTGGTGTAGTAGATCTCCGCGCCCGGCGTGGCGGTGGTGATCGTCACGCTGAACGGCTCGCTGTAAAAGCCGCGGTCGTGGGAGAACTTCGTGTCCTCCACGCGCAGCCAGTACTCCTCGCTGTTCACGTCGCCCGGCGTGGCGCCAGCGAAGAAGTGCTCGCCCAGCCCCAGGTAGCGGATCTCGAGCAGCTCCGGCTGCACCAGGAAGTCCCCGTCGTCGTCGGCGCAGTTCATGGCGTGGATTGCCAGGACGTTGTCCGCGGGCCCGGCGCCGTCGTCGGCGTGCAGCAGGTGCAGGTACGCCGAGACGGCCACGTTCTCCCAGGCCCCGGCCTGGGCGTCGGTGCGCTCGTCGGTCGCGCTCGAGCTCCAGGTCGCCGCGCCCGGGGCGTTCTTCGAGGCGATCGGCGTCCCGTTCAGGTAGGCGACGTAGCCGTCGTCGTACTTCATCCGGAGCGTCAGGGACTCCAGGACGGACGGATCGGCCACCGAGAACGGCATGCGGACGAACATCGACGCGTTGACGTCCTTCATGTCGTCCTCGACGTCCGTCCGGATGAGGCCGGAGAGGGACGAGCCGCCCGTGCCGCCGGACACCGGCTCACTGAAGACGGCCAGCCCGCCGCTGGCCGTGTCGCCGACCAGGTCGAACGCGGCGTTGAACGCCGTGTGGGCGCCCTGGGCGGCGAACAGCTCCACCTCCGCGCCGCCGCCCCGTTCGTAGTACACCAGCCGCACCTCGTAGACCCCCGCCTCGGGCACGTCGAAGACGCCGATCGTGTCGCCCGAGCCCCGCGGGTTGCCGAACGAGATCGTGTCGCCGCCCGCCGGCGTGTCCGAGTCCACGACGGTCGTCGTCACGGTGTCCCGGATGGTGAGCTGGAAGCCGTCGTCGCTGTTGACGCCGAAGGACCACGCCCCGGCCGAGGGGATCGTCACGAACCCCGTCGCCTCCACCGCGAAGTCGTCCATCGCGCCGAAGAAGCCCGGCAGGTCGACCTCGCCGGCGGCGTAGTGCCCGTGGTTGTCGCTGTTCCAGTAGTTGATGACGCCGCGGTTCTCCGACCAGGCGCCCGTCTGCATCCCCGGGCTTTCGACGACCTGCAGCGCGGTGCTCAGGTGGCCGACGCTGACGCTCGCCTTGTAGTTCCACACGGCGAAGCCGGGCACGGTGTCCGAGAAGCCCAGGGCCGTCTTGCCCGTCTTCCACGCGCCGTCGTCGAAGCCGACCGCTCGCCAGTCGCCCGGATCGTCGCCGGGGACCAGGTACCTCGCCTCGTCACCGGCCGAAACGAACGGCGTCGCCTCGACGTCCTGGGCGATGCCATAGGAGATGTCCGCCACCTGCGGGGGGTAGTCGTCGTACTCGTGGACGACCGTGCCCAGGTCGTCGAGCAGGCCGAGACGCTCCCCCGTGCCCTTCAGGCTGAAGTTGGTGTGCAGCTCGCCCGCCGGATCTCGCCGGTTCTTGCCGGACGCGAAGATCACGCGGTACTCGCCCGGCCCGAGGGACATCGCCGGGAACAGCCACTCGTTGTTGTCGTCCCGGAGCTTCCAGTCGGTCAGATCGACGGCCTCGCTGCCGGGGTTGTGGATCTCGAGCCAGTCCGGGCGGTCCGACTCGAAGTCCTGCAGCCCGGCGCGGTTGACGGCCATGAACTCGCTGATGATGGGCTCGCCGTCCAGCAGGAGCCGCGGCTCCAGCGATTCGAACGCCGCCGTGGCATCGCGGGTTGGGGTATAAGGCAGACGCCGCATGAACTCCTCCTGCGGGTACATCTCACAACTGCGGGAGCTGGAGACGGTAGCGTCTCAACTGGCCCCGACAGCGCGCCGTACTCGCCTGGACAATGCGATCATTCTACCACGTTTGCCGCACACGGGTAAGGCGCAAGGGCCAGCGATGACGTCAAGCGAAATGCGCGACAGGCATTCGGGGGTCTCCTCGGGATGCGGTGGGCATGCGTCCGTTCGGGGGTCGTCGGACCCCTCCGGCACAGGGTCGGCCTCCGGCCGGAGTTGTCCGGCCGGCTTCTCGGCCTGCTCCTCCGTTGACCGAGTGGGCTGCGGGGACAGCGCCCTGCCACGATCGCCAGGGACGCGTTCCTCACCCGCCTTCCAGAACGCCGGCTCCGGGCCGTCCGA
>CAZXOC010000268.1:5304-10286 GCA_964642165.1 uncultured Planctomycetaceae bacterium | reverse complement strand
GGCGCCCGCGAGAACGTGGTCTTCGCCGGCAACCTCATCCCCGGCACCGACGGGGTGGAGCGCCACTACTACTTGGGCGGCGGCGGGGCCGAAATCGAAATCCAGGACACCCTGGAGGACCACGACGGCCCGACGAGCGTGGACTTCGGCTGGGATGCCTACAACGATCCCATCCCGATGGGCTCGGCCGTGGTGGCCGCCAACAACACCGTCACGGGTGACGTGAACATCTACATGCCGGTGACCTACGGCGCCGGCAGGACGCCGTTCCAGCTGGTCGACCCGCTCTCCGGGCGGTGGATCACGGTCTACGAGGGCGGCGTGCTGGACCTGAACAGCACGGCGGCCCGACAGGACAACATCCGCAGCGAAGGCGGCAGCGTGGTCAACACGGGCGGGGAGCTGGGGGCCCTGGCCATCCAGACCATCTGGCAAGACGGGGACTACGTCATCGGCAGCGACGCCGACGGCGCGACGACGTACGCCGACGGCGGCTTCGTCCGCCTCGACGCCAACATGATCAAGATCGGCACGGACACGGCGATCCTGGGCACCCCGGGCGTGGCGGGCGCGTCCCAGAACGCGTACGGCAGCGACATGGACGGCCTGGGCACGCCGGGCGAGACGGTCGTGACGGCCGGCACGCTCGTCCTGCCGGAGGCCTCGGTCCTGGGTGGCAGCAAGACGCTGGACATCTACGAAGGGGCGACGGTTGATCTCCAAGCCGGCAGCGCCTGGGACGGCGTGGTGCGGCTCGCCGGGACGCTGAACGTCCCGGCCGGACAGACCCTCACGATGACCGAGCCGAACGCCGGGGTGGACTTGGCGGGCAGCTTCGATGCCCCCGCGCAGTTCACCGGCGGCGGGACGATCGACCTGGGCGGCCTGACCGGCAACATCATCACCGGCGGCGGCATGGTCGAGATCGCCGACGGCGGCACGATCAAGGCCCGCGTGGACGCCGGCTCGGCCGGTCGGCCGTTCCTCCTGCCCGCAGGCGCCACCGTCGAGATCGCCTGGGACGGCAACCCCGAGAAGCAGATCGGCGTGATGTACCCGGGCGCCACGGTCAAGATCGTCGAGACCGCCAACCCCGGCACCTCCGCCGTCCACAGCAACTCCGGCGAGGTCTTCGACCTGCGAGGCGAGTCCACGCCGGGCACCCCGTACGTCATCGAGGTCGGCGACGCCGGCAACGGCTTCTTCGGCATGCGGTACAGCGCCGGGGCGGCCGAGAACCTCCAGCAGATCGTCTCCCCGACCGTTCCCGATCCGGTGGACAGCAACACGCTGCTGCACCCGATCGCCCACATCCGCAAGACCGGGGCGGGCGACCTCTACAGCGGGCGCACCACGCTCTACGGCGACGACCCCACCCAGGGCGCGAAGTACGACTGGACCATCGAGTCCGGCGACCTGGGCCTGATCCACAACGGCACGGACTCCAGCGCCCTGGGCGCCACCGCCGGCGACTGGATCGCCAGCGGCAAGAGCCCGGTCATCGCCAACAAGCACCTCGAGGGCATGTACGTCGTCGCCGCCGGCAGCCTGAGCTGGTACGGCGACCAGGGCCAGTTGCCCGACGCGGCCTGGCGCGACGCGAACAACGCCCACGAGGTGGGCGACGGCTTCAACGCCGACGAGTTCGTCTTCGAGTCCGGCGCGGGCCTCTTCGGGCGCGTCAAGATCGGCACCACGCGGGATAGCTTCGAGCTGCGGCAGTTGACGCTGGGCGTCGAGGACCCCGATACGGGGACGCCCTATCCGCTGGCCCCGATGCTGAAGAGCATCGGCGGCGAGCTGCCGACGCTGCGGCTGGGCGGCGCCCTCAACCTGCGAAGCGGCGTGGACGCCACGACCATGAACGACAGCGGCACGACGACGTACCACGCCGTGGTCGAGAGCGGGCGCGTGCAGTTCACCAGCGACCTGCCCGGCCCGGGGACGTTCACGCACGACAACATCCAGACGCTGACCATCGCCGGCGGCACCGCGGTGATCGACAAGAGCCACCTCGTGGTGACGGACACCGCGATCGGCCCGGGCGGCACGCTGGAGATCGCGCCCGACGCCGCCGCGACGGTGACGCTGGGCGGGACGATGTTCAGCGACGGCATGCTGCACGTCGCCAGCGGCACGGCGGACCTCAGCGGCACGGTGGTCGGCAGCAGCGCGCCGCGGGAGGACGTCCAGATCCTCAGCGGCGGCTTCCAGGGCGAGTACTGGCAGGACGCCAACTTGGGCGACATCGTCAAGAACGTCGACTTCGACGCGCTGGGCGACCCCAACTTCACGCGGACCGACGCGACGATCGACTTCATGAACGACGCGTCCTTCAACTTCGCCGCGAGCGACCCGGACTGGGTCGGGGAGGACTACTTCACCATCCGCTGGACGGCCGAGCTGGACGTCGGCGCCGACGAGGCCGGGCGGTTCGAGTTCTGGTCCGAGAGCGACGACGGCACCATCCTGTGGATCGACGGCGAGATGGTCATCGACAACGACGGCGACCACGCCCCGCAGACGGTGTCCGGCGGCGTCGTGCTGGCCGAAGGGCTGCACACGCTGGTGTACGCGATGCACGAGACGGCCGGCGGGGCGCGGGCGCGGCTGGGCTGGAGCGTCGAGGGAGGCGACGTGATCTTCGACGGCAACGCGCCGTTCCTGACGTCCGGCGACATCCGCGTGGACGCCAACGCGGCGCTGAAGCTCGGCGGCTTCCTCAACGCCGGGTCGGTGGGCGTCACCGGCTCGCTGGAGCTCGGCTCCGGCGGGAGCACGACCCACCGCCTGACGGTGAACCAGGCCGGCACGGTCGACCTGGGCAGCGCCGCGACGGTCCACGCCGCGTACGGCACCGTCCGCGGCACGCTGCTGGGCGACGGGACGACCGCCTCGTTCGGCTCGCTGAACGTCGGCGGCGCCGCGGCCAGCATCGACCTGGGCGCCGCGGGCGGCGTCTCGGCCGACGTGCTCACCATCGACGGGGCGTTCACCTTCAACAGCAACAACAAGGCGTCCGTGAGCCAGAGGCTGTCGGTGGCCGCCGGCGCCGCCGCCGAGGTGAGCCCCGGCGCGTCGGTCGGCACGGACGCGGTGGCCGTGGACGGCACGCTGCGGCTGACCGGCGGCGACCTGACCTTCAACAACGCGACCGTCCACGAGGGCGGCACGCTGGAGTTCGACGCCACGAAGGCCTACACCGGCGCCATCCACAACGTCGGCATGGTCCGCGCCGCGACCGGCGTGACGGACCTCGGCAGCACGATCATCACGGGCACGACCCTGACGTCCGAGAATCCGCCGACCGCCGGCCTGCTGACGTATTACGGCTTCGAGGACGGCCCGGGCGAGACCACGGCGGCCGACCCCGCCGGCGGACACGACGGGGCCATCACCGGCACGACCTGGACGTCCAGCGGCCAGATCGGCGGCGCCCTCATCTTCGACGGCGACGACTACGTGATCGATGACGATGCCGGGAACTACATCAACGGCCTCGCCGAGGCCACCTTCGCGATGTGGGTCAAGTCCGTCGCGACCGACGTGGATCGAGGCATCTGGGAGTGCGTCGACAGCGGCGAGCAGGACCGCTGGGGCCTGCGCTACGACAGCGACGGCGGCGACGGCGACAGGGACGTGATCAAGATCGGGCTGATGGACACGAATGCGGGGTCCGAGCAGTATGAGTCGGCCGCCAACGTCCAGACCACCGACTGGCAGCACCTGACGTTGACGTGGAAGGACGGCGAGGGCGTCAAGCTCTACATCAACGGCGTCCTGGACACGGCCACCGAGCCCATGAGCACGACCACCGGTGTGCTCACCGGCGCGCAGTTCTTCACCGTCGGCGACGGCGGGAAGGGCTTCTGGCAGGGGCTGATCGACGAGGTCCGCGTGTATGACCGGGTCCTGAGCGAGACGGAGATCGGCATCCTGACGGGGCGAAGCGGCGCGTTGGGCGACATCACGGTGGCCGACGGCGCGACGCTGAAGGCCGGCGGCTTCACGGACATGTCGCGGGTCACGGTCGAGGGCAGGCTGGAGCTGGGCACGGCGGCCAGCGACTGCGAGCACCTGCTGGTCCAGGGCAACGGCCTGCTGGATATCGCCCTGGGCAGCGTGCGGGTCAAGCGGGGCTCCGTGGCCGATCTAACCGACGCTGTTCGTTCGGCTTACAACGACGGCGCCTGGGACGGCGCCACGGGAATCACCAGCTCGGCGCTGCCCGCGCCCGACCGGGCGATCGGCCTGCACGCCGACGCCGAGGGCGAGGTGCTCGTCCGCGTGGCCATCCCCGGCGACACCAACCTCGACGACGAGGTGAATCGCGAGGACTTCCTGGCCCTGCGGGGCGCCTTCGGCGGCGCCGGCTACTGGCCGGACGGCGACTCCAACTACGACGGCGAGGTCAATTACCTCGACTACATCGCCCTGAAGCAGCACGTGGGCCAGAGCTACGGCGGCGGCGGCGGGGGCGTTCCCGAGCCGGCGACGCTGGCCCTGCTGGCCGTCGGGGCGGCGGGCGTCCTGCTCCGGCGCCGAAGAGAGGCGTGAGGAATAGCCGGTTTTTCGCGGTTTTCCCGGGTCGGACGGGCGGCCAGAAAAAAGCCCATCCCCCCGGAAAACTTGCGGCAATAGCTTGACAGAATGAGAATTGGCTGTAGAATGGATGATCATAGGAGTCGGTAGCAAACAGGAGAGTCGGCAACAGGCCGTACTGCCTACGATCTCCGCTCAGTGTTTGGAGGCAGGAGTGTCGTTGCTCTGCCCACGTCTGCATGTGACGGATGGACAAGAGGCGAGGCTAGCACATCTCTTGGAGCAGGAAGACAGGAGACGATGACCATGCGTACCAGACTCTTGATCTCGGTGGCTCTGGCGGTTGCTCTCGGATTCACCGCGGGCGCGTCGGCTGGGGAGAACACGGCCGTCATTACGGTGATCACGGATCCGGGCGGTAACGCCGGGGATTGGGAGGT
>CAZXOC010000268.1:0-5204 GCA_964642165.1 uncultured Planctomycetaceae bacterium | reverse complement strand
CGGCCGTCATTACGGTGATCACGGATCCGGGCGGTAACGCCGGGGATTGGGAGGTTCGTGCCCGGCTCTGGAGCAGCGCGGGGGTCGGCATCGAAACGGACGACCTGGGCTTCCTGGACTTCGTCCTCATGGAGGTGGTCGGGACGGGCGACTACGAGGTCACCGACTCGCTCAACGCGGCTCCGGGAGGGCAGTGGGACACGGAAGGCGCTGACGGGGTGATCGACGTCGGGTTCTTCGGCGACCGTTCGGACCCGAACAACTACGGCATCCGGTACGATGGGACGGCGGGCGTCGGCATCCTCGGCTTGCAGCCGGTCAGCTACGCCGGGGTAGGCGAGAACAACGCGACGCGCGACCAGGCCGTCCTGCTCGGCATCGGCGTCCGTGACGGCACCTGGGATCGGCCCACCGGCGACAGCCTCGCCTGGGACGCCGACACGCTCATCGCCACGGGTACGTACGATGCCCACGGCGGCAGCGGCACCATCGACATCAACACCAGCGGGGACCTCGACGGGAATTGGTACGAGCCCCGGGATTGCTTCTCGGTGCTGCCCGACCCCGATCACAACGACCTGTACGAAGGGCCCACGGTCGACTTCGGCTATGGCGTCAAGCCCGTGTACGAGCCGGCCCTGGTCACCCGCGTGGTGACGCAGACGACGACGGTGGCGGGCAACGACGGCGGCAACGTCGTCGCCGATCGGCCGACGGAGCTCAACGCCGAGGACGGTGTGTCCACCGTGGCCAACAACATGGGCGAGCCCGCCACGCCCACCGCGCCCGCCGTCGCCAACGTCAGCGTCGTGGTGAAGGACCCGGACGTCGGGATCGCGCTGGCCGGGGCCCAGGACCTCGCCGGGCTGAACGTGGACTTCGCCCAGGCGGGCACGCAGGCGTTCGACCTCAACAGCCCGACCGACTCGGGCCTGTACCACGCGGTGCGGATCTACGCCGCGGACCTGGGTGCGGCCGAGCAGGCGCTGCTGGGCATGATCAACGAGGGCCGCAGCACCGGCGGTGCGGAGGGCATCTTCGACTCCGAGCTCCATACCAATGCCGTCGTCGCCATTACCGATCAGGCCAGCGACGAGAACGGCGGCCAGCACATTCTCATCCGCCCGACCATTACCGGCGACCTGAACCTGGACAGCAAGACGGACTCGATCGACCTGGGCATCATGCTCGGCTACTTCCGCGAGCCGGGTACCTACGACCAGGGCGACATCAACAACGGCGGCAGCGGCGACGGGACCGTCGATTCGATCGATCTGGGCGCCATGCTGGGCTTCTTCCGGGAGGAGTACACGCCCGAGCCGACGACGATGCTCCTGCTGGGCCTCGGGGCAGCGGGTCTCCTGGCCCGCAGGAGACGTCGCTGAAGAGACACGAGCGAGCCGACACAGAACCGCTCCTCTCATTCGAGAACTTTGCGGTTGACAGGGACTCGGATTATGGGTAGATTAGAATAAGGTGCAGGCAGGACATGCCCCGGCGGGAGTGTTTAATCGTCGGGGACGACGAGGGCTTTGCGCCCAAGAGAGGAGATGCTGAACGATGTTTAACAGATCACTCGAAGGGAGAGAAGAAATGTCAAGCCATGCTCGTGTCTGTGTTGTGGGTGCCGTGGTGGCCTTGCTCCTTCTGGGCGGCGCTGCTCAAGCGGAGATGGTTACCAAGCTCGTCCCAGTGGATATTCCTGACAATTCATTGTACGAAGCGCCGTTCAGCCCGGCGTACGACTGCTATGACCTGAAGATCACCAACGACGCCGATGCCTGGGACTGGCGCGTGATGGACGCGGTGGTCTCGCTCACGAGCGGGGAGTTCTACAATGTTCCCGGAGTCGGGGGCGGCGTCGACGCGGGCCCTGTGCCGCCGCTTTTCCTGACCCTGTACCCCCACCTCGAGTTCGACACGCAGGTCTTGGGTCACCCCAACGAGGGCCCCCAGTTCGCGTTCAAGAAGATGAACGACCCCGTGGACTTGGACGTCTCGACCTTTGACACGGACAAGACGCTCGAGATGGCGGCGGGCGCCGAGTTGACGGTCCTTCGCTTCACGGTCACGCCGGATGCTGCGGGCACGGTGAGTGCTCGTCCGCAGTTCGGCGCGCCCGGGGGTCCCACTCAGACCGTCACAGATCAGGACTTCGTCACGCTCTCATTCGGTCCTACGGGTGAGGTAACGGCCAATGCCGGCGGCGGGCCCGACGGTTACGTCGAGGACGACTGGCCGATGACGCCCCACGGTTGGAACAACCCCGCCCGGACGATCGCGCTCGACGGCACCGGCAGCACCGGAACGATCGACACGTACGACTGGTTGATCGCCCCGCCGGCGGCGGCGGGCGGGGACTTCATGTCCCTGGCGGTGAGCGGCCCCACGCCGGAGGTGTCGATCCTGGCGATCGCTGACGCCCTGGGCATCGCCGTCGACGACCTGCCGGGCCCGTATGGCGCCGGCGTTCCCGATCCGACCATCTACGAGTACCGACTCATGCTGACCGTCACTGGCGGCGGCGCCAGCGACTCCGACGAGACCACGCTGTTCGTTCCCGAGCCCGGCACGTTGGCGCTGCTGAGCTTGGGCGGCCTGGTGGCGCTGATCCGTCGCCGACGCTCCTAGAGACAGACTACCCCTTCGAGTGAAGCGGGCGGCTCCGCAGGATGCGGAGCCGCCCGTTTGCTGCGCCCCGAACGCCGGCGGGGGCGCGGAAGGCGGCGCTGCCCGCCGCCCTCGACCAGGCCGGCGCTCGGGGGGGGGCGGAAGGAGGAAGGTGATTGGTGCGGTGCGGCAGGGCGGGGGGTTGCTGCCCGCCGCCGGCGCCGCGCCGGCGGAGCTTGGCGCTGCCGCACTGTTCGCGCCGTTGGGCCGGGCGAGCCCAACGGCGCGCACTTCGCCGTCTCGTGGCGGCGCGCGAGGGGAGGGTATCCGGCGCCGTTCTCGATCTGCGGTGGCCTATCGGACGTCGTGCTCGCCGTGGGGCACACGGCGGCGGACGCAGGCCATGGCGACTTCGCTGGGGAGATCGTCGCGGACCCGAACCCTCTGGACGCAGTCGAGGGATACCTCGCTCAACTCGTGGCGCGGCACCGCGTGGCGGCGGAGTTCGCAGCCGCCGTTCGGCACAATGACCGGGTCTGTGCGCCGCGTCGACAGCCACAAGATCTTGGCCGCCGCGGGGCGGGCGGGCGAAGACTCCTATGATGCGTGGAGGGGGCAGACTTCGCCTCGCCGAGGGTCAGTGCCGTGGCGGCCATCGCTTGGTCCATCAAGTCGTCCCTGAGCCCCGCGCCGCTCCGCGAAGGGCTGTCCAGGACGCAGGCCGATCTGCGCGAGCCGGACTGGCATCCCTGCAGGGGTCACGGCTGGCTGGTAGGCCCTCGGGGGGCTGGGCCATCGCCGGCGAGCCACCCGGCCGCACCGCCTGTTCCCCACCGGAGCCAGCCCACACGGCGGAACGAAGCCAACCCCCGGGAATTCCGGGGATGGCAACCTGGGCAAGGACCGCCGGCCGGCGAGCACTCGGGAGGGGTGGACGATCGCGAGGCAAGGCAGCGTACGGAGGCCGAGGCGCCCGAATCGCCAGCCGCCGAAACGAACCCACGCGCCGAGAATTCCGAGCCTGGCGGCGACGGAACAGGTCGTGGCGGGCAGGCCCGTGGCAGGCCGGGCCGGTCGCGGCCGGCTTGGAGCGGCGTCGAAGGCCGCGCCGGCGATGCCGCGCGGCCTTAACCCGGCACGCCCGCCCAGGTGCCTGCGACGCGGGGCGACTCTCGACCCGTAGCCTGCATCATTCCCCGGAGGGAGCGGCATCCGTAGTCAGGGGCCATTGCCGGCACTCGACGCCTCTCCCGTTCCCCTTCCCGATGGCGTCGCTGAACGCAGCCTCGCGTGCGTAGAAGCCCCTCGGCTGGGCCCGTCGGCCGGTGGGAGTCACGAGGCGGGCGGCGTCGCCCTGGCTCCGCTATGCCGGCGGAGGCCCGTCGAGCCGGCGCTGTCAGCCCGGATCGGGGTGGCACGAAGGCAGCATCGCGGGAGACGCGGTGCTGCCGGGAATGCTCGCGGGCGGCCGGCTTGCTGCCGACCGCCCGCCATGAGTCTATCTTGTTGTCGCGCGCTGTGGCCCTGGGCCTACCGACGTCTGCGCCTGACGATCGCCAACGCGCCGAGGGCGAGCAGGCCGATCGTCGCGGGCTCGGGCACCGACAGGAACGTCGGGGCGGCCCGCTCCGCAGCGAGGATGTCCAGGTCCGTCGCGTCGCCAGAAGACCAGCAGCCGTCGCCCGGGCCGTGGCCATGCCACGGGCCGGTCGGGCCCTCCGCCCCCTGGACGGTCGCGTCGATCCAACTGAGCAGTTCGGGCTGGGCAATGCGCATGAACCCGGCTTGGTCGCCGTAGTCGGAGTCGTAGGTGCTGTCCAACCGGGGCCACAGGAACGAGGTGACACCGACCAGGCGCCTGCCGACAAACAGGGGACCGCCGCTGTCGCCGCGGGCGGGGCAGTACTCCAGGGGCAGCGGCTTGGGCGAACCCAGCGTGCTCTCTTCCGGATGCCCGGGGCTGTCGAAGTCGATTAGGATGATCCGCCCGGTCTCGGGGTCTTCCCCGTAGACGCTGTCCAGTGTGTTCATGCCCGCGCGCCGCTTGCCATCCCACTCCGACTCAAGGACCTCGCCGTCGAGGCCGTTGCCGTGCAGGCCGAATCCGGCGATCGTGGCCGTGTGGCCTAGTTCCCCATCGCCCCGATAGAGCGTTGCCGGGCGGATGCGCTTCACCGGCGAATCGAGGTGGATCAGGCCGATGTCGTAGCCGTCCAGCGGGTTGACGCCCAGGGCCGGCAGGTCATCGGGGTTGAACAGCGGATGAGAAACCCACAGGTCCGCCGTGTAGGTCTTCCTACCGAACGTGACCTCCGGGGGATCCTCGGCCCAATCGATGACGTGAGCCGCCGTCAACACCCAGTCGCGCGCAATCAGCGTCCCGGAGCCGATGATCGAAGGCGTTACGTCGCCCTGGGGGAATGTGCTGTCGACCAGCCCGACGTTGGGGTAGAAGCGGCCGAGCAACTCGGGAATCCGCTCGGGGACGTCGTGCCGGATGGTTCCCGCCAAGGCCGGTGACGAGAGCCCCGTCAACAGAAGGGCAGCCAAGACGACACAGGTTGCTCTAGCAGAACGCATTTGTCTCCTCCCTC
>CAZXOC010000267.1:0-10304 GCA_964642165.1 uncultured Planctomycetaceae bacterium | reverse complement strand
CGCCAAGGACCTGGAGTTCGAGAAGGCCGCCCGCCTGCGCGACCGGATCGCGGAGTTGAAGGAGCGCGCCGCGCAGACAGCGGGCTAGGCCGGCCGACGTGGGCTCTGCTCGGGGGCAGGGCGGGACTGTGCTTCCTGCGGCGGCTACAGGCCGACGCGCTGGAGCTCATCGAGGAAGGCCGTGACGTCGTTGGCGGCCCGCTCGGCGTCCGCGGGGGAGATGACCCCCCGGGAGGCGAGGGCCGCCAACGAGCGCTCCATCGTCGTCATTCGCTCGTCGGGCAGGTCCCGGGTCCTGGTCTGGAGCTGCGTATAGAGCTGCTCCGCCTTCTTCGTGCGGATGATATGGCTCACGGCGTAGGTGTTGTTGAGGATCTCCATCGCCACCACGCGCCCGTTTCCGTCGGCGCGCGGCACGAGCTTCTGGCAGATCACGTGCGACAGGCCGAGCGAGAGCTGCGTGGCGATCTCGTCCTGCCGATCGGGCGGGAACATGTCCAGCAGCCGCGTGACGGTCCCGGCGACGTCCCGCGTGTGGAGCGTGGAGAACACCAGGTGCCCCGTCTCGGCGGCCGTGAGGGTCCAGGCGGCCGAGTCGAGGGCTCGCATCTCTCCCACGAAGATCACGTCCGGGTCCTCGCGCAGGCAGTCGCGCAGCCCCCGCTCGAAGCTCGCCACGTCGCGCCCCACTTCGCGCTGGGAGATGATGGCCTTGTCGGACCTCAGGCGGTACTCGATCGGGGCCTCCAGCGTGATGATCCGGCACGGGCGCAGGGCCGCGATCCGGTGGATCAGGGAGGCGATCGTCGTGCTCTTGCCCGCCCCGGTGATGCCGGTCACGAGCACCAGCCCGTGGCCTCTGTCGATGATGTCCCTCCAGACGTCGTTGGGGAACCCGATCTCCTCGACCGGCGGCGGGGAGCCCTCCAGGGCCCGGATGGCCAGCGCCAGCCCGTCGTTGTCGCGGAAGCAGTTGATGCGGAACTGCATCGTGTCCGCCGTGTACGAGCTGTCCACCGACCGGTCCTGCCGCAGCGCCTGGAACTCCTCCTCGCTGAGCAGCGCCCGCGTCATCGCCTCGAGGTTGTCGGGTGTCAGGTCGGGCCCGTCCATTCGCTCGAGCCGGCCGTCCACGCGATAGACCGGCGGACAGCCCACCTTCAGATGCAGGTCGGATACCCGCATCGTGCCGCGCTGCGCGTAGTGGTCCAGCAGGTCCAACATCGAGTAGGACTTGCCGGCACCGGCGACGTACACCTTCGCTTCAAGAGAGGGACGCGCGCACATTCGAGATCCTCAGTCCAGTTCCCACTCCAGGCCGGCGAACAGCGCGGAACCTCCCCAGCGGGGGTTCCGCAGACCGACTCCTGGCCATCCCGGCGCGCCCGGGGTCACGGGCGTCCGCGACGATTGTATCCCGTCTCCGGGCCCTGACAAGGCCGCTCCGCGGGGCGCCTCGCCGCCCAGGCGGAAGCGGAACCGTCGCTTCCGCGGCGCGTCGGCGGGTGTGTCGAGCGGGACCGAGTAGGTGACGTCCCACGTCCGCGCCGCCGCGTCGTAGTCCGCCTGCCAGAAATCGCTGCCGTGGTCGGACTGGTCCACGCGCCGCCACGGCCCGTCGCCGTCGCGGATCTCGAGGATCGGCCGGCGGTAGTCCGACAAGCCGGTGAGGGTGATGGGCACGTAACCAAGCCCGCCGGTGACGGCGAACTCGGCCCGGTTGCCCGCCGTGCGAATCATCGTCGGGCGGACGCGGACGAGCTTCCCGCGGGCGACGGCGACCTTCAGGTCGTTGCCGACCGCCTCGCGGAAGACCATCTTCCACGTGTTCGCGCCGCTCTTCAGGGCGGCCCGGAGGCTCGCGTTCGGGCCGTAGTAGTCCGCGGCGAACTGCGGAATCACGACGTGCTCGACCACGGCGTCGACGAAGTCGCCCGCCTT
Organism: uncultured Planctomycetaceae bacterium; assembly: GCA_964642165.1. Lineage (GTDB taxonomy): Bacteria > Planctomycetota > Phycisphaerae > SM23-33 > SM23-33 > CAYRVX01. Next base: position 8,363 of record CAZXOC010000267.1, on the reverse strand, counting down.
CAGATCCCTCACGTCCGGCGGGGGGAGGAGGTCGATCAGCGACGTGTCCCTGCCGCGGACCCTGGCCCCGCGCTCGGCGGACCACGGCCGGGCGGGCCGGCCGCCCAGCCTCGCCTCCCAGCGGCGGATGACGATGCCCCGGTTGGCCCACGCCCCGGCGTCCTTCTCCCGACGGACGGCCTGGTGCATGGAGAACCACGGCACGCGCCCGGGGGCCTCCACGGGCTTTGTGCGGTAGACGTTGCCGCCCCAGGTGGTCGGCCACTCCTCGATCAGGCCCGCCTCGCTGCCACGCGCGAACGTCCGCTCGCCGGTGTAGCTGTAGTGGTCGCCGCCGCACTGGAACAGCACGAGGCGGTCGAATGCGGCCGGCCGGCGAACGTCGCAGCGGAAGCGGTACAGGCCGCGCGTGAGGTCGTCGGTGCGGTAGAGGCCGACCGTGTACCGCAGGTCGATCTTGCCGTCGTGCGTCTGCCCGGCGTACGTCGCCTCGGTCAGGACCGGGCCGTGGCGGCGGATCCGGGCCTTCATTCGCGAATGCCACTGCTTGCGCCCGGGCCGGTCGTAGTAGACCAGGAAGTCGGCCCCGCCGACGTTGTGCGTCCATCTCCACTTGCGCTTCGGCCGCTTGCCCATGGACCAGACCATCAGCGGGCGGGTGTCGAGAACGGCCCCGCCGCGCTGGCCCTGGTCGGGCTCGAAGCAGAGGCTCTCGCCCCAGGAGCCGATGGCGGCCTCGTGCCAGAGCTGGTTGCTGCCCCAGCCGGTCAGGCAGAGCTGGGCGTGGGACGCCGCCGGCACGCCGCCCCACAGGGCGTTGACGGACGTGTACTCGAGCTTCAGCGTCGTCCCTGCGGGCACGGTCAGCATCGTCAACGCGCGGGTCCACGGGCCCTGGTAGCGTCCGGGCGCGCGGCCCCTGTGCCAGTTCTTCGAGACCTGGACGGGGATGCCCGTGGGATCACCGTCGGCGTCGCGCAGCATCGCCGAGAGGCCCACGATCCCGAACGTGTTCGTCTTGCCGAGGCACAGCCGCACGGGGCGCGGGCTCGCCGCCGGGTTGGTGATGGTCAGGGCTACACGCTCGATGCGCCGGTTCCTCCCGGCCGGGGTGTTGTCCGGCACGTCGTTGCGCAGCGCCACGTAGTGCCAGCCGAGCTTCCTGTCATACGCCACGGGCACGTCGGCGGTCGCCGGCGCGATCTGTCCGGCGGCGACGGTCACCGCCTCCCGCGGAGGCGGCTCGGTGTCCGCCCGCATCGCCTCCATGCCCCTCGAGCCGGGGCGGAGGACCACGGCGAGCTCCTTCTCCTGCCCGGCCGGCCAGTCTCCGACCGGCAGGCGGAAGAGCAGCGGCCCCCTCGGGGCCGACGGCTTGCGGGCGCGACCGCCCAGGCGAAGCGCCAGGCGCAACGCGCCACGTCGAATGGCCCTGGCGGGCGCGACGCGAAGCAGCAGCATCAGGCGGTCCGGCCAGGCGGCGATCTCCAGGCCGCTGTCGACCTTCGGCGCGCCCGGCGCCCAGGCGAGGTCCTCCAGGTAGCGCCGCTGGAAGAACCTGCCGCTCTCGATGAGGTGGCAGTTCCGGGTATCGACGCGCGCGGGCGGGACGGCGCGGTACTCCCTGCCGTCGGCCTCGATGATACACGCCAGCGAGGCGTCGGGCTTGCCCAAGGCGTCCTGCCCTCGCTTCCATGCCGCCGCTTCCCCCGGCGCGCTCGGCGGCAGCGACAGGTGCGTCAGGTCGAACCTGGCGTAGTCGAACGCCAGGGTGTAGCGGCTCGTCCGGATGCGGAAGACCTTCCGGTCGTCTCGCAGGCCGTACGCCCACCACATGCAGGTCCAGTCGGCCGCCGCTGCGAAGGCCGCCCGGGGAACGCGCGGCGCGCCCGACCCCGGGGCAGGGCAGCCCAGCACGCAAGAGGCCGCGACGACGAGTTGTGCCCAGCCGATAGCTCGCATCGGTCTCCAGCGAGGTTGCATTCCTCGTGGCCCCGAGAGCGCGGCCGCATGCTCCGCGCCGCGGCCCCTCGGCGGCGCGACGCCCTGTTGCTGGAACCAGCATGAAGCTTGTCGGTCTCTCGAACCGCGATAGAATCGTCGAGAATGCCCCCGGCGGCCGTGGGCGCAACTGCGTCGGGAGCGTCGCGACAATCAGCGAACCTCCCGCCGTACCTGAGGTGTGCCATGCGAATCGAAGTGATCGTCCTCCTGGCCGTGTTGCTGACCGGGTGCTCGTGGCTGCGGGCCGAGCGGGTGGTGTGGTTCGAGGCCGAGGGGTTCGAGTCGACGGGCACGTGGTCCAACGACTCGCAATTCGTCGACGTGATGGGCTCGCCGTATCTGCTGGCGACGGGGTTGGGCAAGCCGGTGGCCGACGCCGTCACGCAGGCCAGGATCCCCGCGGCGGGGCGGTATCGGCTCTGGGTCCGGTGCAGGGATTGGCACCCCAGCCACTCGCCCGGGCGGTTCCAGGTGCTGGTGGGCGGCCGGGCGTCGGAGGTGGTGTTCGGCCAGGCGAAGACCGACGCGTGGCAGTGGGTGGACGGGGGCACGTTCGCGCTGCGGGCCGGACGGACCGAGGTCCGCCTGCACGATCTCACCGGCTGGTGGGGTCGCTGCGACGCGGTGGTGCTGGCGTCGGGCTCGTACCAGCCGAGCGGCGTCCCGGCCAAGCTGGCGGCCGAGCGACTCCGGTACCGCGGCGTCAGCGCGGCGGTCAAGCCGGCGGGGACATACGACGTCGTCGTCGTGGGCGCGGGCCCGGCGGGGCTGGGGGCGGCGATCGCGGCGGCGCGGCACGGGTGCCGTGTGGCGCTGGTGCAGGATCGGCCCGTGGTGGGCGGCAACGCCTCGTCGGAGATCGAGGTCCCGCCCATGGGCTACCTGGGCAAGCCGCCGGACCGGATCAACGTGACCGGCTTGGCCGAGGAGCTGTTCCCGCCCCAGTCGTGGAGCAACTCGGCCGATCCGCGGAAGATGGAGGCCGTCGTCCGCGCCGAGCCGGGCCTGGCGCTGTTCCTCAACACCCGCGCCACCGGCGTGGCGATGGCGGACAAGGCCACGATCGGGACCGTTCTCGCCCTGGACGTCCGCAGCGGGCAGCGGCTGTCGTTTGCCGCGCCGCTGTTCATCGACTGCACCGGACACGGGTGGATCGGCTATTACGCGGGCGCGAAGTTCCGCATGGGCCAGGAGGCGCGGGAGGAGTTCGGCGAGTCTCTCGCGCCCGTCAAGGCGGGCCGCCGGACGATGGGCAACAGCCTCTACAAGGCCGTGTTCAAGACCCGCCCGGCCCCCGTGCCGTTCGCCTGCCCCGCGTGGGCGCACCAGTGGACCCGTTCGGAAGACTTCGAGCCGCTGGGCTCGCACCGCCGCATCCGCACGATCGCGCGGCCGGGCAGCTTCGACGGCCCCTCCCGCGGCAAGGGGCGCAACCCGGGCAACAACCCCGACGGGGCGATCCATCACGCCTGGTGGGTGGAATACGGCGGGATGCTCAGCACCATCACGGATGCCGAGACGATCCGCGACGAGCTGCTGCGGATCAGCCTGGGCCTGTGGAACTACGCCAAGAACTACAACTCAGCCACCGCCGGCAAGAACGCCAACCGGGAGCTGGTCTGGCTGAACTACGTCCCGGGCGTCCGCGAGAGCCGCCGCCTGGTCGGCGACTACATCCTGTCCCAGCGGGACTACGACGAGCGGATCGTCCACCGCGATACCGTCGGCTTCACCGACTGGGGCATCGACGTGCACCACCCCGAGGGCTACTGGGTCCGGGGCAACGACTGCATCCACGTCTTCCAGGGCGTCCGAACCAGCATCCCCTACCGCACGCTGTACTCGAAGAACGTCGGCAACCTGTTCATGGCCGGGCGATGCCATTCGGCGACGCACGTGGCCCTGGGCGGCACGCGGGTGATGCGTCCGATGTGCATGACCGGCCAGGCCGCCGGCACGGCCGCGGCCATCGCGCGACGCCACGACACCGACCCCCGCGGCGTCTTCCGCGGCCACCTCCAGGCGCTGCAGCAGGCCCTGCTCAAGGACGGATGCTACCTGATGGGCGTGCCGAACCGCGACGAGGCAGACCTGGCACGCCGAGCCACGGTGCTCGCATCCAGTTCGGCCGACGGCATGGGGCCGGCGAACGTCATCAACGGCTGGAACCGCGTCGTCGGCAAGGCCCCCAACGCGTGGTCGCCTCGTCCCGGCGCGACCGGGCCGCACTGGATCCAGCTCGCCTGGGACAAGCCCATCGCCTGCAACGTGGTGCGCTTGACCTTCCGGACCGCCCGCACGGCGGCGAGGCAGTTCGCCCTCCAGGCGTGGCGGGACGGGACGTGGAGAACACAGTTCGAACGGGCCGACAACGGGGCCCGCCGCCACGTGATCGCCCTGGAGCGGATCACGACGAGCAAGCTTCGCGTGGTCGTCGGCGAGGCCCGCGGCCTGTGCGAGATCCGCGTGTACGACGAGCCGCCTCGCCTCGTCGAGGTCGCCCGGCGCTGCCAGCGTCACCTGGCCCGCCCGGCCGGCGGATCGCGACGGTCCGGCAAGGCCGCCCTCCCCGCCGCGCGGAAACTCGAAGGCATCGTACTCGACGGCGACCAGGCGAAGCAGACGGGCACGTGGAAGCACTCGACCTGGTCCCAGCCGTACGTGGGCGAGGGGTACCTGCACGACGGCAATACCGGAAAGGGCGCCAAGTCCGTTCGCTTCTCGCTGGCCCGCGCGAAGCCGGGCAGGTACGAGGTTCGCCTGGCCTACGTGGCCTTCGGGAACCGGGCGACCAACACGCCGGTGACCGTCCACGCCGTCGGCGGCGCCAGGACGATCCGCGTCAACCAGAGGGATAGGCCCCCGATCGACGGCATACTGGTCCCGCTGGGCACGTTCGAGTTGGACAGGGAATCGGCCCTGGTGATCTCCAACGAGGGCACCGACGGGTACGTGATCGTCGACGCGGTGCAGTTGGTGCCCGTGAAGTGATTCCCGGTCGTCGCACGAGTCACCGGGGGGGCGAGCCGCGTCCTTGCGTCCGCGGGCGCGCTCGGCTATGGGAGGGTCGCCCTGCCGATGGCGGCAACGGCGTGACGACGGCTCCGCCCGTGAGGCAACGCCAGGCTGGACGTATGACCCAGGCATCGACGGTTCGCGTCACCATGCTCAACTCCATGGCCTCGAGGGATCTGCCCGAGGCGATGGACCGCCACGTGGCGTGGGGCATCGAGCTGCTGGACCTGAAGGACGCCCTCTTCGGCAAGCGTGTGATGGATTTGAGCGACGCCGAGGCCGCCCGCGTCGCCGACATGGCCCGGCAGCGCGGCCTGGAGGTCTACTGCCTCTCCACGCACCTGTTCGGCGGGGACGTGGAGGCCGCCGGCCGCGCGGGCTTCGAGTCCGACCACCTCGGGCGCGTGGACCGGGCCGTCCGGATCGCCCGCATCCTCCAGCCCCGGCTCATCCGCCTGCTGGCGGCGGCGGGCTCCAGCCGGGCGGCGTATGGCACGTGCGCCGAGTACCTCCAGGCCGAGAGCCCCTGGCTGATCGACATGTACGGCGAGGCCGTCGAGCGCATCGCCGCCGCCGGCTTCCGCGCGACGATCGAGAACGAGGTGGGCCGCTGCATCCTCCGCACGCCCCGGGACGTGGCGGGCTTCTTCGCCGCGCTGGGCCGGCCCGGGGAGGTCTGCTTCACCTGGGACGTGCAGAACCTCTGGCAGACGGGCACGTTCCCCACGCTGGAGGCGTGCGAGCGGCTCGCGGACCTGACCGGCTACCTGCACCTGAAGGGCGGGCGGCACGAGGAGGGCGACCCGGAGCGCCGGCTGACGTGGCGCTCGTCCCTCGCCGAGGCGAGCTGGCCCGTCGTCGAGGTCACCCGCCGCGTGCTCGCCGCCGGGCGGTGCCCCGTTGTCTGCCTGAACCCCTCCCACGGGCGGCTGCGGCAGGAGGGCGCCGGCGGAGACTTCGCCAAGCAGGACCTGGACTTCCTTCATCGCGAGATTCCGGAGATCGCCTGATGAGTTACCGGCGGGAGTTCGACCGCAAGCTGAACGTCGGCGTGGTGGGCGTCGGCTCGCACTGCTACCGCAACCTGCTGCCGTGCATGACGTACCTGCCCGTGACGGTCCGGGCGATGTGCGACGTGAACGAGGAGCTGCTCCGGCCGACGGCCCGGGAGTACGGCGTCGAGAGCGTCTACCGCAGCACGCGCGAGATGTACGCCGGCGAGCGGCTCGACGCGGTGTTCCTGAGCGTCTCGGCGTCGCTGCACCCCAAGCTCACGGTCGAGGCCCTGGAGGCCGGGCTGCACGTGTGGATGGAGAAGCCCCCGGCCGTGCGCGCCAACGAGGTGCGCGACATGATCGCGCGTCGCGGCGACCGCGTGGTGGTCGTCGGCTTCAAGAAGGCCTTCATGCCCGCCATCCGCAAGGCCCGGGAGCTGCTGGCCGCCGACCAGGCCGGGGCGCTGAGGACGGTCCTCGCCGAGTACCCCATGGAGATCCCCACGCACGGGCAGCGGGTGCTGGCCGAGCGGCGGACGAACAACTGGCTGCTGAACGGCGTGCATCCGCTGTCGGCGATGCTGGCGGTGGGGGGGCCGGCGTCGGCCGTCACGACGATCCGCGGCCGGCACGGCGGCGGGGCGTGCGTGCTGGAGCTCGCGTCGGGCGCGATCGGCAACCTTCACCTGGCCGCCGGCATGCGCGGGGCGACGGAGCGGTACAGCTTCTTCGCGGAGAACCGCCATGTGACGGTCGACCGCGGCGGGCGGCGTGTGGCGATGCACCGGGGCATCCCGCTCGACTACGCCCACACGACGGACTTCGCCCCGCCGGGCACGGACAGCGGCTCGGTCGTCTGGGAGCCGCAGAACAGCCTGGCGACGCTGGAGAACAAGGCCCTCATGACGCAGGGCATGTACGAGGAGATGCGGTACTTCTGCCAATGCGCCCTCGCCGGCAAACCGGCCGAGCAAGGCAGCCTCGAGTTCGCCCTCGACGTCATGAACGCCTACGAGGCAGCCCTGCTGTCCGGCGGCGAGCGAGTCGTGGTACGCTGATGGTCCAGGCCAGGGACGGTGGGGGAGGAAGGACGGCAGGGATGCTGGCTTCGACGGCAGCGATGTGGGCCTTGGCGCTGGCGTGCGCGGGTGGCGGCGCCGAAGGCAAGACGGAGCCGCGCCGCGCGGAGATCGCCGAGCTGGTCCGCCGGCTCGGGAGCGATTCGCCTGCGACGAGGGCGGAGGCGGCCGAGACGCTCGGGTCCCTCGGCCCGAAGGCCGCCGCGGCCGTGCCGGCGCTGGCCCGGGCCCTGAGAGACAAGGACTCCCGCACGCGCCACGAGGCGGCGTGGGCCCTGTGCAAGATGGCGCCGGCCTCGGCCCCCGCCGTGCCGGCACTCACCGCGGCGCTGAGGGACGAGGCGCCCCGCGTGCGGTGCGTGGCGGCTGAGGCGCTGGGGGCGCTGGGCGAGGCGGCCGCGCCCGCTGTGCCGGCGCTGCTCGACGCCCTCCGAAGGGACGCCGACATCCGCGTGCGGCGTCACGCGGCCAGCGCGCTGGGGGCCATCGGCCCGCCGGCGGCGCCGGCTGCTGCGGCGCTGCTGGAGCACCTGCGCCACAACGACCGGTACCTGCGCGGCCGCTGTGCCGAGGCGTTGGGCGGTGTCCGCCCGAAGGGCGAGGCCGCCCTCGAGGCGCTCAGGCGTGCGCTGAAGGACAAGGAGTGGTTCGTCCGGCGGATGGCCGCGAAGGGCCTGGGCAAGCTGGGCCCGGCGGCGGCCCGGGCCGTGCCCGCCCTCATCGTCGCGTCCTGGGACGAGGACACGTGGACACGCAAGCTGGCGTTGGAGGCCCTGGGCGAGATCGGCGCGGCGGCGGCGCCGGCCGTGCCGGCGATCCTGGAGGCCCTGAGCGACGACGCCCAGGCGGTGCGCGGCAGCGCGTTCGGGGCGCTGGCGAAGATCGGCCCGCCCGCCGCCGCGGCGAAGGACAAGCTGATCGGGCTGCTCGACCACAAGGACCCGCCGACGCGCGTCGGGGCGGCGGTGGCGCTGGGCGGGATCGGTCCCCGGGCTCCCGAGGCCGCGGAGCCCCTGGCGAAGGCCCTTCGCGATCCCAACCCGTTTGTGCGGGAAGCGGCGGCCTTTGCGTTGGGGAAGGTCGGCCCGGCCGCGCGGCAGGCCGTGCCCGCCCTCGCTCGCTCCCTGGAGGACAAGGCCCCCGCCGTCCGCCTGGCGGCGCTGCGTGCCCTGGGACGCATCGGCCCGGCGGCGCACGAGGCCGCCCCCGCCATCGAGCGCCTCCTCCGAAATGCCGACAAGGAGGTCCGCGCGACCGCCGCCGGCGCCCT
>CAZXOC010000266.1:0-10321 GCA_964642165.1 uncultured Planctomycetaceae bacterium | reverse complement strand
GCGTAGTAGGGGATCAGCGTGATGTCCACCGGCTTGCCCGCGGGGGGCTTGCCGGATGTGGCCTTCCGCTCGCGGTACAGCAGGCCCTTCCAGCCGTCGGCCTTCGCGGGCGCGGCCGCGGGTTTGGGCTCGCCGCGGCCGCGCACGGCCGTGCCTCGCAGGACCGTCACGCCCCCGAGCAGGTCCTTCTCGTGGTGCGGCGTCAGCTCGATGCCGGAGGGGATGCGCACCTCGTCGATGCCGACGCCCTTCGGCAGGTCGGGCGACTCCAGGCAGTAGACGATCGGGCCGCGCATCACGGCGACGCAGCCGCGCTGCTCCTTCGCCGCGGGGTGGGCCTCCATCAGGCGCACCGGCATCGGCAGGTTCAGCTCGATGACGTCGCCGGCGCGCCACGTGCGTTTCAGCGGCAGGTACGTGCCGGGCCTCGCCGCGGGGCGAGACGCCTTGCCGTTGACCGTCACGCTCGCGCCGCCCGCCCAGGCGGGAATGCGGAGCATGACGGCCACGTCGCGTTTCCCCACGCGATCCAGACGGATGCGCACGCGTCCGTCCCAGGGGTAGCTCGTCCGCTGCGTGAGCCGGATGGGCGAGCCGTCGGGCAGCTTCGTGTCGAGCACGCTGCCGCCGTAGAGGTTCACCCAGACGCCCTCGTCGGAGACGCTGTAGACCCAGCCGTGCAGCTTGGCCAGCGTCCGCGCCACCTGCGGCGGGCAGCAGAAGCAGTGGTGGATGCCCCATCGCGCGGCCGTGTGGTGCTTGGAGGGCCCCTCCTTCACGCCGTCCCAGGCGAGGGGGTTGCAGTAGAAGAAGCCCTTGCCGTCGATGCTCAGGGGCGACAGGGCGCTGTTGTAGAGCACCCGCTCCATCACGTCGGCACAGGGGGCCTGGCCGCTCAGCGCGAGCATCCGCCAGTGCCACATCGCGTTGCCGATGTTGGAGCACGTCTCGTTGTAGGCGGTGCGACTGGGCAGCTCGTAGGCGGCGCCGAAGGCCTCGTGGACGCTGTCGCCGCGCGGGCTCTTGCCCCCCCGGAACGAGCCGATCGCCCCGGTGATGTACATCCGCCGCGTGGTCACGTCCTGCCGGATCCGCTCCAGGGCGCGCCCCAGCCGCTTGTCCCCCGTCTCGGCGACGACGTCCGCGGCGCCGCAGTACAGGTACGTCGCGCAGACGCAGTGGCCCACGCCGATGGTCTCCTCGCGCAGCGGGACGCGGTCCTGCGTCAAATCCGTTCCGCCCGGGGACGAGCCGCGCATGTCCACGAAGATCCCCGCCAGCTCCAGGTAGCGCTTCTCGCCCGTCGTGCGGTACAGCTCGGCCAGGCCCATGATGTTCGACGGGTTCCAGCCGAAGTGGGCGAGCTTCGCCGGCCGCGGCTGGAACGTCCGGTAGAGGTAGTCGCCGAGCTTGCGGGCGACCTTCAGGAAGCTGTCCTTGCCGGTCGCGCGGTGGTGGATGCACGCGGCCGTCAGCAGGTGGCCCATGTTGTACATCTCGTGGTGGTGCGGGTTGGCGAGGCGCCGCTTGGGCGTCAGTTGGATGTTGGTGGAGAGGTAGCCGTCGGGTGCCTGGGCGCGGGCGATGACGCCGATCCACTCGTCCATCAGGCGGTCGAGCTTCTTCTCGCCGGTGACCGCGTAGACGTGCGCGCAGGCCTCGAGGAACTTGTAGCAGTCTCCGTCGCCCCAGTTCGTGCCGCGGTGCGTTCCTTGTTCGAGCTTCGCGGCGACGCGGAAGTTGCTCAGCACGGCGGCGTTGCGGGGGTTCTTCAGGGCGCGGTGCACGGCCGGGATGACGGCGCGGCGGCACAGGGCGAACTTGGTGGCCCAGAAGCCCTCGGTCCACTTCACGTCGTCCAGGTCGACGCTGCGCAGGCGGACGTGCGGGCTGGCGGAGGTGTTCGTCACGCCGCGGTCCCTGGCCATCAGCAGCGGCGCGGCCAGCAGCACGACGGCCGCGGCGATGAGCGGGATCTCCAGGTGTGCGTACATGGGGCGGTTCCTTGCCGGTCCGGCTTCGGCGACGGTGACGCGCTCGATCCGTTCCTACACCGCGGGGCGCCGCTTCGCAAGCGTCGCGGACGGACTCCGCGCGGCGGGGGGGCGGCGCGTCCCTCGTCGGGCCGATCAGCGCTGGAGCGAGCTCGTGATCTGCATGAGGGGGATCACCATCCCCGCGACCCATACCGCCGCCGCGATGACGAGCAGCACCAGCACGGCGAGGTTGACCCACAGCCGGACCGCCAGGTGGCGAATCGCCACCTCCTTCCCGATCAGCGCGATCCCGAGCAGGCTGACGGCGGCCACGTAGGCCGGCCGGGGGACGGCCAGGATCAGGATCGTCAGCTTGGGCAGCGCCACGCCCATGTCCGCGTAGACGCCCTCGAGGCCGCCCGACAGGGCCAACATGCCCGCCCCCAGCCCGCACAGCAGGGAGCAGTCCGTCACGAGCAGGGCCAGGCTGATCAGTCGGTAGGCGGAATCGCTGCTGCCTCTATCGCTCATGTGCGCTGCTCCTGGTGGTGGGCGCCCCGGCCGGGCCCGAGGACGCTCCGCCGCCGGCGGGCTGAAGGCCCGCGAAGTGGAAGAGGATGTTGGTGACGAGCTTCTCGGCCGTCTCGGGCGTGTAGCCGGCCACCCGGAACGCCGGCGTGCCGAGCAGGCCGCACGTGAGGTCCTCGCGGCTGTGGATCACGGCGATCCGGTCGCCCGCCAGCACGACGCGCAGGCGCGGGCGCGTCCGGTCGTTCGGGCCGAGGGTCAGGGCGTAGTCCCTGCGGTAGTGGACCTTCTCCAGGTGGTACGGTCCGGCGAGGTAGATCGGGTGCTGCTGGGCCATCTCGCCGGGCTTGCCGTCGGGCACGAGCGGGTAGATCTCTCGCTCGACGGTGCGGGAGAAGAGCTTCGATCCCCCCGCGGCGTCGACGAGGAGGGTCCCGCCGGCGCGGAAGTACCGCTTCAGGGCCTGCCTGTCGGCGTCGCGTAACTCGAAGGCGTCCGTGCCGGTCAGGTGGGCCAGCGGCCGGCGCGCGGCGTCCAGCGCGGCGATCTCGAGGAGGGGCGAGACCTCCAGCCGCACGCGATGGCGGTTGTTCAGCAGGATCGCGAGTCGCCGCCACGCCAGCGGCTCGGGGTCGCAGTTGCCGCCGTGCTTGAGGCGCGCCAGGCGAACCGTTCCGCGGATCGGGTGCTTCGCCGCGACCGGCCACCACCGCACGCCGCGCGGACGCAGCCTGCCCCGGTCCGTCGCGTACATGTAGATGTTGGCCAGCAGCTCGTAGAGGGGCATCTGGCTCTGGCGCGGCCCGAGCTGCATCGCCAGCGACAGCTCGCGCGGCGAGTGGACGGCCAGCAGCCGTACGCCGTTCGACACGCCCGACAGCCAGGCCTCCGTCCTCGGCGGGAAGTGGGCGGAGTAGATCGGGTGGATCGCCGGCAGGCGGATCAGCGGGCAGTCCGCAAAGAGCCGCCGGTAGACCTTGTTCATGTCGAGAATGAAGTCGCCGCTGTTGCACGCCGCCTCGGACAGGACCATCCCGCCCTGGTGGACGTACGTGCGGATGCTGTCGATCTGGCGATCCGTCAGCTCGATGGGCCCGGCGCCGGAGAGATAGAGGATGGGCGCCTCGTGCCAGTCGGCCAGCGGCGAGTCGAGGTTGACGATCTGCCAGCTCACCGGTCGCTCGAACGTGCGGCCGAGCCATCGCGCCAGGTTGGCCGCGTCCCGGGGGCGGGCGTTCCACTTGCCCGGGTACCGCAGCTTGTTCATCAGCACGGGGTGGCGTCCGCGGGCGAGGAACATCAACGCGAACGACGTTTCGGCGATGCGGTCGCCGTAGCCCCAACTGCCGTCGGGCCCCTGGCGGGCCAGCAGCTCCCTGCGTCCCTCGGCGTACCAGTCGTGGGCGCCGAAGTGCTTGTGCCCGCTGGCCAGGCCCACGCGCGCGGCGGCGTAGAGCCAGTAGTAATACCACTCCACGCCCTTGTTGGGGTTCTCGTCGGCGGCGAAGCGGCGGGCGAGCCAGGCCAGGGCGTTTCGGATGGGCGGGCGTTCCCTGGCGGCGGCACAGCGGATGAAGTCGCGGGCGTGGAGGTTGTCGAAGCAGATGTAGAGGCTGGCGAGTCCGGCGGCCGTCATCGACCCGTACGTGCGCGTCCGCGCTCCGCCGGGCAGGGCGCGGTAGCCCCAGCCGCCGTCGGGCTGCTGCTGGTCGATCCAGTAGCGTTCGGCCTTCTGCCAGTAGGCCAGGGGCACTTCCACGCCGCGCCTCGACGCCGCCCAGACGCCCAGCAGCGCCATCTGGGCGTTGGAGTTGTCCCAGGTCGCGCCGGGCTGCCCGCCGCAGGAGGTGTAGGTGTACCCGCCGTCGCGGTTCATCGCGTCGATCAGCCAGGCCGTGTCCTTCCGCAGCAGCGGCATCGTGTCGGGCTTGCGCAGCAGCGACCAGGCGTTGGCCCGCACGGCCACGGCGTACGTGCCGTGCAGCTTGGCGTCGCCCAGCCAGGCCAGCGCGCGGGACAGCGGCTTGTCTCTGGCCGGGTCGGCCCCCGCGGTCAGCAGGGCCAGCGCGCAGAGGGCCGTCTTGCCGCCGAAGCGGGGGTCGCCCGGCGGGACTTCGCCGGGAGGCATGCCCTCCTTGTTGATCTGCCGGAGCAGGAAGGCCTTGGCCGCCTCGACCGCTCGGTCGACGCGCCGGTGGATGGCCGGGACGGTCCGCTGCGCCGCGGCGGGCGGCGCGGAGGCGGACACAGACGCGCACAAGCACACCAGGGCCCAGCGGCGGTAGCCCGTCCTGTCACCTCTCACGTCAGCGCCGGGCCTCAGTCCACCTGCCAGAGCATCATGAGGCGCGGCGTCCGGAGGCTCTCGAGCAGACGCCGATCCAGCTTGAACGACGCGTCGGTCCTGCTGTCCATCAGCGTCTCCATGAAGGTCCTTCGCCGCGAGTACCGCACGACCCGCTCGTCGTCCAGGCCCGCCAGCTTCACCGCCCGCTGGATCGCCGCGTCCTGGTAGCCGATCCGGTCGATCAGGCCCAGCTCCAGGGCCCGTTCGGCGAGGTAGATCTTCCCGTTGAACGGTTCGGTCTCGTTGTGGCGAATGGGCTGGGCGCCCTCCCGGCTGGGGGGGATCTCGTAGCTGGCGGGCTGGGGGTTGAGCCGCTTGCCGCGACCGGCCTGCACCACCTCCTCGAACCGCTCCTGCATCTTGTCCAGCACGTCCTGGATGTGCTGTCGCTGGTAGTCGTGCGGCGGGTCGAATCCGCCCCACGCGTCCTTCCATCCCTCGGCGTGGCTGGACTTGATGATGACGGGCTCGGCCCCGATCTTGTCCAGCGTGCCCTTCAGGGCGACCCACCAGGCGAGCACGCCGATGCTGCCGGTAACGGTGGTGGCCTCGGCGTAGATCTCGTCGGCCGGGGCCGAGATGTAGTAGCCCCCGCTGGCCGCGACGGCGCCCATCGAGACCACGACCTTCTTCCCGGCCGAGCGGAGGTCCTTGACCATCTCGCAGATCTGGTCGGAGGCGGTCACCCCGCCGCCCGGGCTGTTGACCCGCAGCACCACCGCCTGGACGTCGTCGTCGCCCGCGACGGTGTTGTAGAACTGCCGGAACCTGGCGACGGCCTGATCGTGAAGGATGCCGTCGACGGCATAGACGGCCACGGTCTGGCTGCGCTCGCCCGAACGGGTCACCGTCTTCTTCATGGCCCCGGCGCTCTCCAGGCCGAGGCCGAAGTCCGACACGAACGCCAGGTTCACGGCCACCGAGACCACCAGCGCAAGGGCGCACATGATCAGCAGGACGACCAGGAGGGTGGACCTTCGCTTTCTCCGGGGGTAGGGGGCCCCGGGCGGCTGTTGCGGCACGCCGGGGGGCCCGGTGGACGGCCCCGCGTGCCCGGCCGGGGGAACGGCCTGCGCGGGCTGAAGCGTCGGGGAAGCACCGGTTGGCGGCATCGGATCGGACATGGTTTGTCTCCCGTTGGTGTCATCGCCTCGGGACAGGCAGCCCCTGCCGCCGCCCCGGGCCTCACGCGCCGCTCCTGCGGCGCTCGGTCTCCAACGTAGTGTACCCCACTTCGCCGCGCGGAGGTCGGTTTTCTTCGCGCCGCCCCGAGCCGGACCGCCGGGACAGAGACGCCGCCGCGCGCACGAGCGGTTCCAGCGGGCAGGCGATCGGGGAGCCGCCGTGCCGACGAGCCTGTTCCCGCGCCGGTGGTGCCGGCTTCCGGGCTGCTGCAAGCCCTTCCACCATCTCTCAAACGCCTGATTGTGCTTGGCCGAAGCCCTGGGACGTATACAATCATGGCCGAAGCCCTGCGGTGGTCGCGGGGAGAGAGCTCAACGAGGAAAGGTCGGATAAAGACACGGTGTCGCCCCGGCGCTGCGGGGCGGCCGCATCGAGGACCGGACGTGAGCGACCGCATCAAGGCCATGAATTTCGACGGACCGGAATACGTCCCGGTGGGCGTCGGGATCCTGCCGTCGGCGTGGATGAAGCACCGCGAAGCGCTGGACGCGATCATCCGGCGCTACCCGGCGGTCTTTGGCAAGCAGAACGCAGACCGCGATTACGATGCGGTCGGAGGGACGTACGTTGCCGGCGAGCACGTGGACGTGTGGGGCTGCGTGTGGAGCAATGTGCACACGGGGCGCGAGGCGATCGTAACGGGCCACCCCGTGCCCACGCGCCAGGCCGTGCGCACACTGACCATGCCCACCGAGGATGCCGGGCTGCCGCATGGGTTCATGTACCTCCGATTGCAGGACCTCCGCGGGTTCGAGGAGTTGATGATCGACTTCGCCGAAGAGCCGCCCGAGCTGCAGCAACTGATCGACATCGTGCTGGAGTACAACCTCCGGCAGACCCGCCTGCGGATCGCCAAGCTCCAGGCGGACGGAGCCGAGCCCGGACGAGTTCTGTACTTCGGCGACGACCTCGGCACGCAGAAGGCCCTGCCGATAGGCCCGGATGCCTGGCGCAAGTACCTCAAGCCATGCTATCGGGCCATCTACGGCCCGGTGCGCGACGCGGGGTTCTCCGTGTACATGCACTCGGACGGCCAGATCTTCCCGATCATCCAGGACCTGATCGAATGCGGCATCAACGTGATCAACCCGCAGATTCGCGCCAACGGCCTGGACAATCTCGTCGCCACGTGCAAGGGCAAGGTCTGCGTGGACCTGGACCTGGACCGGCAGTTGTTCCCGTTCTGCACGCCGGCAGACATCGACGCCCACGTGCGTCGGGCCGTCGAGGCCCTCGGCTCGCCCGAGGGCGGATTGTGGCTCAGGGCGGAGATCGACGACGGCGTGCCGCTGGAGAACGTCGAGGCGATCTGTGCGGCGCTGGACAAGGTCCGCGGCTTCTTCCGAAGCGATCACGGAGCTCGCACATGACGGGCAGGGATCGATTGCAGGTACTGCTCGACGGGGGAGTGCCCGACCACCCGCCCACGTGGGAACTGGTGTTTCAGATCCCGGGGCCGTTCTTCGGCATGGACCCGAAGCCCGTCCGCTCGGCCGAGTACGCTACCGAGGCCGACCGCAAGCGCGCGATCTGGATGTTCGACGCCGCTGTCTGCCATCGGCTGGTCGACGAACTGGGCTGGGCGGCGGTGCGCGGCGGGTACAACCCGGACGAGGTCCGCACGATCAAGGAGCAGGTCGGCTCCAAAGCCCTGGTGGCCGGGTACGAGGGCGAGGGCGTGTTCTGGATGCCGACCGGCGGGGATATCATGGACTTCGTCGTGAGACTGTACGAGCGCCCCGACGAACTCCATGCCGAGGCGCGGGCCAAGTGCGACCGGGCCAAGGACCTGCTCAAGCAGCTCGCGGACGCCGGGGCGGACTTCTTCGTGGGGACCTACGACTTCGGATTCAACGACCAGCCGTTCATCTCGCCGGCTCACTTCGGCGAGTTCGTCGTGCCCTACCTCGCCGAGATCGTCCAGGCAGCACACGACATGGGCCGCAAGATCCTCCTGCACTCCGACGGGTGTCTCACAGAGATCCTCCCCCAGATCTACAAGACCGGCATCGACGGCTACCAGTCGGTCGACCCGCAGGGGCACATGGACATCGAAAAGGTCCGCCGGGACTACCCCGACTGGCTGCTGATGGGCAACGTCGAATGCGGCATGCTGCAGGATACCGACGAGGGAAAGATCCGCGAGTCGGTGCAGTACTGCATGAGGCATGGAGGAATCGGCAAGCGGTACGTCTTCTCCACGTCCAACTGTATTTTCGCCGGCATGCCGCCCGAAAGCTATCGTGTGATGCTGGATGAGTACCGGCGGTGCATTCAACAGGGCAATTGACGCCAGGGGTATTGCAGGGCATTGGCAACGCTGCTGCTAGCCCGGGGCCGGATTGCCGGGAGTCTCTGCGAGAGAGAGAATCGGAAGGGGCCCGGGTTGACTGCCGGGAAAGGTCGCATCAAAGAACAGCGAGGCGGCTTTCGGCTTGCGGAATGAGGCCGCATTGAAGTCCTCTCTACGCGGCGGAGTGCGATCGGCCGTAAGGCCGGGCCGTGTCACATCTTCCTGCGGAGGATGTCGATCAGCACGTCCTTGAGGACGTCCTTGCCCGCGCGCTTCTTGACGGTGTACTGCGGCGCCTGTCCCTGCGTCCAGCGGGCCGAGCCCTCCCGGGCGTCGGGGTAGCTGGTGTAGGCCTCGACCAGAACGGGGTGGTCCGGGCGCTTGCGCTTCTGGTAGTGCGCCAGCAGCGCGTCCTCCAGCGTGGCCTTCAGCGACCGCTCCGAGAGGTCCTTCGGCACGGTGAGACGCACCACGTACTGCTGGTAGCCGCCCAGGTAGCCTTCGTGGAGGACCTTGTAGGCCCGCACGGACGCCTTCTCGTACCGCCGCCGGAGGGCGAAGCGGTCCTTGCGGAGCTGCTCGAGCCGGTCCGCGGCGCGCCGGGCCGACTCCGTCCTCGGGTACGTGACCGTCACGTCCCGGTAGGCCTGGAGCGTCGCGGGAGCGGCCCCGTGCTGCTTCTCCAGGGCCACGGCGTACGTGTAGGCCGCCTCCGGAGCGTGGGTGCTCCCGGGGTACCCGCGCAACAGCGCCCGGCACGCCGTAGCGGCGTCCTGCGGCCGGCGGAGCTGCTCCACGAGCAGCTTGGCGCGCTGAAGCAGCGCCGCGTCGGCCAGTCGGGCCTTGGGGTACTTGGCGTGGAGGTCGCCGTAGAAGACGGCGGCCTCGGCGAACTGCCCTCGCTGCTCCGCGTCGGCCCCCGAGACGAACAGGACCAGGGGCTTGCGCTCGTAGTCGGAGTTGGCCTCGAGGAACTCGGCGAACTGCTTGGCGCGCAGGGCGCCCGGCGTGCGGGGCCGGCCGGCGGCGAAGGCGGTGAGGGTTCGCTTGGCGGCCTCGACGTCGTGCACGTAGGCGACGTAGAGCCGCGCGGCGGTCATGGCGGCGTGGACGGCCTGCGGATGGTCGCCGTGGTGGAAGAGGAACCGCCGGTACTCCAGCAGGGCGAAGGCCTTCTCGCCGCTTTGGTAGAGGTCCTCGGCGAAGGCCAGACGCCGCTCGGCGATCTGCGGCGGGGCCGCCCCCGCCAGCGAAGGCACACACACCAGCAACACGATCATTCGTTGGAAGGCCGTCATCGTCCTCTCCTTCTCGCCAGTCGGGCACGGTGGGTTCGGTCGCCGCTGCGCCATTCTATCCGTGTCGGCGGCGGGTTTCCTCCTGCGCCTCATCGGCCGATGGCACGCCCGGATTGCGTTTGAGTCTTGATTTCGCCGCTTCCGATAAGGAAGCTACGGATACACTGTGAGGACGCGACGACGCCCATGAGCCAGACGTATTACGTTACGACACCGATCTACTACGTCAACGACGTGCCGCACATCGGGCACTCGTACACGACGATCGCGGCCGACGTGCTGGCGCGGTACCACCGCGCGGCCGGGCGGGACGTGCACTTCCTGACCGGCACGGACGAGCACGGCATCAAGATCGTCAAGGCCGCCGCCGAGAAGGGCAAGACGCCCCAGCAGCTCGCCGACGAGGTCGTCGTGCACTTCCAGCAGCTCTGGAAGGACCTGGGCATCTCGCACGACGACTTCATCCGGACCAGCGACGCGCGGCACGAGCGGCGCGTGCAGGTGCTGGTGCAGCGCCTGGTCGAGCGGGACGAGATCTACCTGGGCACGTACGAGGGCTGGTACGACGAGGGCCAGGAGGAGTTCGTGACCGAGTCGGCCGCGCGCGAGAGCGACTACAAGAGCGCGATCAGCGGGCGGGCGCTGGCGCGGTACTGCGAGCCGAGCTACTTTTTCCGCCTGGGCAAGTGGGTGC
>CAZXOC010000265.1:0-10333 GCA_964642165.1 uncultured Planctomycetaceae bacterium | reverse complement strand
GCCGGGGATCGAACCCGAGTCCCACGGCGGACGGCTGCGGTGAGGCCAGACTGGTTGGGTGGCCGGCTCCTGACACCACCTGGCTGAGGCCGGCCCGGAACGCCTCCCGGATGCGGCGGGTAGCGTAGGAGGGGCGAGCGCGGCTCGGCCAGGAGCAGGTAGCCCGACAGGCAGAGCAGCGCAGCGAAGGCGGACCGACTCGGACCCAGCGTCCGCCGGGGCGGGGCGGTCAGCTCTGGCGCAGCCAGCGAAGCACTTCGCGCAGGCCGGGGCGCTTGCCGTACAGGAGGATGCCCGTGCGGAAGACCTTCGCCATGGCCCAGATCACGCACGGCACGAAGGCCGCGAGGACCACGATGGTTGCCCACGTCTCGAGCGTGGACGTGTCGGGGTTGGCCGACAGCCGCAAGGCCATCACCAGCGGCGTCATCGGCGGGATGAACGACAGCACGCGCGGCAGCATGCCTTCGGGGTTCTTGACGAGGTGGAACCACGCCACCATGGGCAGTATGAACATCAGCGTCAACGGCATCATGAGGGCCTGGGTCTCTTTGATCGTGTTGCAGATCGAGCCGATCCCGGCCAGGATCGCGCTGTACATCAGGTACCCCAGCACGTAGTAGATCACCAGGTAGACGGCCACCGTGGCGGGCAGGGCGATCTCGACGCCCCGCCACCGCGCCGCGGCGTAGGCCGTGACCAGCCACAGGGCGATCACCGTCAGGCCGATGGCGCCGAGGCCGAGGATCTTGCCCGCGAGGAGCTCGAGCGGGCTGACGGCCGAGAGGATCACCTCGATCACGCGGGAAGACTTCTCCTCGATCAGGCTCGTCATGATGTGCTGGCCCATGCCGAAGATCCCCATGAACATCAGGAACATGAAGAAGAACGGCGTCATCATGCCCACGAGCTTCTCCTGCTCGCTCTGGGGGCGTTTCTTGGCCCCGGGCTTGCCGACCTGGACGCGCTCGAGCTTCACGTGGCGGCGCAGCTCGGCCAGCAGCTTGGGGTCGAACTGCCTCTCGGCGCAGCGCCGGTTGAAGATGGCCCGGTTGAGCAGCCGCTGCACGGTCGAGAGATCCTCCATGTCGATGGCGACGGTGCGACGGGAGTAGACGCGCATCGCGCCGTCGCCGGCGACGACGTTGGCATCCACGGCGACGTAGTAGTCCACCTTCCCCTCGCGGACGCGGGCCTCCTGGACGGCGTCGATCGAATCGGGCCCGGCGCCCTCCCCGGCCACGCCCCGGGCGACCAGCTTCCGCCGCGGGAAGGCCTTGTTGTGCCGCTCGAAGGCGGCCTCGACCTCGCCCCACAGTTGGCCGGTGCGGTCGCGCACGGCGATCGTCCGCGTCGGCCGGGCCGAGGCCTTGTCCCGGCTGACCAGGAGCGCCAACAGCACGATCAGCGCCGGCATGATCAGCACGCCGACGAAGAACATCTTTGTCCGGACCGTCTCGGCGTATTCGCGCTGGGCGATCCTAAGAATCTTCTTCATCGTCGGACCCTACCAGGCGAACGAAGATCTCGTGGAGCGTCGGGACTTTGATCTCGAACGACCGCACGCGCGTCCGGCCGAGCATCGCATGCAGCAGCTTCTGGTCGTCGGCCCCCTCGGCCAGGTCGATCTCGACGTGCGGCCCGTCGCGCCGCACCGTCTCCACGCCCGGGAGGGATTCCAGGAAATCCGTCGGGCCCTCCAGCTCGGCGGCCACCGTGTTCGAACGCCAGTGCGAGCGGATTTCCTCCAGCGTGCCGTCCAGGACGCAGCGGCCCCGGTTGATCAGCAGGATGAAGTCGCAGAGGTTCTCGGCCTCGGGCATGACGTGGGTGGAGAACAGAACGGTCCCGCCGGCCTGGCGCATGCGGAGGACCTCGGTCTTGAGCAGGTCGAGGTTGACCGGGTCCAGGCCGGAGAAGGGCTCGTCCAGGATCAGCATCTCCGGCTCGGCGATGCACGTGACGGCGAACTGGAGCTTCTGGTGCATGCCGCGGGAGAGCTCTTCGACCTTCCGCTCGCCCCAATCCGCCAGGCCGACCCGCCCGAGCCATTCGTCGGCCCGGGCGGCCAGCGTTCGCCCCTCGACGCCCTTGATGCCCCCGAAGTACCGCAGCGTCCGGCGCACGGTCATCTTCCGGTACAGCCCGCGCTCTTCGGGCATGTAGCCGATGCGGCCCTTGGCCTCGCCCGGGGCGCAGCCGAGAACCTCGATCCTCCCGCCCGTCGGGTCCGGGCGGAGGATGTCGGTGATCATCCGGATGGTCGTCGTCTTGCCCGCCCCGTTGGGGCCCAGGAACCCGTAGATGCTCCCGGCCGGCACGCGAAGCGACAGCGAGTCCACCGCCCGGAGATCGCCGAACGACTTGGTCACGTTCTCCAGCCGCAGCGCTGCGTTCGGCGCTTCCTCGACCATTGCCACCTCCCTGTGCAGGGGCGCCGGGCCCGGGCGATTCGGTTCCCTCGGCCTCCAGGCCGGGCCGTGCGGGTGAACGAGCCGGTGCCGGGGGCAGAGCAGATCTCCGCGGTGCGCCGCGCCGACCTCTCCCGGCCGCGCACCCCGCATCTTCGCCTGCCCCTCCGACACGAGACGCCCGATTGTAGCCCCCCCGGCGGCCCTCGGCCAGCGCCACGTGTCCTCGGCCCCAAGGCGGATTGGGTCGCGACGCGCCGGCGATGCGCGCAGCGCGCCCCGGTCGACGGCGGTTCAGCGGATGGGGCGCCTGGCGCGCAGCTCCTTTCGCAGCAGCGTGCCGGAGCGGCTGAGGCTTCTCGCCGGCCAACCCCCTTTGCCGCTGGCGCGCGGCTGCAACGCCGCCGAGGTCTCCCGCTTGTCCGCCACGGACCAGTTGCACCAGCTCAGGCGATGGCGGTCCATGAAGGCGAGCCACTTCCGGGTTTCCTCGTAGTCCAGCTTGCCGCCGCCGCTGGCCTCGCTCGTCCCCCACTCCGTGACCATCAGCGCCACGCCGCCTTTCAGTGCGGCGGCGGCCTTGTTCCGCAGGGATTGCTTGTGGGTGGCGGCGTAGAAGTGCAGCGCGTAGGCCACGTTGGCGAACTTCAACGGATCGCGCGCAGCCTTGTCCACGTCCTGCGACCACGTCTGCGTGCCGCAGACGATCAGGCCGTCGGGATCGTGCGCGCGGATGGCGGGGATGACGGCCTCGTGGTAGGGCTTGATGACCGTGCTCCAGTCGTGCTTGTTGAGCGGCTCATTCCAGGTCTCGTAGATCACGTTGGGGCACTTGCCGTAGGCCTTGGCCAGTTCGGCGAAGAACGCCTTGGCCTCCCGCGTGTGTCGGTGCGCGTTGTGGTCGTGCCAGTCGACGATGACGTAGATTCCCAGGTCGATCGCGGCCTGGACGACCGCAATCACCTTCTGCTTCTCGCGCTTGGGGTCGCGCAGGTAGCCCCCGGCCTCGACGGCCATCGCCGCCCGCACGACGGTGCAGCCCCAGTCGTCCCGCAGCCACTTGACGGCATCGGCGTTGTAATACTGCCCCATCCACTGGCTCCAGAACAGCGACATGCCGTGCAGCGCGACGGGCTTGCCGCTCTTGCCGACGATGCGATTCCCCTCGACGCGAAGCCGGCCGTGCCGTGCGACAATGCTCCCTGCCGGCGGGCTTGGCGCACCGGGCTTGGCCGCGCAGGCGTGCCCCGCGAAAGCCAGAAGCGCAAAGGCAGTCACGCCGGCGATTCTCAGCAATGAGGCTCCGTTGGCGGCAGTCATCTGCGGCTCCTGTTGGCTGGTCACCGTCTGGATCCCCCCGAACCGTCGCGGGGCGTCCCGCGTCAGTATCCTGCCGCCTTGAGAGTCTGTCAACGGCTCCCATGGCGGCCCGAGGCCCGGCGTGGATGGAGCGTCTGCGATGGGCAGGGCCAGGGTCGGCACACGCAGGCGCGTCGTCGGGCGACCGGCTCGGCCGGCCGTCGCGGGGGCCCGCAAGATGAAGGCGGCGGCCCGGACGACGCGAAGAATTCCTACTAAATAGGTAGGTGGATTGTACAGTACCTCCGATCCCTGCACAAAATAAGTTCTTATTAATAAAAGATTTACAAATACTAGGGCCGCTCTGCTCTTTTGTGAAACTGTACAAGAGAAACACCATCGGCCATGCGGAATTGGGCGTCTCGGGCCGGGGTGCTCGGCGGGCGGGGATGTTTCCTGTTGGGCAGACGCCCCGCGAGGCCGAGTGGCTGGTTCAATACCCAGTCGGTCCGATGGCAGGGACGGCGGCCTCGGGCCTCGCAGTTCCATGAGCACGGGAGATTCGTCATGGCGATCAAGGGCAGAAGGTTCAGCAGAAGGAACTTCGTTCGCGGCGCCGGCGCCGGCGCGGCGCTGGTCACCATCGTGCCGCGTCACGTCCTCGGCGGGCCGGGCCGGACGCCGCCCAGCGACAAGCTGAGCATCGCCGGCATCGGCGTCGGCGGGCGCGGCGGCGGGGACATCAACGCGGTGGCCGGCGAGAACATCGTCGCCCTGTGCGACGTGGACCAGCGTCGCGCGGCGGGCACGTTCCGGAAGTTCCCCAAGGCGAAGAAGTACCGCGACTTCCGCACCATGCTCGACCAGATGCACAAGCAGATCGACGCCGTGGTCGTCGGCACGCCCGACCACACGCACACGGTGGCGTGCCTGGCCGCCCTGACGCGGGGCAAGCACGTCTACTGCGAGAAGCCCCTGGCCCACTCGATCCACGAGATCCGCCGGCTCCAGAAGGCCGCCCGCGACGCCAAGGTCGTCACGCAGGTGGGCAACCAGGGGCATTCGTCGGGGAGGATCCGCAGCCTCTGCGAGTGGGTCTGGGACGGCGCGATCGGCCGGGTCTCCGAGGTCCACGCCGCCTGCAACGCCTTCGGCGGAAAGTACAGCGCGGTCAACGATCTGCCCCGCCTCAAGGAGAAGCACGACATCCCGAAGGAGCTGGACTGGGACCTGTGGCTCGGCCCGGCGCAGCGGCGGGCGTACCACCCCATGTACGTCCCGACGTGGTGGCGCGCGTGGCTGCCGTTCGGCACGGGGCGGATCGGCGACTGGATCTGCCACGTGGTGGACCCGGCCTTCTGGGCGCTGGACCTCGGCGCGCCGGCGACAATCAAGGCCGAGGCCAAGGGATACGACCCGAAGAAGCACGCCCTGGTGTACCCGCCGGCGGTGAAGATCACCTACCAGTTCCCCGCCAAGGGCAAGCGCGGGCCCGTGACGCTCTGCTGGTACGACGGGACGTGGAAGATGCCCCACCCCGAGGCGCTCGAGGAGAAGCGCAACGTGCCCGGCACGGGGGCGATCCTGATCGGCGAGGACGCCGGGATCATGCACGGCTCCCACGGCGCCGGCGGCGCGAGGATCATCCCCGACGCCAAGATGCGCGACTACAAGCAGCCCGAGCAGAAGATCCCCCGCGTCAAGGGGCACCACTGGGACTGGCTCGACGCCATCCGCAAGGGCCGGCAGGCCGGCTCGGACTTCGACTACGGCGGGCAGCTCACCGAGCTCGCCCTGCTGGGCGTGATCGCCCTCAAGTTCCCGGGCCAGGAGCTGCGGTGGGACGCCGCGAAGATGCGGTTCCCCAACTGCGCGGAGGCCGATCGGCACGTCGACCCGCCCTACCGCGCAGGCTGGACGCTCTGAGGACAGGCCGGCGGGGCCGACGCGCCCCGCCATCGCGCGGCCGGGCGGGTATCTTCCCCGCCACGGGCGCATCGAGACGCTTCCCGGCAAAGGAGCCGCCATGAGACCCGCACTGTTGCTGTTGCTGTCGGCTCGCCTGTGCGGCTGCCGGGCGCAGTCGGTGGAGGCGTTCGGGCGCGCCCAGCCTCCGGTGGCCACCTTCTCGATCGCGGCATTCGACCCGAAGACAGGCGAGCTGGGCGTGGCCGTGCAGTCGAAGTTCCTGGCGGTGGGAGCGGTCGTGCCGTGGGCGAAGGCCGGCGTGGGCGCGGTCGCCACGCAGGCGCGGGCCAACACCACCTACGGGCCGGAAGGGCTGAGGCGGCTGAGCGCCGGGGACGAGCCGGCGAAGGTCCTGGCGAAGCTGCTGGCCGCCGACAAGGGCCGGGAGCACCGGCAGGTGGGCCTCGTCGACGCCCGGGGCCGAACGGCGACGCACACCGGCAGGAAGTGCCTTCCGTGGGCCGGCGGCAAGACGGGCAGGAACTACTGCGTTCAGGGCAACATCCTGGCCGGGCCGCGGGTCGTCGACGCGATGGCCCGGGGCTTCGAGGGCGCCGCCGGCGACCTGGGCGAGCGGATGCTCGCGGCGCTGGCGGCCGGGCAGAAGGCCGGCGGGGACCGGCGCGGCAGGCAGTCCGCCGCGATCCTCGTCGTCCGCAAGGGCGCCGGCTATGGCGGCTTCAACGATCGCTACCGCGACCTTCGGGTGGACGACCATCCCGAGCCGATCCGGGAGCTGCTGCGCATCTACCGCTTGCACCAGCGCATCTTCCCCCCGCCGGCAAGCGACCGGTAGCGGACCGGCGATCGCCAACCCGCGCAAGGCAACCGCTCCTCTTGCCGTCCGCCTCGCGTCGCAGGACACCCCGAGGAGACAGCCGCTCCGGCTTCCTCCGGGGCTGGTTGTCGCAGAGCCCCGGAGCTACTCCGCCGGGCGGTCCTCTTCCACCGGAGGAGCCGCCTGCCCCTCTTCCCTGGCCCTCTCCTTCTTCTCCTTCTTGCGCTGCTTCTTGTCCTCCTTCTTCTTCTTCTTGGCCAACTCCTTGCGACGCTTCTCGTAGCCGTAACTGGATCTTGCCAAACTGTCTCCTTTCCAGCAGGTGCTCGGGATGGCGACAGAGGCCGGGACTTCGCCGATCGGCCCCACCCCACGACCGCCGCGGGGCTCCAGATCCGATTCTACCCTGTCCGGCGGCTTCGGCAACGCTGTTTCCGGTTTTCACAACGCCCGAGGCGACGGACAGGCCTGCGGCCGCACCGCTCCTCGCGTCCCTTCGGCCCCGGCCGCGCGGGCGAAGGGAGGGCTCCAGGCCCCGCCGCCGGACCCCGCCGGTGAGACCGACGAAGGCCCAGACGGTGCCCGCTTCCGACGGCGCGGGGACTGCACCCCAGGTGAGCCCTTCCTCCCTTCCTGAGTGGTCCGTGGAATAGAAACCGGACCCCTCGCCGGAGCGATGGGCCCGGAAGCTCGGAACGTGGCCGGTCCCGAGTGGAGCGGACTGGTTGTGCGCGACGGGCGGCGTCGTGGCCGAACGGGCCTTGCCGGACCGGCCCGGGCGCTCCTCGCCAGTACAGTTCCCCGAGCCTCGCCCTTTCTTCCGCGATGGCCCGCTTTTTCGGCGCGAAGGCACCCCTGGGGGCCCGGAAGGTGCCGCCCCCAAGCCGCTCCCCGTCGCCGAATCAGCCCCGAAGCGTTCGAGGCGGCCACGCACTGAATCGTCGGCGCGCCCACCATTCGTGGGGAAGCCCACCCGCCTCATCCCCAGCGAGCGCAGACTACCCGGAACGCGGGGAAAGGAGGCTACTTTTCCGGGGAAGTAGACTGTCCGCTTCCCGGTTCTGTTCTCGCGTGAGGATCTCCATTCCCCGTTGCTCACAGCCGCCAGGGCTGTCGGTAGGGCCGCCACAACAGGCGGTTGGCCTCGTCGTCGTCGGGGAACTCCTCCTTGACCGGATCCCACGTGAGCTTCCGTTGGAGCGTCATGGCGATGTTGCCGATGTGGCAAACCGTCGCGGTGCGATGGCCCACCTCCACCGGCGCCGAGGGATCCTCCCGCGTTCGCATGCAGTGGAGGAAGGTCCCCATGTGTCCGCGGCTGGTGCGGTACAGCCGGATGTCGTTGGCCCCGATGGCCGACGTGAGGATCGATGCCGGCTCGGCCCTGCGCCCGTCCCCCGAGACCCAGCCCTCCGTGCCGGTGAACGTCACCGCCGGGCCGCTGTTGGTGCAGATCAACTTCACCCGGGAGGCGTAGGTCCATTCCACGTGGAGGTGGTGGAACGTGTCCCACAGCCCTTCGGCGTGGTACCGGCCGCTGCCCTCGACCTCGACGGGCCCGGTCTCGTCGGCGCCGATGCCCCACTGGGCGATGTCGAACCAGTGGGCGCCCGTGTTGGTCATCTCGCCGCCGGAGTAGTCGCGGATGAACCGGAAGTTGTAGTGGCACCGGTTCTTCGTATAGGGCTGCCACGGGGCCGGGCCCAGCCACATCTCGTAGTCCAGCTCCGGCGGCACGGGCTCGGCCTGCCAGTCCATCACGCGGTCCGGGCGCGTGGAGATGCTCGTCTCGACTTTCACCAGCTCGCCGATTCGCTTGTTGCGGACGAGTTCGCAGGCGAATCGCCAGTTGCTGTCGCTTCGCCGCTGCATGCCGGTCTGGAAGACCCGGCCATGGCGGCGGACGGCGTCGACCATGGCCCGGCCTTCCCGGACGGTCAGCGTCATGGGCTTCTCGCAGTAGACGTCCTTGCCGGCGCGGCAGGCGGCGATCGACATCGCCGCGTGCCAGTGGTCCGGCACGGCGATGACGACGGCGTCGACGTCGTCGCGCGCCAGGACGTCGCGGAAGTCGCCGTAGCCTTCGGTGACCTTGGCGTCGCCGTAGGCGGCCTTCGCGCTGGCCAGGCCGCTCTGGCGGATCTTGCTGTCGACGTCGCAGACGGCCACCACGCGAACGTCGCCGTTTCGCACCAGCGCCTTCAGGTGTCCGCCGCCCATGTTGCGGATGCCGATCGAGCCGATGTTGATCCGGTCGTTGGCCCCGCGCCGGCCCGGTGCCGCCAACGCGCCGGAGCCCACGACGTACGGCGCAGCGGCGGCCGCCAAGGCGCTCTTCAGAAGCCGGCGGCGACCTAAACGGTGGGCTGTTCCCATCTCATGTCTCCTTCCCGTCCTTGTCAGAACCGGTGGCCGGTTCGTCGGAGCGGCCGGCGGGCTCGAGCCACTTCGGCAGCTTGCCATCGCCGGTCTTCTCGCCTCCGAGCAGCCAACTGAGGTTGAACCGTGCCACCGTCGAGCCGCCCTTCGGGCCACCCTCGAAGTGGAGATAGATCCATCCCTGGCTTGCTGTTTTGGGCCGCCCCGCATTGAGCGAGGAGTACGCGCCGGAACCGGCGAAGACCAGACGTTTCAGCGGCCAGGTTCCCCCGCCGTCGAAGCTGACCCAGACGGTGATCCGCCGGCGCCCCCTGGGGCTGTCGCAGTTGCTGTACACCAGAATGTCCCGGCCGCGCACGGGCAGACGCACCAGGCCGCCCATGCAGCCGTAGTTGGTGTCCTGCGGCCCGTCGGGCAGGGCATCGACGATCTTCCAATCGGTCCAGGTCCGCCCGCCGTCCGTGCTGATCGCCGAGCGGCGGCGCGTGTTCCTGGGGTTCTCCTGCCAGTGGACGCGCGAGTTGTAGTAGATGCGCCCGTCCGACAGCTCGGCGACGGCCGCCTCGCCCGTCCCGTTCTCCGGGAACGGTTCGCTCGCCTGCCAGGTCTTCCCGCCGTCGTCGCTGTAGATGGCGTTCGTGTAGTGCTTGGGCCAGCGGGCGCGCTCGTTCTTGCCCGCGTACCACCGCGAGGGCCTCAGCAGCCGCCCCTTGTGCTTGCCGTGCCGCAGCGTGATGCCGTGCTCGTTCATGTGCATCGAGGGGACGTTGCCCTTGCTGTCCGCGCGGATGACGGTCTTCTGCGCCTGCCACGTCTTCCCGTGGTCCGTGCTGCGGTACACCGTCAGCGGCGCGGGAGGGTGATGAGCTTCCACGAACGCCAGGACGGCTGCGCTCTTCTCGTCGACGGTCAGCCCGCCGCCCTGGAAGCCGGGCCTGGCGATCGTGATCTCCTTGCCCCAGATCTTGCCTCCGTCCTCGCTGCGGCGGACTCGGACGCCCGAGCTTCCCCAGGTCGCCAACACCGTGCCGTCCACGGCCACGGCGACGTTCGGAAACCGCCCGCCTCGGAAGACCTGCTGCATCTCGAACTTCGGCCCACCCAGCAGCGAGTCGATCTTGCCCTCTGCCGGCGGTCGCGCCGCCGTCAACCCCGCGCGGCCGGGCGGGGCCTCGGCAAAAGTCGGCGCTGCCAGGAATACGAGCGATGCGATCGCCGCCAGCAAGCAAACGTCGCTCAGACGAACGGATCGGCCGGTTGTATTCGCGCTGCCATTCATAGTCGGCAAAGTCCTTTCCGATAGCACCGGGGATCGGGGATAGGCTACTTTTCTGGCGTTCGAGGAGAAAAGGGGTCAGGAACCTTTATTGTGCTGTTCATGCCTTCGAGCCCTTCCTTCTCGGCCGGCCGCGGGGGCGGAGGGTCGATTCGACGCCGAGCCGTCCGGCCATGCGCCGGACCCACACGGGGCTGCCGAACGGCCGGCCGCGGGCAATGC
>CAZXOC010000264.1:0-10419 GCA_964642165.1 uncultured Planctomycetaceae bacterium | reverse complement strand
CTACAACGCAAACGACTCCTCGTCACCGGGCAGGTGCAGGGGGTGGGGTTTCGGCCGTTCGTCTACCGTCTCGCGACGGAGTTGAACCTCACCGGCTGGGTGCTCAACGACGCGCGCGGGGTGACCATCGAGGTGCAGGGCTCTCCCGCGGCCGCTTGCGGCTTCGCGGAACGCCTGCGGGGCGAGCTGCCTCCCCTCGCCCAGGTCGCCACCTGCGAGGTCGCCGACGCCCAGCCGATGATCGGCGAGCAGCGCTTCGAGATCCGCCCGTCCGAGGGCGGCGAGCTGACCGACGCCCAGGTGACCGTCGACACGGCCACGTGCGACGACTGCCTCCGCGAGCTGCTCGATCCGGCCGACGCGAGATACCGCTACCCGTTCATCAACTGCACGAACTGCGGGCCGCGGTACACCATCGTCCGGCGCGTCCCGTACGACCGGCCGAACACCACGATGGCCGACTTCGGCATGTGCCCGCTGTGCGCGCGGCAGTACGGCGACCCGGCCGACCGGCGGTTCCACGCCCAGCCCGTGGCGTGCCCCGAATGCGGCCCGCACGTCTGGCTGGTCGATCCGAAGGGTCGGCAGCTCTACGTCCGGGACGCCATCCGCGGCGCGGCCGACATGCTCATGGACCAGAAGATCGTCGCGGTCAAGGGGCTGGGGGGGTTCCACCTGGCCTGCCGCGCCGACAGCGACGAGGCCGTCCAGTCCTTGCGCCGGCGCAAGCGGCGCGAGGCCAAGCCGTTCGCCCTGATGGTCCGCGACCTCGCCCAGGCCCGCGAGCTGTGCGTCCTCACGCCGGAGGCCGAGGCACTGCTGACGGGCCCGCTGCGCCCGATCGTGCTGCTGCCCCGGCGCGATCACCACGCCCCGCCGGGCGTGCTGCGCGTCGCCCCGTCCGTGGCGGAAGGACTCAACACGCTCGGCATCCTCCTGCCGTACACGCCGGTGCATCACCTGCTGTTCCAGCACGTGGACCGCCCGCTGGTGATGACGTCGGCGAACTACTCCGAGGAGCCGCTGGTCAAGGACAACGACGAGGCGATCGCCCGACTCGGGCCCCTCGCCGACGCCCTGCTGCTGCACAACCGGCGGATCGAGCGCCGCCTGGACGACAGCATCGTGCAGCTCGCCGCGCCCGGCCGCCTCAACGTCCTCCGCCGCGCCCGCGGCTACGCCCCCCAGCCCGTCCGCATCGAGCGGCCCCCCCGGTCGGCGACGGCAGATCGGGAATCGGGAACGGGCAATCGCTCGATCCTCGCCGTCGGGGCGGAGCTGAAGAGCGCCGTCTGCCTGTACCGCGACGGGCGGGCCGTCCTCGGCGAGCACATCGGCGACTTGAAGGACGGGCGGACGTACCGGCACTTCATCGACACGATCCATCACCTCGAGGAGCTGTTCGGGGTGGCCCCCGACCTCATCGCCGCCGACCTGCACCCGCAGTACCTCTCGACGGAGTACGCCCTGCGCCGCCACCGCGGCGAGCTGCCCGGGCGGCCGGAAACCCCCCTCGTCCGCGTGCAGCATCATCACGCCCACGCGGCGGCGTGCCTGGCCGAGAACGCCCGCAGCGAGGCCATCGCGCTCGTCTGCGACGGCGTGGGCTACGGCGACGACGGGGCCGTCTGGGGATGCGAGGTCCTCCACGCGCGCCTGGCGTCGTACGAGCGCCTGGGCCACCTGCGCTACGTCCACCTTCCGGGCGGGGACCGCGCGGCGATCGAGACGTTCCGCCCGGGCGTCGCCGCGCTGTATGACGCGTTCGGCGAGGACTGCCTGGACCACCCCGGCGCCGAGCGCCTGCTCGCCGGGCGATCCACCCTCGAGGCCACGCTGCAACTGCTCCGCACCGGCATGAACAGCCCGGCGTCCAGCTCGCTGGGGCGCTGGTTCGACGCCGTGGCGGCCTTGTGCGGCCTGGCGAGGGCCAACCGGTTCGAGGGCGAGGCGCCGATGCGGCTGGAATCGGCCGCGGCGGCGGGGGTGGACGCCGCGTACGGGTTCCGGATCGAGTCGGAAGGCCCGTTCCAGGTGGACCTGCGGCCGATGGTGGTCGAGCTGTGCGACGACCTGGTCGCCCGGACGAGCGTGGGGAAGGTGGCTGCGAAGTTCCACAACACGGTGGCGTCGTTCCTGCTGGCCGGGGCGCAGCGGGCGCGGGAGCTGACGGGCCTGGGGGTGGTCGCCCTGTCGGGCGGGTGCTTCCTGAACCGCTACCTGACGGCGCGCCTGGTGCGGCTGTTGGAGGCCGACGGCTTCGAGGTCCTCACGCACCGGACGGTCCCGACGAACGACGGGGGCGTGGCGCTGGGCCAGGCCGTCGTCGCCGCCGCGAGGGTCGCCGCGGCCCAGAAGACGCTGGCGAACTGAGGCCCGCCAACGTCCCGGTGCTGCTTTTTCTCCCCGCTGCGCTTGAATCCGGCCCGCCTGTGAATAGGCTTGTCCGCTTGGTGGCCCCGCGGCGGCCGCGGCGGCGATCCGCACATCCAAGGCAGCGAAGGAGCAAAGCATGGCGCGCGAGCGTGCAGTCGTCGTGGGGGCGGGCGGAATTTCCGGAGCGTGGTTCCCGCCGCTGATCGCCGAGAAGGTGGACATTGCGGCCGTGGTCGATCTTCGTCTGGCGGCGGCGAAGGCGCGGATCAAGAAGCACGGGCTGGACTGCGCCGCCTCGACCGACCTGAAGGCCACGCTGAGGAAGGCCCGACCCGACTTCGTCGTGGACCTGACCACGCCCGAGGCGCACTGCGCCGTGACGTGCGCCGCGCTGCGGGCCGGCTGCCACGTCGTCGGCGAGAAGCCCATGGCCTCCAGCATGCCCGAGGCCCGGCGGATGGTGAAGGCCTCCGAGCGGGCGGGCCGCCTGTACATGGTCAGCCAGTCGCGGCGGTGGAGCGCGCTGCACGAGCGCGTCCGCCGCGCGGTGACCGGCGGGAAGGTCGGCCGGCTCACCACGATCAACTGCGAGTTCTACATCGGCGCGCACTTCGCGGGCTTCCGCACGAAGATGGAAAGCCCGCTGATCCTCGACATGCTGATCCACCAGTTCGACCTGTGCCGGTTCATGACGGGCGTCGAGCCGGTCGCGGTGTACTGCAGGGAGTTCAACCCCGCCGGCTCGTGGTACAAGGGCGACGCGGCCGCCACGATCGTCTTCGAGATGACCGACAACGTCGTCTTCTCGCTGGTCGGGAGCTGGTGCTCGGAGGGCTGCAACACGAGCTGGAACGGCGACTGGCGGTTCGTCGGCGACCGGGGCAGCCTGCTGTACGAGCAGGACCGCGAGCCCACGGGCGAGGTCATCTCGGGCGGGAAGGGCTTCTTCCACAAGCTCCGGCCGATCAAGGCCCCGAAGGCGACGGTGAAGCACGGGGGCATGCGCGGCGCGCTGCGGGAGATGCTCGCCTTCCTGCGCACGGGGCGCACGCCCCAGACCGAGTGCCACGACAACATCAAGTCGCTGGCGATGGTCTTCGCGGCGATGGCGTCCAGCCGCAAGGGCCGCCGGATGCCCGTGCGGGCGATGTGATCGCGGCCGGCCCGCGCGCCACCCGGGCGCCCGTTACCCCAGCCAGAAGCTGAAGTACACGTACAGCCCGACCACCAGGCCGAGCACGACGACCGTCAGCAGGATATCCCAGCGGTTCCAGTTCGCGCGGTTGACGCGCCGGTCCTCGTCGGTGGCGGTGGCGTAGGTGAGGCTGGCGATCTGCTCGGGCGGCGGCGGGGCGCTCAGGAGCGACGTGACGGTGATGACCACGACGCTGACGGCGAACAGCACGCCGGAGAAGTACAGGAAGTTGAAGTCGCCGACGGCCGCGAGAAACGCCGGGCTGGCGATCTTCTCGGCGCCGAAGAACGCCTGGATCGTCAGCTTGATCATGCCCAGGATGAACCCGACCACCAGGCCGCACACCGCCCCCCGCGAGTTGATTCGCTTCCAGAAGAGCCCGAGCAGGAACACGGCCGTGATCGGCGGCGCGAGGTACTGCTGCACCTCCTGGAGGTACTTGTAGAGCCCCCCGCCGGAGATCAGGGGCATGACCGGAATCCACAGGATGCCGAGCACCACGACGACGCCGGTGGCGATCCGCCCCACCTTGACGAGGTGCCTCTCCGACATGCCCGGTCGGATCTTCTCGTAGATGTCCACGGTGAACAGCGACGCCGAGGAGTTGAACAGGCTCGACAGGGAGCTCATCAGGGCCGCCAGCAGGGCCGCCACGACCAGCCCGCGGAGCCCCTGGGGCAGCACGGCCATCACCATCGTGGGGAAGACGCTGTCGCCGTCCAGGACGTTCCGCCCGTTCACCATCTTGGTGGGAATGCTGATGACGCCCTGCTCGTGCAGGATGAGGCCGATGAGCCCGGGGACGAGGAAGATCAGCACCGGCCAGACCTTCAGCAGCGCCCCCCACAGCGCGCCGCGGCGGGCGTCCTTGAGGCTCTTCGCCGATAGCGTCCGCTGCACGATGTACTGGTCGGTGCACCAGTACCAGATGCCCACCACCGGCGAGGCGATCAGGATGCCCAGCCAGGGGAAGCCCGGGTCGGACAGGGGGCGCCACAGCGCGAAGTCGGCGGCCCGCTTGCTCGCCTGGACCACCAGCTCGCCCCAGCCGCCCAGCTTGCTCAGGCCGAACACCGTGATGAAGAACGCCCCGACCAGCAGGACGATCGCCTGGGCGGTGTCGGTGTAGAGCACGGCCCGCAGGCCGCCGAAGACGGTGTAGATGCCGGTCAGGATCACCGTGGCGAACGCGCCGACCCAGAAGGCGTTCTCGGGGCTGCCGAACGTGTCGGGCAGCAGCGCCCGGAAGACCACCGCCCCGGCGTAGACCGTCACGGAGACCTTCGTGAAGACGTACGCCACCAGCGAGATGACCGACAGGATCCACCTCGCGCGGGCGCTGAAGCGCTTCTCCAGGAACTCCGGCATCGTGTAGACGCCGCTTCGGTAGTAGAAGGGCACGAAGACCCACGCCAGCAGGACGAGGATCCATGCGTGCAGCTCCCAGTGCGCCATCGCCATGCCCGTCGTGGCGCCCTGCCCGGCCAGGCCGACGATGTGCTCCGAGCCGATGTTGCTGGCGAACAGCGACCCGCCGATCGCGAAGAAGCCGATGTTCCGCCCCGCGAGAAAGTAGTCGGCGCTGGTCTGCTGACGCTTGGAGGACCACCACACCACACCCACCAGGGCGCCGAAGTACCCGGCGATCACGACCCAGTCGAACAGTTCCACGAATGACCCTTTCGACAGGAACCAACCGAGTTGCCGCCGCGCCGTCGTCCCGCGGCCGGGCGGCAGTTTCGCCTCCGGAGCCCCCGGGGGCAAGGGCAATGTGACCGCGGGCGCGCCGCGCGCGGCACAGCGCCCGGGGCCGGATACGATCCGTCACGGGCCGCCGAAGAACACCAGGTTGTCGTACGTGCGCTTGTCCGCGCGCTTCTGCTGGTGCTTCGCCAGCGGGCCGTGGTACTCGCAGTGGAAGAAGCGGCTGTCGTAGACCGCCCGGGGCATGGCCGATCGCTTGCCTCGGAGGGCGGCGACCACGTGCAGGACGGCCAGCGGGGCCTCGTCGCCGGTTCGGGCATAGTCGCGGCCGGGCCGGGGGAACAGCCCCGTCGGGCTTCGGGTCGCCACGATGTTGTCGGCGATGCGCGCGGCCAGGCGGAGGAACGCGCGATCCCCCGTCGCCTCGTGCAGGTCGAGCAGGGCGTAGATCGCCCGCCAGTCGGTGCTCCTGGTGTCGAGGCGCAGGTCCCTGCGCGTGGCGTCGGGCGGGCCGGCCTTCCCGAGGCCCAGGCGGCCCAGCAGCTCACGCACCATGCGCCAGTGGGCCTCGTCGCGGGTCAGGCGGTAGGCCGTGGTGTAGTTCCACAGGACCAGGAAGTCGGGGCGGCGGGGCGCGAAGCTTCGGGGCGTGTAGTAGCCCGTCCGGGCCTGCTGCCACTTCAGCGGCGTTCCGTCGATCATCCTGGCCACGAACTGGCCGGTCTTCGGGTCGTAGGTCCGCTGCGCGTAGGCCTTCAGGTCGCCGGAGGCCCACTCGATGAACTGCCTGCCGACGTCGCGCCGCTTCCCGCCGGCGGCGATCAGCGCTTCGCCGGCCTGCATCTGCGACAGGGGGAGCTGGTGATACCGGCACGTCTGGTGGTACGAGGCGACGATCTTCGCCTCGTTGATCTTCGGATGGACGTGCCCGAGGGCGTCGCGGGCCCGGTCGTGCTTGCGGTAGCTGACCTGCCCGCCGCAGAGGCCCGTCTTGGGGTGCTCGCCCTGCTGCCACCGATAGACCAGGCGCCGCGTCCAGGTCAGTGCGGCTGCGTTGGCGTCCAGCACGGCCAGCATCGTGCCGCTGTGGATCAACGGCGGCGCGACGTTCACGAACGACAGGTTGCCGCCCTTGGCGGGGAAGGGAACCTCGATGTCCTCATCGAACGTCGCCCCCCACTTCGCCGCGGCGGGGCGCTTCCCGCTGGCGTGGCGGTTGTAGTCCAGGCGCGACCAGTCCAGCACGTGCGCCGCCCAGATCGTCTCCATCAGCTTGCGAGTCGCCGCCGGGTCCACCCGCCACATCAGCCGGAAGTACGGCTGGTGGCCTTTCAGCTCGTGGACGTCGGCGTACTGGCCGACGCCCCGGTCGCCCTCCAGGTCCCACGCCAGATGCCCGCCCCAGGACAGCAGCCCGTTGGGCGTGCGCAGGTGCTTCAGCGCGTGGCGCGTCGCATCCTCCGCCGCCCGGCGGTACTTCGCCTCGCCCGTCAGCGCCGTCAGCCCGTCCAGCAGGCGGAGCAGCGGCTGCTGGCTGGCGACGTTGCAGAGCACCCACGTCTGGCCGCTCTTCTGCCAGCGAACCGGCTCCAGCGTTCGAGCGTGGAGCCCGTCCACGAACAGCGGCGTGTGCTTTTTGCCATAGACGTCGCGGCCGCGGGACAGGACCGTCTCGGCGAACGTGCGGACGCCGGCGACGAGGCGGTCGGCCCGACCGGCGACCTCGCCCGCCGGCGCGCGCTCCTCCGGGCGGGCCGGCAGGCCGGCGGCCAGCACCAGGATCGTGGCGATCAGGACCTGCCTCTCGCCCCGCGCCGCGCGGGCGGCAGGGCGTGCTTCCCTACTTCGCGGGTTTTGGGCCGTCGTAGTCATAGGTGAACCAATCGATGTCGATGTGTCCGGCGGGCTCGCGGGAGTTCCAGCAGTGCAGGCCGATCCGGTCCCCCCGCCAGCGGCCGAAGCGGATCGTGAACGTGCTGCCGAACCGCGTGAAACGCTTGCCGTCCAGGCTGTAGGCGAAGTGGGCTTCCGGGCCGTCGTTCACGGTGCGGAGGGTGATCACGTCGCCCTCGACCGCCGGGCCGAGCGTCACCTTGCCGTTCGCGTCGAACTTCAGGCGGCGGGCACCGTCGGCGCCGGCGACGATGCTGAGCAGGTGGTATTGCCCGCTGTGGCGGTTGAGCCCGGCCTCCTGCCCCGGCGCCATTCCGCGGACGTCGACGCGGGCCGTCGCCGTGCCCCTGCCCCGCCCCATCAATCGCTGGCTGATCGTGTTGCAGGCGTTCCAGAAACCGCCCTCGCCGACGGGCACGCTGGCGGTCAGCCGCAGCCAGCCCGGCCGCGCCGTCAGCGACCAGCGGTCGTCCCGGGGGTTGTGGTTCCACTGCCACTGCGGCGAGAGCGTGCGCGAATCGAAGTCGTCGTCCGTCTGCGGGGCGGTGACGGGGTGGCCGGCGATCGGCTTGCGAGCCTGCCGGACGGTGTTGCCGACGCCGTTGCCGTCGGCGTCTTTGCCGAGCACGGGCCAGCCGTCCTGCCACCGGACGGGCACGAGCCACTGGGAGCGGCCCTCGAAGGACTCGCCGGTCGTCGGGCCGGCCAGGTCACCCTTGCGCTTGGCCCGCGTCTGGACGAGTTGATGCGTGTACCACCACGAGCCGTCGGCCGCCCGAACCAGCGCCCCCTGGCAGACGCTGCGGCGGACCACGCTGCCCTTCTCCATCACCACCCGGCGCTCGAACGGGCCGTAGAGGCTGTCGGTCTTCGACCGGAGCACGATCTGCTTGCGGTCGTTGCTTCGCCACTCGGCCATGAAGATGTACCACCTGCCGTCGACCTTGTAGATCTTGGCCGCCTCCGCGCCGGGGCCGCTGTAGATCGCCTTGCCCTCGTCCAGCAGCTTCAGGCCGTCCCAGCTCATCCGGAACAGCCGCGTCTGGTTGCCCCGCGTCTTGGCCGATGGGTCGCGGCCGAAGTTGCAGACGAGGTACGCGCGCTTCGTCTCGTCGTCCCAGAACACGGCCGGGTCCGTCCAGTGGCGCTTCGCCAGCATGCACACGGGCTTCGTCCACGGGCCGGTGATCTTGTCGGCCGCGCTCGCGTAGAGGCCGCTCGAGGCGTCGATGAAGTAGCAGTACCACTTCCCCCCATGGCGGGCCAGGTCGCCCGCCCACACGCCGAGGCGGTACCCGTCCATTCGGTCCCAGTTGTACTTAGGCTCCCACGTCAGCTTGTCGAAGACGTGGCCGATGATCCGCCAGTTGACCAGGTCCCTCGATTCGAGCAGCGTCATGCCCGGGGCGTAGTGGTTCGTCGACGTGATCATGTAGTAGGCCTCGCCGGCCTGCTCGATGTCGACGTCGGGGTAGTCGCCGTTGAGGATCGGGTTGCGGTACGTCCCGTCGCCCTGATCGCCCCAGGTGCCGGTCCGGGGCTCGGCGGCGAGGATCGACGTAGCCGCCAGGAGTGTGGCGGCGAGTCCGATGGCGATCGTGGTCGGCATGGCGGCACGCTCCATGGGGCTGACCGGCTAGAGGTCGAAGATCTTGCCCGGGTTGAGCACGTTGTTGGGGTCGAGGGCGCGCTTGATGGCGCGGCAGACGTCGAGGTACTCCTCGGAGACGAAGGTCCTCATGTAGGCCTTTCGCTTGTGCCCGATGCCGTGCTCGCCGGAGATCCGCCCGCCGAGCGAGGCCGTCAGCTCGTACAGCTCGCCGAGCACCTTGGGGAAGGTCTGCTGCCATCTCTCCAGCGGCCAGTCGGGCTGCTTGACGATGCGGGTGTGCAGGTTGCCGTCGCCGGCGTGGCCGTAGGCGGGAATGTTCACGCCGTACCTCTCCGCGAGGTGCTCCATGCCGGCGAGGAGCTTCGGGATCGCCGCGATGGGCACGACGAGGTCCTCGTTGCCCTGGTGGGCGGACATCACGGCAAACGCCTCGGCGACGTTGCTGCGGACCTTCCAGACGCGGTCGGACGTGGTGGCGTTGTCGGCCACGTACACCTCGATCGCCCCGGCGGCCAGGCACAGCTCGCCGATGGCCTCGTACTCGCGCTCGACCTGACCGGCGTCCGGGCCGTCCACCGTGATCAGCAGCATCGCCCCGCACCGCTCGTACGGCAGCGACTCGTTGAGGTACTCGCAGGCCGCCCGCACGCTGCGGCGGTCCATGAACTCGATCGCCGTGGGGATGACCCCGCCGGCGGTCATGATCCGCGGCACGGCGGCGATGGCCTCGTCGGCGGCAGGAAAGAGGCACAGCAGGTCCACCGACGCCTTCGGCAGCGGCATGAGCTTCAGCGTGATCTTCGTGAAGATGCCCAGCGTGCCCTCCGAACCGAGCATGAGCTGAATGAGGTTGTAGCCGGTGACGTCCTTGACGAGCTTGCCGCCGAGCGTCATGACCTCGCCGCCGGGGCTGACCATCTCCAGGCCGACGACGTACCGGGCGGTGACGCCGTACTTGACGGCCTTGCCGCCGCCGGCGTTCTCGGCCACGTTGCCGCCGATGAAGCACGTCTCCAGGCTCATCGGATAGCCCGCGTAGAACAGGCCGAACTGCTTCACCGCCTCGTTGATGTCGTTGGTCACCACGCCCGGCTGGACGACGACCATCATGTTTTCGGCGTCGACTTCCAGAATCCGGTTCATCCTGTCGAACGCCAGGACGATTCCGCCGAAGATTGGCACGGCGCCTCCGCTGAGGCCGCTGCCGGCCCCGCGCGGCGTCACCGGGATGCGCCGGCGATTGGCCAGCTTGAGGATTGCCGCCACCTCATCGGCTGAGGCCGCCCGGACCACCGCCTCGGGCATGTGGGCGTAGGCGGCGTCCGGCACCTCGTCGTGCGAATACCGCTCGAGCTGCTCGGGATCGCCGAAGACGACGTACTTGTCGCCGACGATCTCACGCAATTCCTCAACTACCTCGGGCGTGACCGGATTGTATTCAGATTCAGTCATCATCCTGGTCCAACATGATCCAATGGGACCTTCACACCTGCTCTTTTTTCTTCTCTTCCATAATGCGCTTCGTCAGCAGCGGCAGGACCTCGAAAAGGTCGCCGACGATGCCGATGTCGGCGACGCGGAATATCTGGGCCTCGGGGTCGGTGTTTATGGCGACGATGTTCTCGGCCGTCTGCATGCC
>CAZXOC010000263.1:3380-10557 GCA_964642165.1 uncultured Planctomycetaceae bacterium | reverse complement strand
AGCGCGAGCCGCGACATCGGCCCCGCGGAGTCTGAGACCCTGCGCATGCGTGGACGCTCCATGCACGAGAACCGGGAGATCCCGGCAGCACCCGCCGGTCGGCCCCGCAAGGCGGCGGCGGGACGGTCAGGGAAGGCCTGTGGCCGCAATCCTGACGCGTACGCCGGCGGGAAGTCTGACATCGGCATCGTACCTGTGAACGCCGGGAACAAGGCTGTACGGCTTGGGCCGCCCGGCTATGGTGGAACGGTGACCCCACCCCGCAACCGAAAGGGCGGGGCTGGTAACCCTCCGCCTGTGGCCGGTCGGGACGGACGGACAGGTCGGCTGCGGACCGGCGGGAGGGAAGGCCGATGACCAAGGGGAATCCTGAACAACCGCCCGCGGGCCGGACCCAGAGCCGGCCGGAAGCGTCGCGTGGGTTGGACAGGATACGTCAGGCCAGCGACTGGCGTTATGCACCCGAGGTAGGAGCCGTATGAGGTAATCCCTCACGTACGGATCTGTGCGGGGGGCGGGCCGCAAGGCCCGTCCCTACCGCGATACTGTTTTTCTGACGTACCGGGCGCATCTGGCATGCTCCAGCCATGCCGGGACTTGTTGCAGACAGGCGGGTGGCCCAAGATGCCCGGGAAATGGTATCGTGTCCCTATTTTGTCCGCGCGGCCTTCGGCGGCGAAGAGAGAGATTGGCATAGGTAGGCCCTCGCGGGCTGTCCCTGCCACACCACCGTGCGTACGGGTCCGTACACGGCGGTTCGACCAAGTTGAGCTTCCAGCGGGCCGTCAGGCGCGGTAGGCCGAGTCGGTTGTCTCGGTCACACGCCGCTTCCGTCCATCACTCGGTGTCGGCCGGGCTTTCGGACTGTGGCTTCGCCGCGGGCGGTTCGTTCCTTTGCCTGTCAGGCATCGGGGCTTCGCCCCTGCTCTCTGACATGAAGGCCGGTTGAAGCTGCTGAATTCTCTGCCGCTTGCCGCTCACGAGCTGCGATTCCTACTTGCCCTCTCGATCGTTCGGGCCCTCGTGGGCCGTTTCGGTCGGGCCTATCCGTTGCCGCGCCTTTCGGCATTGCGGTGCCGCCCTTGCCAGTCGCTTGCCCTTCACCTCCATCAGGTTGGGCGGAGGACTTGCACCTCCGAGTGACCGAACATGCTCGGCACACAAGACGGGCGGGGCGGCTCTGCTGGAAGCCGCCCCGCCGGCACGCTGCCGTGTACGGGTTCGGTCGACCTATCTCCGGTGCGACCCGCCGCCGAAGCCCGTCCTCGGGCCGGCCCAGAATCCCTGGCGTACGCCCGGCTCCTTGGCCCCCTTCACGGGGCGCTGGAGGGTGATGTCGCAGGCGTCGTCGTCGACGTCGGCCGGGACGGCCTCGCCGACGAGCTTGCCGTCCTTGATCTGCAGCGTGACCTTCATCTTGATCCCGGTGCGGTGGATGGCCTCGAACTCCAGGCGGTCGCCGTCCGCGCGGAGGTTGCGGACCTCCTGGGGGCTCGACCGGGAGAAGTGCCCGTAGAGGGCGCCGGCCAACCGGCCGCCCTTGCCCTTGCGCAGGTCCAGGACGAAGGCGTCCACGCTGCTGCCCTGGCCGGGCTTGTCGGTGGCCAGTCCGTACCACAACCCGGCCGGGCCGCGCTGCGGGATCGGCTCCTTCACCAGCACGATGTCGCAGGGGTCCTCGGTCGTGCCGACGGGAGCGCCCTCGCCGCGGAGCGCGCCGCCCTCGAGCCTCAGCGCGGCCTTCACGCGAACGTTCGTCCGGTGCAGGACCACGAACTCCAGCCGATTGCCGCCCGCCCGCACGTCCTGGAGCTTGGCCTCTCCGCCTCGAACGAACCGGCCGGTGGCGACGCCCTCGAGCCGCCCGTCGTCGCCCATCTTGAGCGTCACGGCGAGCAGGTCCAGCGAGATGCCCTGGCCGGCCTTGTCGGGCGCGACGCCGCGCCAGACGCCGACGAAGCGCCGCGCCTGGGCGGGCGCGGGCGGCGTCGAGGCGAATCGGGTCGGGTCGGCGCGGCGCAGCGTGAGGTCACAGGCGTCCTCCTTGATATCGAGGGGCTTGGCGACGCCGACGAGCCGGCCGTCCTTGCGGTCCAGCTTCACGCCCATGCGCGCCCCGGTGCGATGCAGCACCTCGAACCGGACCTGCGGGCCGTCCACGCGCAGGTTCCAGATCCGCCCGAGGCGGCTCAGCGCGAACTCCCCGGAGGCCGTGCCCGCCAGCCTGCCATCGCCGGTGACGCGCAGCTCCAGCACGATCGGGTCTCGCGAGCTGCCCGGCGGCTGGTCCACGCTCGTGCCGGTCCACTGCCCGACGAGGGCCTTGGCCGCGGCGGGAGAGACGCGCGCGGGCCTCGGAGGCCACGGCGTGATCCGCTTCAGCCGGATGTCGCACGAATCGCCCTCGACGACGGGCCGGGCCTCGCCCACGAGCGCCTCGCCCTCCAGGCGCAGCGCGATGCGCATGAGCCCGTCGGTCGGCGGCGCGCGGAGGCTGCTGCGCAGCGAGTAGCCCAGGCCGGACCGGTGCCGCACGTGGAACTCGATGCGGTCCTTGTCGATGCGCAGCGCCCGGGCTTTCTCGCAACCTTGCCGGACGAAGCTGCCGTGAGTCGTGCAGACGACACGCCCCTTCGCGTCGAGCTTCAGCTCGAGGACGAGGGAGTCCCTGGAGGTGCCCTCGCCGGGCTTGTCGATGGCCGACCCGCTCCAGAGGCCCAGGAGGCGGCGGGCGGCGGGCGTGGCCTCGACCGATCCGCGGCGGTCGGCGGGCGTGATCGTCGGGTCGTACCGTGCGGCGCCCTTGGCGCCGAGGGGTTTCTGCCCCGTGAAGCTGAGGCCCTCGAAGCCCAGCCCACGGGACAACCTCGCCACGCGGGACATGAGCTTTTTCCGCTCTTCGGCGCGTGCCGCGGTTGACTTGCCGCTGAGCCAGTCGGCCGTCACGCCCACGGCGAGCACCGTCCGGTCGCGGCGGGGCACGTCCTTCAGGAGCCCCGGCAGGTCCCGCCAGGTGACCTTGCGTCCCTCGAAGCTCATGCGGGGGCGGTCCGCCTCCTCGTCGTCAACGACGAGCATGACGGAGTACTTGCGTACGCACGGCACCATCTCGACGTCGGGGGCCTCGCCGGCCCGGGGCTCGGGCGGCTCTCCCGACGTGACGGCTGCCGGCACGGCCCGGGCGGTCAGCACCAGCCCGGTCGGCACGGCCAGGGCGGCGAACAACACGATGGCCGCGACGGCCCACCGCGTCGGTCGTCTGTGGAACGTCCTGTTCTTGGTCATGATCGTTCGTATCCTTTCTTCGAGGTTCTTGACAGGTCCGGCGATGGCCAGGGATGAAAACGCCCGGCCTTGGCCGTGCTTCCTGACCAGCGCCTCGACGAGGGCGCTGCTGTACTGCTCAGGTCGGCTGCCCAGGGCGGCGACGGCCGTCTCGTCACAGCACTTCTCCCGCTCGCATCGGATCCGGCGATTGGCCCACCAGATGAGCGGGTGGAAGAAGAAGACCGCCTGGGCGACGACCTGCACGACGTTGACAATGGCGTCCCGGCGCGCGACGTGGGCCAGCTCGTGCATGAGGACGCCGGGGGCATCGCGGCCGCAGCGGCCGGCCAGCTCCGCCGGCAGGTGCACGCTGCCGCGAAGCACGCCCCAGACGAAAGGCTGCGGGCCTGCGTCCACGAGCCAGACCCTC
Source organism: uncultured Planctomycetaceae bacterium (assembly GCA_964642165.1). Lineage (GTDB taxonomy): Bacteria > Planctomycetota > Phycisphaerae > SM23-33 > SM23-33 > CAYRVX01. The sequence goes on along the minus strand of CAZXOC010000263.1, from coordinate 6,860 downwards.
GGCGCGCGGCGCAGACCCAGCCGCGCGGCCAGCTCCGCCACCAGGCCCTCGATCTCGCCGCCGGCCGGCCGGCGAGCTCGACGCAAACGTCGGTGAATCCGAAGCGCCTTGCCGAGCGCCAGAAGCAGGAATCCCGCGGTCCCGGCCAGCCAGCCGACGGCCGCCCACTGCGCGGGTGTCCATTCGGGCAGATAGCTCCGAGGCGATCTGCGTGCCTCGTCGGGGACGCGCGAGATCGCCTTGCGGTGAAGTGCCACAGGAGGGACGGTCACGGGCGAGGCGGCGTCGACGGGCGACGTGGCGTCCGCGCTTGCACCCGCCTCCGCGGGCGCCGCCGCCGGGGCGGGCGCGGCCGCGGCGAGAGGGACCTCGCGTGCCGCCGGGGGGCGCGAAGCGACGGGCAGGACCGGCAGCGCCACCGACACCAGCGGCGGCGCCAGGCACTTGGCCAGAACCACCAGCCACAGGAGGTACCGCCAGTGGGCACTCCGGCCGCGCAGCAGGCGGCACGTCAACGCCACCACGGCCACCACGGCCGCGATCTGCCAGCTCTGCTGCCAGAGGTACCTCGCCAGTGCGTTCAGAAAGCTGTCCATGGCCCCGCCCTTTGGACGCTCAGGAGTCGTCCTCGTTCTTGTCGATGAGCCTTCGCAGCCGCCGGATGTCCTCGTCGCTCAGATCCGCCTTGTCGGCCAGGTGCAGCAGCAGCGGGACCGGGTCGCCGCCGAAGAGGCGTTCGACGAAGTCGCCGACCGTCCGGCGAACGACGTCCTCGCGGCGCACGGCCGGGGCGAAGACGTGGGCCTTGCCGGCGGTCTCGTGCGACACGTAGCCCTTTCCCTCCAGGCGCCGCAGGAGGGTCTGAACCGTGGCGTAGGCGATCCGGCGGCCTTCGGGCAGGGCGCGGTGGACCTGCTGCACCGTCCCCCGCCCGAGCTGCCAGACGATTCGGAGGATCTCGGTCTCGGCGGGACTCAGGGCCGCAAGCCGTCTGTCCGTCATGCCTTTCTCCTCGTACATCTGTACGATCAATAATATCGTACATTTGTACGAGAAGTCAACACGAAAGTTCGGATAAAACTCACTTTCCCATAAGTGTCTTTATGATATGACCTTGGATGTGGGCTCGGCTCGGGCGGCCTCCCGCGAAACGGACAACTCGACCGGGCGGCCGCGCCGGACGTGTTCTCCCGGACCGCCACCGGCACGGTAACCGTCAGTCCACCGCGAACGGCACGGCGGGCGAGGCGGCCTCCTGCGACGGGTCGTAGTAGGCGTACACCCGCGCCGGCGGGGCGACGGCCCGCAGGGGCATCTTCGCGGCCATCTCGTACTCGATCCGCACGCTCGCCCCGGCCGCCAGCGTCCGCAGGTACACGATCACACCGCGGGCCGTCAGCGTGTAGCGCTCGATCCTGCCGGCGGCCCGGAGCTTCTCCAGCCCCCCCGGCCGCACCACGAAGCCCGGCGGCGTGCCGAGGTCCACGATCAGCATGCGGGCGGCGCGTGCGGTGCGGTTCGTCACCGTCGCTCGGACGGCCACCGTCTCGTTCGCCTGGAGGCTCGTCCGGTCGTAGGCCACGTGGACGGTGACGCCGGTACCCGGCGGCGCGGCGGCCGTCGCGGCCTCGCTGTGGTAGCGCACGACGAACTGCCAGGCCATGCCGCCGGCCTGCCGCGACCGCAGCCGAAGGCGGTACGTCCCCGCCCTCGTCAGGCCGTCCAGCCGGACGGTGTGCACGACCTCCGAGCGCTCCGGGGGAATGCGAATCTCGCCGAGCGGCTCGGGGGCCTCGCCGCCGTCGCCGACGGCCGCCACCTCCAACTGCGCCGTCGCGCTTCGCTTCTCGGGCGCCCCGGCGGCGCGGATGAGCGCCCGCAGCGCCTGCACCGTCGCCTGCGTCGTCTGCCACGTGCCGGCCGGGTCGCGGCGCTCGACGAGCCAACGCAGGGACTCGGCGAGCTGCGTCGAGTGGCCGCCGGCCTGCCGCAAGGCCTGGGCGACCAGGGCGACGGTGGTCGTCTCGCCGGGGTGAGCCCTGGCGCGGCGATAGGCGGCCGGCGGCGTGGCGGCCGACCGGCCCGGCAGGGACTTGCCGGCCAGTTCCTTCGCCGCGGCGCGCCCGGTGTCGGAGCTGCCGTCGGCCGTCAGCAGGGCGTTGGCGCACAGGGCCAGCGTGTGGACGCTGCGGGCCTCGCCGACGTGCTCGGCCAGGTAGGCCGCGCCCCGCCTGGCCGCCCGGTGCTGCGGATCGTAGGTCGCGATCGCCCGCGTCACGTAGGCCGTGATCGCCAGGTCGCCGTGGTCGCCGCCGGTGAACGGCTCGTGGAAGCAGCCCTGCTGGAAGCCCCAGGAGCCGTCCCCCTGCTGCCGGTTCGCCAGCCAGTTCGCCGTTCGCGACAGGAGCTTCGGGTCGACCGCGTGCACCTTGGCCATGTCGGCGAACTCCATCAGCCCGTAGGCCGTCAGCAGCACGTTGGCCGGCGGGCGGCCGAACCAGTCGAACCCGCCGCCGTCGACCTCGAAGCCCAGCAGCCGCTGGTAGCCCAGGTGGATGTAGCGCCGCGCCTTGGCGCGCGTCTCGGGGCTGCCGAGCTTGTGGGCGTCGAGGTACGCCAGCGCCAGCACGTTCGGGTACGTCGCCGAGGAGGTCTGCTCGAAGCAGCCGTTCGGCATGCGGAAGATGTTCTCCAGCCCGTCGAGCAGCTCGCTGAAGCGGCTGGGATAGACCTTCATCCACGCGCTGATCGATCCGTCCACCGCGTCGGCGGGGACGGTCAGCTCGACGACCTGCTCGCCCCGCGTGACCTCGCCGTTGACGGCGACGGACCGCGGCAGCCCCGGCGGGTTGACGCGGATGGGCCTCTCGATGGCGTCGGCGACGGCCCCCGCCGACGCGCGGACCCGCAGCTTCGGCTCGCCGATGGACTCGGCGCGGAGGCGTACGTGGAATCGCTTGACCTCGCCGGCCTTCATCGACGCCCCCGCGCGTCCGCCGTCGAGGATCGCCAGCCCCGCCGACGCCTCGCACCGCAGCGACACGCGCAGCAGGTTCTTCGTGTAGTTGTAGACGACCAGCGGGACGGAGACCTCGTCGCCTCGCGTCAGCGCCGCGGGGGCGTCGACGTCCACGAAGAACGGCTGGAAGACCTGGACGCCCGACGCGACCGTGCCGAGCTGTCCGGCGCGGCTGACGGCCTGCCCAGCCAGGCGCCACGTGGTGATGCTGTCGGCCATCGGCACGCGGAGCACGGCCGTGCCGGAGGCATCGGTGATGACCTGCGGCCGCCAGAGCAGCGTCTCGGGGAAGTAGGTCCGCACGCGGGCGGGCTCGGGCGTGGGCGAGCCCTTCCTCGGCGGCACCACCGAGTCCGGTGGCGCCATCGAGGCAACGCCAAAGGGGACTCTCGCTCTGGCGCCGCGCATGCGCTCCTCGAACCCCGCCACGCCCAAGCTAAGGAGGAGGAGGAGGGCCAGCG
>CAZXOC010000263.1:0-3280 GCA_964642165.1 uncultured Planctomycetaceae bacterium | reverse complement strand
GACGACCGCGCCGCCGACGGCCGTGGCGGCAGTGACGCCTTGCGCGCGGTTCCGCGCGTGGTTCCTGCCGTCGTAGTAGGTCGACCAGTCGCGACGGCGGCTGCTCAGGTTCAGCGTGTGGACCTTCGCGGCGGCAGCCATGTCGGCTCGGGCGGTCGAGTCGGGCGGCGACAGGGCGGCCGCCAGCATCGCCGCGGCGTACGGGTCGCTGTCCGCCGCGCGGGCCGGGGCGAAGCCGTGCACCTCCACGGCGGGGCGCAGCAGCTCCTCGTCGAGCCCCAGGAGCGTCGCGGCCAGGCCCGGGTGGGCCTGCTGGACGGAGTAGACGGCCTCGTCGACCGCCGCCAGGGACAGCGCCGCCGGCGTCGTGAGCCCCTGCTCGTCGGTGACGGTGAAGGTGATCTTCGCGTCCTCGCCCGGGCGGTAGGTGTCCTTGTCCTTCTCAACGGTCACGCTCAGCTGCGTGGCGGGACGGACGACGATCAGCGCGTCGCGCCCGGCCCACTCGCCTTGCCTGTCGACGCGGTAGGCGTGGAGGCGCAGCGTGCCGGTCAGCTCGGCCGGCAGGTCCAGGGCGAGCGTCGCCCGCCCGGTCGAGCCCACGCGCAGTGAACGGGTCAGGCGCGTCTGGCGGTCCTTGACCACGTCGAGGAAGACCTCGGCCGCGCCGTCGGCGAGCGCCTCGACCCGAACCGTCTCGCCGGCGCGGTAGATGGGCTTGTCGGTCCGCAGGACCAGCGATCCGGCCCCGCGGGGCACGGACAGGGCCGCCTGGCCCGTCCGCCCGCGCCCGTCCCGCGCGAAGATCCGCAGCGGGTCCGGGAAGCGCCGCGCCGAGAAGACCACCGCGCCGGCCCCGTCCGTACGGGCGCTCTGGCCGAGCCCCTCGACGCTGACGGTCGTCGCGGCGGGCCGACCGTCCGGGTAGCTCGTCACAACGAACAGGCGGCTGTCCAGCCCGTCGGCGGCCGCGCCGTTCTCCGCGACGGCCGCGATGCGGATCGCCTGGCTCGCCACGACGACCGTCTTGTGCGCCGTGTGCTCCTGCCCGGCCGTGTCCACCGCCCGCGCCGACAGAAGCAGGTGCGTGTCGCCGCCGGTGCGCCGCGAGCCGAAGAGCGTCGGCGGCAGCGGCAGGCGGAACGTCGCGCGGCCCTTGCGGTCGGCCTCGGCGGCTGTTTGCCCGAGCACCTCCTCGGGCCCCAGCACGCGGTCGCAGAGCCTCAGCTCGACCTTTGCCCCGGCGGCGGGCTTGCCGAAGTGGTACCGCACCTCGACCGTGCCGGTGATGGTCTGCCCGGGCAGGTACCACGGCTGGTCCAGCTCGATCCTCACGGCGAAGGCCGGCAGCTTGTAGTGGTAGATCTCGACCGTCTGCTCGCTCGTATCGCCCCCGGCGGCGACGGCGATGCGGTACCGCCCGGGCGTGATCAGCGGGTCGGTGGGCAGGTCGGCCGAGGCGATGCCGAACTCGCTGAGCTTCTCGCTCTGGGAGAAAACGAGGTTGTCGCGCTCGTCGCGGACGGTGAAGGTGACCTTCTCGCCGGCGTCGGGCTTGAGGTGCGGCTTGCGGAGGACGAGGCAGCGCATGTGGACCGTCTGCCCGGGCTGGTAGATCGGCTTGTCGGTGGCGAGGTAGATCCTCCGCGCCCGCCGGATGCGGATGGGCACGGAAACGCTCGCCGGCGCCTCGTCGCCGGCGACCGCGCGGAGCTGGTAGGCGCCGTCCGGCCAGTCCGGCACGGCGACCTGCCCCGCGGCGACGCCGTCGGCGTCCGTCGTCCACTCCGCCAGCACGCACGGGACGCTCGTCCGCGAGGTCGGGTCGGGCAGCACCAGGCGCACCGGCACGCCGGCGAGGCGCCGCGAGCCGCTCGCCTCCGTGACGATCGCGCGGAACGCGGCGGGCGCCCCGCCCAGCAGCGACGTCTGGCCGACCAGGCGCACCGATCGCACCGGCGGCGCCAGCCGCACGACCGGCAGCCAGCTCAGGGCGATGACGATCCCCGCTGCCGCCGCCGCGGCCGTCGTGCCGCCGAAGAAGATCCGGCGCCTCTTGCGCTGTCGGCCTCGCTGCTTCTCGGCGGCGGCGACGATCTCCGCGGCGTCGGGCGCACGTTGGGCGCCCTCGGCGGCGCCGGCCTTGACGCCCTCGGCCAGGGCTCGCCTCCGCGCGACGGCGGCCTCGTAGGCGAGCTGCCATTCCGGGTCGTCCTCGATCTTGCGACGGGCCCTGCCCGCCGCCTCGGCGTCCAGCAGGCCGAAGAGGTACCGGTCCATCAGGTCGTCGAGTCGCTCAGTTCGGCTGTCGGGATTGGGGTTCATGGTCCACCTGGCTTTCCTCGGGCGCGGCGGTCCGCCGGAGCGTCTGCCGCAGGTTGCGCAGGGCGAGGCACATGTGACTGCGGACCGTGCCGGGGCTCTTGCCCAGCAGGCGGGCGATGGCCTCGTAGCTCGGCTCGAACAGCAGATGCAGCAGCACGACCGCGCGTTGGGCGTCGGGAAGGGCGTGGATGGCGAGATGCAGTTGAGCGGAGCGTTCGGCCTTCAGGAGGGCCTCGAAGGGCGGCGGCTCGCGGCTGGGGATCTGGTCGGCCGGCGTCCCGGGCGCATCGAGCCTCATCGGGACCGGCCGGCGCCCGCGGCGCAGCGCCGTCCGGCAGCAGTTGACGGCCACGGCGAAGAGGAACGGCTTGAACGGCCGGTCGGGCCGGTACCGCTTGCGATAGAGGTACACGCGCGTCCAGACCTCCTGGTAGACGTCGTCGGTGGAGCCGCCCGGGGCGCACATGCGGGCGATGAAGCACCAGACCGGCGCCTCCCATCGCCGCATCAGCTCGCCCAGGGCCGCCTCGTCGCCGTCCACCAGCCGCGCCATCAGGTGCTCGTCCGGTATGGTCTGCATCGCGGGCCCTTTCCGATCCCCCATACTCGCGCCGCCGCGGCGGCGCTGAAACGAAAATCAGGAAAAGCGCGGACATTTGCGGGGGCAGGGCACGCGACCCGCACTGACGAGCCCAATGGAACCATCGCCCTGCGCAGCCCGTCCAACACGGTGGTATCCCAGACGGCCCGGGCGCGGCGGCCGGGACCGGGAGAGGCGCACATGGTGGATCGGCTGCTGAGTGTCTGGGGCGTCGTGCTCGGAGTGCTGGGGCTGGTGGTCCTCGGCGTGCTGCTGGCCATGCGCCTGGATGCAGGCCGCGCGGCTGCAACCGGGCCGCGGTGGAAGTGCCGGCTCGTCGCGGCGGCGCTGACGCTGCTGGGCGCGGCGGGGGTG
>CAZXOC010000262.1:0-10561 GCA_964642165.1 uncultured Planctomycetaceae bacterium | reverse complement strand
ACTCGGGATCCAGCTCCCCGTTGAGGTAGGCCTTCTCATAATTCAAATAGCGTTTCACCGGGTTCACGTTGCCATGGCCAGCCAAAGGACCAGGTGCGGCCTGCTCCAGGCTCGTGCCGAGCGCGAGGCGCTGGAGGATGCCCTTGCGGGCGTGTTTGCCGGCCTTCTGGATATCGGTATAGGTCTGCATCGCCGTGCCGCATTTGCCGGCCTTCGCCCCGCCGGCGGCGAGCATCTGCTTCATCAACTCGTCATCGGCAAGGAGTTCGTCAACCAGCTTCGCCTCTTTCTTGCCCTGCTGGGCGAACTCCGCGAGACCGCGCGGCGTGGCGTTGGCGAGGACGGCGCACTTGACCAGCCGTGCGTCAAGCTTGTCGCTCGCGAGAAACTTCCCCACGTCGGCAAGGAGGGGCTTCGCCGCAATCAAGGCGTTTGACTGGGCTTTCGCGAAGGCGGCGTTTGTATCCTGATACGGCTTCGCACCGCCCACGGCGGCATGGGCCTTCAAGAACGCGTCTTTCTTCTTCTCATCAATCTCCGGTACGGATTGGGCGATCTCGGCCTGCAGTCGCTTGAGTATCCCTGAGTACTCCGCGAGGAGCTTCCCGCCTGCGGCGGTGAGTTGGGCTTCCGGCTTCGCCTTTCCCGCGGCCGTTGCGCTGAACGCGCCCATCACCGACAGCAGCATCAGACACACCACGCCAGATAGCATTCTCTTGTTCATGTTTCTTTCCTTGCCAGTTGAGGGCACTTGTTCCCAACTTATTCCTATCTGGCCTGTCTCTTCATCACGTACCACGGCGACTGCCAACCCGGGCGGTTCCGGGTGCTGAACCCGCCGGCTTCGATGAACAGGTAGTCGCTGCCGTCGATTCTCTTAACCTTCATCTTCAGCGCCTGGTACCGGCTGAGATCCATCAAGGTGTCGCCCGACCAGATCCACGTCCCGATGGTGGTCAGCCCCTTGTCCTTGAAGGTCACCTCCTTGATGTGGGCGCGACCGGGCTTCATCTTCTTCTCGAGCGTGAACTCGTCGATCTTCTGAACCTGGTCGATGGTCTTCCAACTGCCCAGGACCTTCGGATTGGCCACGAACTTGCCGTCGTAGCGGAACTTGTAGTCGTCCGGCTGCAGGGCCCTGTTGTCGGGGTCCTGTCGGGCCTGCCACTCGGACGACAACATGGGGATCACGGTGGCCGACTTGCGCACCGCCTCGTCGCCGAGAGGCGGGAGCTTCATCTCCTCGATCCAAAGGCTGAAGATGCCCTGAGGAACCGCCGGCATCGTGACAATAGCCCGGCTGCCGTATCGGAGGAAGGTGGTGGCCGCGATCGTCACCTTGCCCTTGCTGAACTCGTCGAGGAATTCCTTGGTGATGAAGGCGCCGCGCGGCTTGGCGCCCTGGCGGCGGCCGACGCCGTTCTTGGTCTCGATCAGTTGCTTGCCGTTGATGCAGATCCGGTAGCCGTCGCCACTGCCGACGTGCTGGCCGGTGCCGACGCGGACCCGATAGCGGTGGCCGGGCCTGAGCGGGGGGAACTGGAAGGTCCCGCGCACCAGCAGGACTTCCTTGTCCCAGAGCGTTCTCATCGCATCGCCGCAGACGCAGGTGGGGTTTCGGCACGGGCCCTTCGCCGGCAGCAGCTTGCCCTTGTACTGGCCGAAGGGGGCTTGTCCCTTCTTCCACCCGGCCTTGCCGGGGTCGAAACCGGGCGCGAACCAGTTCTCCATCCCCTTCGGGTAGGTCACCTTGCGATAGCGCCAGGGGGAGACGTCGTAGGCCTGCTTCTCCGGTGGGTCGAAGGTGAGATAGTCCCACGTGACGTTCTTCAGGTCGGGTCCGAAGGTGCGCCAATCGTAGTCTTGGATGCCGAGCTTGCGGTAGAGGCTGACCAGGCCGTCGAGCGCACCGACGGTGAAGGAGTTCTGCCTGGCGCCCTCGGCCTCAGGCAGCAGGCGCCTGCGGTTCTTGCCGATGTACTCGTAGATCAACTGGTCCCGGATGATCGGTTGGATCGCCCTCCTGAGAGCGGGGCCGAATCTCTCGGGGTCCGCGGCGAGGAAGAGCTTGGGGTACGGCAGCGGCTGGTTCGGGAAGCGCTGCTTGGCGATGTCGTAGAGCACATCGTATCCGCCCTGCACGTCGGCCAGTGCCGTGGCGAGGAACTCCAACTGGGAGTCGTACGTCCGGGTGATGTCCTGGCCTCCGGGCGCCGTCTTCACGCCGGTGAACCCCGTGTAGGCCTCCTTCAATGCTTCGGCAGCCAGTTTCTGCACCTCGGGGCCTGCCTCTTTGAGCCTGGCGCGGATACCCCACATCGGGCCGGCGGTCGCGTTGTAGATCTGGCACGTCGTGAGCAACTCGCCAATGGCCGGCAGGACCTTCCTGTAACAGCGTTCATCCGCCACCACGGGCGTCAACGCCATGAGGGCCGCGTGCTGCAACCACCATTCCTCGTGCTTCAAGTACGGGATCAGGAGATCGACGTGGGGGACGATCCTGTCCGCCGAGGCGCGGCCCACCAAAGCCAAGGCGGCGTCCTTGACCCACCACGATTCGGCCGGGTCGGCCACCATCTGGATCAGCAGACCGAAGACCTCCGGCGTGAGGTATTCCTCCGGCTTGTCGCCCGGGAGTTCCTTGGTCAGCGCGTAGACCGCGGCCTGGCGGACGCGCGGGTCCTTCGATTGCATCAGTTCCAGAATCAGGGCCGGCCTTGCCTTGCCGCCCGGGGCCCGCCAACCGACCTGGTTGGTGTTGACGCCCATCGCTTTGCGCGCCGCAGCGATGCGAACGGCGTGATCTTGATGGTGGGCGTACATGCGGATCACGGCGTCGCTGACCTCGTCCGATTCGGCGAGTCGCTCCAGGATCGCCTTGGCCGAATCGTGCGCCAGCGTTTCCTTGGAAAGGTCCTGGCGTTTTCCGTCCTTGTCAGCCGCCGCGTCGAGCGAGAAGAACGCATCATCCGCCTTGGTTCCCCAGCGGCGTTCGGGCAACTTGTATTCGCGAACGAACGGCCTCTTCGGCGCGCCGGTGATGCGCAACGTCTTCCGCGGGATGGTGTAGGCCAGGGCGTAGCCGGCGCCCCAGTTCGTGTTGTCATAACGCGCCCCGCCAAGGATGCCGAAAGAGCCGTCCCAGCGGCGGGAGAGGTCGTAATGCCACATCCGGTTGTCCATGAACTCGCGGTACTTCGCCGGCGCCTTGTCGTGGAGCAATCCCATCGCGGCGCTGCGCCAGATTTCACCGATTCCACCGCCGGTGTGTCCGTGCAGCATGAAGGTCGTCGTGTAGAAACCTGTGATCGCGCAGGCGTCGCGAGCGGCCGCGTACACCGATTTCTCGCCATTCGGCGTCAGCGAAGCGGCGGCCGCCATCGCGAACGCCAGGTTGCCGTTCTTGCCGTTGTCGACAAAGCCGACTTCCGGTTTGTTGTTGCCGTAGGGATTGTTTCCTCGTCCGGCAAACCGGTGGAAGTGCGTGAGCGTACTGTGGAGCGTATGCCTGTCAACGTCTACGCCGCATTCCTTGGCGAGCATCAGGAAGGTGACGACCGCAGTACCGCCCGCGTTGAGATGTCCGCCGCCGCCCCCGTAGGTTACGTGCGCGACACCGCCTCTACCAGCCCAACCGCCGAGGTACTGCGCCTTCTTCGCGGAATCCACCCACTTCTGGATGGTTGGGAGAACCGACGGGTCCCCCGTGCGAAGGTAGTATTCGGTCAGTGGAATGCCGCCATAGCCGAGATGCCAGGCATAGGTCGGCGCAGCCCTCTTGGCCAATCCCTTCGTCCATCTCCGCGCCACCTCCAGGTCCTTTTCCTCACCCGTGGAGAGCAGGAACAGCATCCCGATTCCGCCGAAGCCGCGATCGGCACCCGGCCTGGCCAGGTAGTCGGCGAAGTTGCGCACGATCTTGTCCGACTTGGGACACTTCAGCGGCCAGGTCCTGCTGTAGGCGCCGAGCACGGGGATCTTCACGATCACCTGCTGCGCCTTGGCGTCCGGCTTGTCCTTCACCATGAACTTGAGGACGCCATCGCTCGCTTCCGCCGCGGCCACGATCCGGCCGAGCTGGATGCGCGGATCGATGTCGGCCAGCTTCCGACCGTTGATCGTTTCGATGATCTGGCCCTTCTTCAGCTTGCCCGTCGCCGCGGCGGGCGAACCCTCCTCGATGTTCTTGATCTTCATCACGAAGGCGGGCTGGTGAAGTTCGATCCCCATGCCCACCGGACCGAAACGCGCAATGATCTGGAGCGACTTCGTCTCGCTCGGGCGGGTGGAGAAGACCCCGGGGCCCTTGTAGAATGACTCCCCGGCCGCTGCGGCTATGCCGCCGCACGCCAGCATGGCTGCAACCACGGTACGTCGTGTCATGGGTCGTCTCCGATTCATGATTCTCCCTTGGATATCCTCGTCTCTTTGCTTGTCAGTTATGCTGCTTTGCCGCCTTGGCCGGCGGTCGCATTATTGCTCCGCTCCTGAGGCGCGAACCGAACGCGGCGGGCCGGCCTTGCCGGCCTTGGGAGCGGGTTTGACCTTCGGGCGGAGACGAAGGGTGACCTTCGTTCCGATTGCGGGCAAATCGGTCGGGTCGACCTGCCACATCAGCGAGTCATTGCCGTGGCCTTGAATGCCCGGCAGGCAGAGCAGTTCGTCGCCGAAAGTCACGACGGAGATCACGTTCCCGCTCAGGTCGCTCAAGTACTTGCGCGGGCCCGGCCCGCTGTCGCGGAGAAGCGATCCGGCAAAGAGGAAGGTGTGGGGGAGCTTGGTGTCCTCGGCAGCGTCACCGTTCTCGGCGCCGACCTTCTCATCGGCTCTCCTCTCGGCCGGGGCGACGAAATCGCTGATGGGGCGTTCGACCATCTTGCCCTTTTTGCTCTTGAACACCAGGTAGACGTCCACCGGATCGCCCTTAGGCGGAACGTCGATCCACCGTGTGCCCTCTGCGTTGGTCGGCTTCCGCATCGCGGGGTTGCCGTTTCTGGCGCCGAGCAGCAGGAGTGAAACGTGGATGTGCATGGGCCTGGCCGTGATCGCGACGATCGACTCGTGCTCCTTGCTGCCCTTCGTGCACGCGATCAGCTCAAGGAGGCCCCGGCGCAAACAGACGGCGCCCTCGACGTCAACGCACCGCTCCTGGAAGTTGATCACGAGGCCAGGGAGTTTGAAGTTCTTGCGAGCGGGCTTGGTGGCAGGCTTGGTGGCGGGCTTGGTGGCAGGCCTTCCCGGCGCGGGCTTGTCGCCAGACGCAGGCGACCGTGGTGGTTCGGCGCCCCAACACACGTTGGATAGTAGCGTTACCAGAATTATGATCTTTTTCGGCATCCGTATCTCTTTGGGCCGAACCGGGATTTCGCTTCGCGGCTCCTCCGGTGTCCCAGATGGACTCCGGCCCATCCCGACGCGTCGGGACCGTGGGCCTTTCCGATGATTCTATCACAATCCCGGGTTTGGCGAGAGTCTCTGACCCTGACAAGCCTGCATCGGGGCATTGGCGGGCTATGACGCGGACCGAACCAGGCTGCAAATGGCGGCTTGCTGTCGATCCGCGCAGACCATCCCCCTCGCCTCCGCCCTCTCTGGCTGTCTCGACAGTTCTCGCGATCATCCCGGCACCGTTTCGGCGGTCGCAACCGTCGTACCCGCTCCAGGATCGCGAGGAAGAGCTGCTTGGGCACGGCGACCTCGGCCATCTGGAAGATGACGTATCTTGCGTGCGTCACGACCTTCGCCGCGATCTTGATGAGCCCTTCGACAGGCTCAGGGCAGGCGAGGCGTGACGATTCGGGCGTGGCGGAATTGTCAACGAGAGACGCCTCCTGGCAATCCCGAGGCGCCGGGATCACCAAGAGGCGTTCAAGCGGGCGATCGGATTTGAACCGACGACATTCACGTTGGCAACGTGACGCTCTACCACTGAGCTACGCCCGCGTCGGCAGGAGCTATGATACCTTATCGGCCGGACGGGTCAAGGGCTTTGCGAACGGCTCGTGGGGCCTTTGTCGCCCTTCGGTGCGGGGGCCCCGGCGGGCGGGGCGGGCGAGGTGGTTTGCCGGAGTCGCCGCCAAGCGGCGCGGCCGGGGGCGGTCAGGACGTAGACCATGGCGGCGGCGGCCATGGCCACGAAGGGCTCCAGCAGCGCGGCCAGGAGCACCATCACGAACTTGACGAGGTAGCTGAACGGGCGCTTGCCGCGGATGTACTGGTTGACCACGTGCGGGTAGCGGAAGCGCGAGACCATCAGCAGCCCGACGGCGAGGGTCATGACGGGCAGGACGATGCTGATGGCTGCGCACATCCACAGGGCGATCCGCTCGTTCATGCTCAGCAGCCAGGGCCCGAAGAACCACCCGCCCCGGTTGATGTTCATGAGGTGATCGAACAGCAGGACGAGGGTGGCGACGGCGGCGGCGGCCCCGGGCGTCGGCAGCCCGCGGAACTCCATGTGGGCGGACTCGTCCGGCTCGCTCTCGACGTTGAAGCGTGCCAGGCGCAAGGCCGCCCCCGCGACGTACACGCCCGCCACGCACCAGAGCACGCGCTCGATGCCGACGTCGCTGAGGCGCGAGAGGAAGGCGACCTTGCCGACCTGCCCGTGGACGGCCCCCATGACGGTCCGGAGCATCAGCACGGCGGGGGCGACGCCGAAGCTGATGACGTCGCAGAGGCTGTCGAGCTGCCCGCCGAAGTCGCTGGTGCGTCGGGTGAACCGGGCGAGGCGGCCGTCCAGCATGTCGCAGAACATCGCCCCGAACAGCAGCCAGGCCGCCGTGCCCAGCAGGAGCGGCTCGCCGTCGATGCCCGCGCGGGTGGCGAGGTGGATCGACGCGAAGCCCAGCAGGCCGTTGGATACGGTGAACAGGCTGGGCAGGACGGCGGTGGTCTTGAGGATCCTGCGGCGGTTGCGTTCGCGGCGTTCCCGTCGGCGAGCGGCCTGGACGGCGCGGCGCGGCGGGTCGGCGGCGGAACTCTCCGGCGGTCGGTCAGGTCTCGGTGGGTTGTCCATGGGTCCCTTCGCTTGGCCCGGCGAGGGCGGCCACCAGCACGGTCCTGCCCGCGACGGCCCGGTCGCCGACGGCCACGCGCACCGCACCGGCCAGGGCCCGCGGCACGAGCAGCTCCAGGCGGGAGCCGAACTTGATCATACCCATTCTCTCGCCGCGGCGGACGGCCTGTCCCTCGCGGAGATCGGTGACGATTCGCCGGGCGATGAGCCCCGCGACCTGGCGGACGACGACGGGGTAGTCGGTGCCGTGGAGGGCGTGGGTCAGGCGGATGGTGGTGGACTCGTTCCGGAAGGCGGCCTCGGGCTTGCGGGCGTCGAGGAACACGCCGTCGCGGTGCTCGACGGACTCGACGTGCCCATCGCAGGGAGCGCGGTTCACGTGGACGTCGAAGATGCTCATGAACACGCCGATCCGGACGCCCTCGGCGCCGAGCGGGCTGTCCGCCCCGACGGGGGTCACGTCGGTCACCGTGCCGTCGGCGGGGCTGACGAACAGCCCGGGCCCGTCGGGCACGACGCGCTGCGGATCGCGGAAGAACCACACCACCCACAGCCAGAGCAGCACGATCGGCACGCCTGGCAGCAGGCACAGCCAGCCCACGCGCCAGGCGAGGACGCCGAGCGCCGCGCAGCCGACGACGGCGACGGCCGTCGCCGCCAGCCACTCCCGCCGTCCGTAGGGCGTCAATCCGCAGCAGGCCATCGTGGGTCTTCCGGTCGGGGCCGGGCCCGACGGTTAGAGCTCCTTCATGATCTCGCGGCGTTTCTGCTCGAACTCCATCCGGCTGACGAGCCCGACGACGACGGCCACGGCGGAAACGGGCCGCGACGGTCGGATTCCGAACCCGCGTCTCATCCTGCCTGCCCCTGGCGATGGGGGATCCAAGCCGGCTGGTCCTGCGGACCTATTGTAGACGGTCGGCCCCCAGGCGGCCAGTGGGCGCCGATCCCCGCGCGCTGCGGACAGCGGCGCCGAGGCCTTCCCCCCGGCCACCGGGCGGTGCTATACTTCCGGCAGGGCGAGCCATGACGAACCAGGAGATCGCGGACATCTTCGCGCGGATCGCCGACCTGATGGAGATCCTCGGCGGCGACGCCTTCCGCATCAACAGCTACCGCCGGGCCGCACGCGTGATCGCCGAGCACACCGAGGCGATGGCGGACGTCGCGGCGGCGGGGAAGCTCCAGGCCATCCCCGGCATCGGCAAGAGCACGGCCGCGAAGATCCAACAGGCCCTTGAGGCCGGGAAGGTCGACCGGCACGAGGAGCTGATGGCCCGGGTACCGGCGGAGCTGCCGGGTCTGCTGGCCGTCGGCGGGCTGGGGCCCAAGACGGTGGCGAAGCTGTGGAAGGACGCCGGCGTCGAGTCCGTCGAGCAGTTGCGCGAGGCGATCGCGAGCGACCCGGAGCGGCTGGCGGGCGTGCCGGGGCTCGGCAAGCGGAAGGTCGAGCAGCTCGGCGAGTCGCTGGCCTTCATGGCGGCGTCGCGGGGGCGGATTCGGCTGGAGGAGGCGGCGGCCGTGGCCGAAGAGCTGGCCGGCGTCGTGCGGGAGCTCAAGGGCGTGAAGCGCGTGGTGCCGGCGGGCAGCTTCCGCCGCGGGCGAGAGACCATCGGCGACATCGACCTGCTGTGCGAGGCGCCGAAGTCCGCCGGCGGGCGCATCACGGCGGGCTTCGCGGAGGCCCCGGGCGTGGCCCGCGTGGTCGCCCGGGGCGAGACCAAGTGCTCGATCCTCACCGAGGGCGACGTGGAGGTCGACCTGCGCGTCGTGCCGGCCCGGAGCTTCGGGGCCGCCATGCAGTACTTCACCGGCTCGAAGGCCCACAACATCCGCCTGCGCGAGCTGGCGGTCAAGCGGGGCTGGCGGCTGAACGAGTACGGGCTGTTCGCCGGCGACAAGCCGCTGGCGGGGAAGGACGAGGCGGGCATCTACGAGGCCCTGGGGCTGGCGCCGGTGCCGCCGGAGTTGCGGGAGGACCGCGGCGAGGTGGAGGCCGCCCTGGCCGGCACGCTGCCGGAGCTGCTGGAGCTGAAGGATATCCGCGGTGACCTGCACGTGCACACGACGGCTTCCGACGGGGCCAACACGATCGACGAGATGATCGCCGCCTGCCGGGACCGCGGGTATGCGTACCTGGCGATCTGCGACCATTCCAAGAGCCAGATCCAGGCGAACGGCCTGGACGAGCAGCGCCTCGCCGAGCACGCGGGGGCCATCCGCGCCGCCGGAGCGAAGCACAAGGGCATCCGGGCGCTGGCGGGCGTCGAGGTGGACATCTTCAAGGACGGGCGGCTGGACTTCGCCGCCGGCGTGCTGGCGGAGCTGGACTTCGTGACCGCCTCGCCGCACTCGGCGCTGTCGCTGGGGCGCAAGGAGGCCACCGCCCGGATCGTCCGGGCCATCGAGCAGCCGCACGTGCACTGCATCGGGCACGTCTCGGGCCGGCTGATCAACGAGCGGCCGGGGATGGAGATCGACATCGAGGCCATCGCCGCCGCCGCGGCCGCCAACGACGTCGCGCTGGAGATCAACGCCCATCCCTGGCGGCTGGACCTTCGCGACACGCACGTCCGGGCCGCCATCCGCGCCGGCGCGAAGCTCCTCATCAACACCGACGCGCACAACATCGCCGGGCTGGACCTGATGTGCTTCGGCGTGACGACGGCCCGCCGCGGCTGGGCGACAGCCGCCGACGTGGTCAACACCTGGCCCGCCCGGCGGCTCGAGCAGTGGCTCCGGCGGAAGCGCTGAGCGGCGGCACGGCGTGGGCGGTCGTGCCGTTTTGGGTCGTGGATTTCATCGTGCGTTCATGTTCGCGAGATAGACTGCCCCTGCGAACGGGCGGCAGGTCAGGCACGTGCCGGACGGTCCGGCGACGTCAAGATGCCGCGGAAGCGGATAGGGAGACACGCGATGCGCAGGTACTCAGGATGGGTGGTGGCGGCCGTTTGCGTCGGGGCCCTTGCCCTGGCGACGAGCTCGGCGTGGGCGAAGAAGCCGAAGCACGAAGCCAAGGGCGAGGAGATGGAGCGGATCGTCCCGCTGGAGAAGATCCCCGAGCTCGCGAGGCTGAGGATCCTCAACGAAGCGGGCCACAACAAGCTCGATGGGAAGGTCGAGGAGGAGCGGGAAGGCGGCAAGGTCTTCTACGAGGCCGGGTGGATGGTGAAAGGGCGGAAGGTCGAGGTGAAGGTGACCGCCGACGGCCGGCTCGTCGAGAGGGAGATCTCGCTGTCGCTGGACGAGCTTCCCGCCGCCGTCCGAAAGACCGTCCTCAAGGCCGCCGGCAGGAACCGGATCGAGGAGGTCGAGAAGTCGGTCCAGGGCGGCCGAACCGCCTACGAGGCCGAGTGGAAGGTCGGCGACAAGGAGATCGAGATCAAGGTCGCGCCGAACGGGAAGATCCTCGAGAAAAAGATCGAGGACGAGGAGAAGGCCGAGGGCAAGGGCAAGGGAAAAGACAAGGCCAAGCACAGGGACAAGGGGAAGCACGAGCACAAGGGGAAGCACAAGGACGACGACGAGGACGACGAGGACGAG
>CAZXOC010000261.1:0-10600 GCA_964642165.1 uncultured Planctomycetaceae bacterium | reverse complement strand
CTCCATAGAGCGCCTTCGGCGCCAAGGAGCCAAAGCGGCGGCAGGGGGCGCGGGGGGTTTCGCTCGGGGCGGCGGAGGGGTATGGTGGGTGCGGCCGAGAGAAGGAGATTCGCCGATGGATGCCAAGATGCCGACGCGCGAGGAGGCCCTGGCGCTGCTCCAGGAGTTCAACGAGTCCGACAAGGCGCTCAGGCACGCCCTGGCCGTCGAGGCGGTCCTGCGCCACATGGCCCGCAAGCGCGGGCAGGACGAGGAGCTCTGGGGCGTCGTCGGGCTCATCCACGACCTGGACTACGAACGGTTCCCCGAGCAACACTGCCACAAGACCGGCGAGATCCTCCGCGAGCGGAACTGGCCGGAGCTGGTCGTCCGGGCGGCCGTCTCCCACGGCTGGGGCATCTGCTGCGACGTCGAGCCCCAGAGCGAACTCGAGAAGGCCCTCTTCGCCGTGGACGAGCTGACGGGGCTGGTGGCCGCCACGGCCCTGGTGCGTCCCAGCCGCTCCGTGCTGGACATGAAGGCCAAGAGCGTCCGCAAGAAGTGGAAGGACAAGCACTTCGCCGCCGGCGTCAACCGCGACGTCGTCCGGCAGGGCGCCGAGATGCTCGGCATCGAACTGGGCGAGCTCATCACCGAGACGATCCTGGGCATGCGCGAGGTCGCCGAGGAGATCGGCCTGGCCGGGCCGGACGAGTAACGCCCGACGAAATATCCTTGCAGAAATGCGGATACGGGGTAGACTGGGCGGCGTGGAAGTTGGGTCCCGACTGGACGTGTGGACCATTTCGCGCCGGGTCTGGGGAGTCAATCCCCGGGGAGCGATGGGGAGGTGACAAATGATGCGCGCATGCGGAGCCACCTCGCTGGTCAGCCTTCTGTTCTGCGCCGTGTCGTCGTCGATGGCGCCCGTTGCGGCGGTCGGGCAGGGCGTCACCCGAGTCGAGCCGGTCCCCCGGCGTCCTGCCCCGTCCGGCCTGCCCCGCGGCACACCAAGCGACCGCCTGGCGCCTCAGGGCGTTGGCAGCGCCCCCGAGGACATTCACGGCGCGTACACGGACCTGAAGCGGCTGTACGCTGGCGTCAGTCCGAGCGTGGTGAAGGTCGTGTGCCGCTGCGGCCGCGCGCAAGGCACGGGGACCGGGTTCTTCCTCTCCGCCGACGGGCTGGTCGTGACGAACTGGCACGTCGTCGCCGAGCCGCGCGTCTCGGGGCTGGAGATCGTGCTGGCCAAGGGCACGACGTTGAAGGCGAACGTGCTGGCGTTCGACAAGGAGGCGGATCTGGCCATCCTCCAGCCCGCCAAGCCCACGACGGTCGCCGACGTGCTGACCGGCGTGACCGCCTCGGAAATCAAAGTGGGCCAGTGGGCCGTCAGCATCGGCTACCCGAACAACCTGCGTCTCAGCTTCAGTCGCGGCGTCGTCAGCGGCGTCCGGACGGCGAAGGAGGTCAGCGAGGCCATGGGCCGGGGCGCGCCCGACCTCCGCCACGCCTACCGCTACGTGCAGACCGACGCGAGCATCTACTACGGCAACAGCGGCGGGCCCCTGGTGGACGAGAAGGGCCGCGTCCTCGGCGTGTGCACGCTGCGCATCCCCGACAGCCGCATCGGCTTCGCCGTCGAGTGGAAGGCCGTCACCGACCTCGTCGCCAAGGCCAGGAAGGCCCGGCCGGTCAGCCTGGACACCCTCCGCAAGGAGTCGGCCGGGCGGCCCCGGATGCCCTTCCTGGGTTCGCCGACGACGGGGCATCACGTCGGCAAGGCCGTCCTGGAGCTCCAGAAGGCCCTGTACTGTTACAAGTGCTCCGGGACGGGACGGATCGAGGAGACGCGCTACCGGATGGAATACGAGAGCCAGCCGGTCCTCAAGCGGATCGGCAAGCGGCTCGTCAAGCGCTACGAGAGGGTGCGCGTCAAGAAGGGCTACAAGGTCCGCGTGATCTGCCCGGTGTGCCACGGCCGGCGCCTGAGCCAGCAGCACGACCGCCTCTACAAGCGGCTCTGCACGCTGACGGACGCGATGTTCCGCCTGGACCCCCACAGCTACCGTGCCGAGGTCACCTGGCGCGAGGCGGGCGGGCTGCTCGACGAGGTCGCGTGCGACCAGCACGCCTTCGGCGAGGAGCTCAACCGCCGGGCGAGCGGCGTCCTGGGCATGCCCCAGAAGTACGTCGGCGAGACGACGGCCTTCGTGGGGCAGATCCACGCGGTCTTCCAGGCGCCGGACTACTCGCTGCTGCTGGTGCGGCTCTACGCGAGCAGCCAGTTCGTCATCGTCGCCTGCCGGACGCACGTCAGTGCCCTGCGGGGCCAGTACTGCCTGGTGGCGGGCATGGTGGCGGCCGCCGGGCGGACCAGCCCCGCCGTCCTCGCCATCGCCGTCAACGCCGTGCATCCGGTCGACCCTCGCTACCGCGCCAAGCACGCCCTGCCCGACATGCCCATGCTCAAACGGGTCGAGGCGTCGAGGCCGCCCGAGGCCGCCTTGCCCGACAAACCCTCCCCCGACGCGCCCGAGGCCGAAGCCGAGAAGCTGCTTCAGCTCGCCGAGAACTTCCTCGGCAACAAGCTCCGCTCCCTGGCGAAGAAGCGGCTGGAGAAGCTCCTGGAGAGCTACCCGAACACGGCGGCGGGGAAGAAGGGCCGGAAGCTCTACGAGAAGACGTTCGGGGCGTACACGCCCGAGGCGGATCGGTAGGGCGCCGCCGCGCCTCACCATTCGCCGGCGCAGAAGAGGTGCCCGCCGCATCGGCAGTCGGAGGCGCCGAAACCCTCGATGAGGCGCGGGCAGAGCCGCCCCACCTCCGCGGCGACGCGGCATTCGTCCTCGCGCCGCCCGGGAATCAGGATCGCCCCCAGCATCGTCGCGTTCGTCGAGAGGTAGTCGATGTGCCACCGCCGCGGCTTGCGCCGGCGCCCGTGACGGGCGAGGCGGGCGGAGCGGTTGCGCTGGGCGCTGCCGACGTAGAGGTAGACGCCGCGGCCGAAGCGGAAGCGCCCCAGCCGCCCGACGCGAATCCGGCGGTCGGCGTCGAGACGCAGGACGGCGATGTACAGCCCCGCGTCCGTCGGCGGCTCGCCGCGGCGCGTCATGGCATCCAGACGGCGCCGAGCACCGCCGGGCGGTCCGCCCCCGTCGCCGCGTGACAGTGGGCGGGGAACTCGTCCACGCGCGCGGCGGCGAGGATGGCGCAGCAGACGGCCGCGTGGGCCTGGATGTCCAGCCCGTAGCGCCCGGCGGCGTACGTGCTGCACGGGCTCAGCAGCGCGCGGACCCGCCCGGCGAGGTGGATGTTCCTCGCCCCGCCGCCGGCCAGGATCACCTCGTGCGGGCGCTCGGTCTGGGCGAGGACGGCCTTGGCGACGGTGCGGGCGGTCAGCTCGGTCAGCGTGGCCATCAGGTCGGCCGCCTTGCAGCGGTGCTTGCCGGCCATCATCTCGACGCGAGGCAGCGTCGCGCCGCCCCAGTCGCTCACGGGAGAGACCTTGGGCGGCTCTCGCCGGAAGTACTCCGCGCCCATCAGCTCGTGGAGCAGGGGCTCGTGGACGGTGCCTCGCGCCGCCCGCGCCCCGTCGGCGTCCATGGGCTGCTCGTAGAGCCGCGCCGCGAAGGCGTCCAGGAGGGCCGTCCCCGGGCCGGTGTCGTACGCGACGACCTCGCAGGCGGCCGCCGCGCTGCCGACGAACGTCAGGGACGCCACGGCCCCGAGCTGGACGACGGCGCGGCTGAGTCGCCCGTCGCGGAACAGCAGCCAGTCCGGCCAGGCCGTCACCGGCCCGCCGACCCCGCCGGCGGCGAGGTCCGACCGCCGAAAGCCGCTCACGACCGGCAGCCTCGTCTCGCGGGCCACCGTGCCCGGCGAGCCCAGCTCGAGGAGCGACCCGGCTCCCGTCGCCGGTGCCGGGCGCACGTACCCCGCCGCCGGGCCGAGCAGCCCGACGGCCGTCACGTACTTCGCCGGCAGGGGCGCCTCGCGCAGCAGCGCCGCGCAGCTTCCGGCGAGGAAGTCCCCCACGTCGCGGTCGAGCTTCGCCAAGTCCCCGGCCGGCGCCGCCCAGCCGGCCCCGACGCTTCGCAGGCGCTCGCGCAGGGCCTCGGGCATGGGCCGGTGCGCGACGTGCATCTGCCGCGCGCGCATCTCCTGGCGCGTCCCGGCGATCTCCACCAGCGCGGCGTCGGCCCCGTCGCCGGCGGGCCCGCAGCAGACCCCCACGAAGGTTCGCTTGCCCTTGGCCATCGCAACCCAGGATACGCCCGCGACGCGGCGCCCGCCATCGGGATTCCGCCGCGAGCGCCCCGGGGCGGCTCAGCGCTGGCGGGCCTGACGGCGCTTGTGCTCGGCGGTGAGGTCCTTCATGATCAGGCCGTGGAGCCCCTCGCAGCGGAACAGCCCGCGCATCTTGTGGGCGTCGTGGCTGTAGTAGTACCGGGGCGAGCCCGCGATGTGACAGAAGTCGCCCGCGTTGACGCGCAGGACGGCCGCGGGCTTCTCGGCGGCCTCGGCCGTGTAGAACTCGATCTCCCGGTAGCCCGAGTCATACCACGCGTCGGCGGGTTCGGCCTCCTCGATCAACTGCCACAGGGCCTCGATCGCCTTGCGGTCCGTGACGACGACGCGGACCTTGGTGGTGCCGAAGTCGGCCTCCGAGCCGATGAACCGCAGCCGGGCCGTCTTCTCCAGCGTGACGCCGTGGTCCTCGAAGTCCTCCAGCAGCTCGTTGTCGGCGCAGCCGCCTGCGAGGACACCGCCCGCCAGCAGCACGAGACACGCCCGAAGCACGTTGCTTCTCATCATGGCCTTATCTCCTCGGGAGTTCGCGGGCCCCGCCGGCCGGATCCGGGCAGGGCACCCGGCTGACCGTTCCGGGCTCGCAAATCATAGCGACCTCGTGCCTCGACGTCCAAGGCCGCCCTCGGCGTCGGGGCCCGGCGCGCGAAAGCCCGGCGCTGCGCCCGGCGGTCGCAGCGCGTGGCCCCGCGGCTCGTTTCCTGCTATGGTGATCGCGCGGAACGGGCCGCGGTCGCGGCGGCGACGGCCCAAGGCGGCCGCCGTAAGGAAGGACCAGCTCATGAACGTCAAGCTCTTGTCGGTGGCAGTGGTCGCGATCTGTGGGGCGTCGTGCGGCGCGGCGGCGGCGCAGGTCGTGCGGGAATCGGCAAGGAAGATCCCGGTGGCCTACGACGTGGACGTGGTGGTGGTGGGCGGTTCGACGCACGCCGTCGAGGCCGCCGTCGCCGCGGCCCGGAAGGGCGCGTCGGTCTTCCTCGCCGCGCCGAAGACGTACCTCGGCGAGGACCTGTGCGCGACGCTGCGCCTGTGGCTACGCGCGAACGAGCAGCCGGAGACGGCCCTCGGCCGGCGGCTCTTCGACGTGAAGCTCACCGGCGCGGCGGCGATCCGCAAGGGCGCGCGCTTCACCTACGAGACGAGCATCCCCTCGGCGGCGAAGCACCGCGACACCCGCAAGCCGTCGCGCCTGTGTGACGGCCGGTACCACGACGCGCCCACGCAGTCCGTCCAGTACGACGGCGACGTGACGATCACCTGCGACCTGGGCAAGGCGCGCAAGCTCAAGAGCGTCCACGTGCTGGCCTTCCAGCGCGACGGGGACTTCGAGGTCGAGGCCGTCGAGGTCGCCACCAGCGCCGACAAGAAGACCTGGACGCACGCCCGCACGGGCGAGAACAAGCTCCTCGGCAAGGTCGGCGGGACCGACCCGAGCATCGAGATCGTCCTGCAGGTGACGGCCGAGGCACGCTACGTGCGCCTGGCCGTCAAGAAGACCGCCGCCGCCGGGCGCGTGCTGCTGGGCGAGGTGATCATCAGGACGGCCGACGACGCGGCCGCGAGGCCCAAGCCCGTCCAGAAGAAGCCCCTCCCGAAGGTGACCACGCCGATGCAGGTGAAGGTGACGCTGGATGCCGCCCTGGAGGCGGCGGGCGTGAAGTTCCTCTACGGCTGCTTCCCGACGGACGTGCTGCGGGATGCCGAGGGCAAGCCGGCGGGCATCGTGATGGCCAACCGCGCCGGGCGCCAGGCCGTCGTGGCCAAGGCGATCATCGACGCGACCGAGCGCGCGACGGTTGCCCGCCTGGCGGGGGCGAAGTTCTCGACCTACCCGCCCGGCAAGCACACGTTCCGGCAGGTCGTGATCGGCGGCGAGGTGATGGCGGGCAAGGGCATGACCGGCCGGAAGATCGGCCGGGCGTTTCCCGTCGTAGCCCGCAGCCGCGACGGCCGCAGCGGCCGGGCCACCGGCCGGGAGGCCGATATCATCGAGTACACACTCGAGCTGCCGATGAAGGACGCCTCCTATGCCTCCTTCGCCGCCGCCGAGCAGGCCGCCCGCGACCGGACCTGGAACCCGCAGGTCCTGCGCACGTCGGAGGGGCTCTTCGAGGTGCCCCCGGACGCGATGGTCGGGCGCGAGGCCCTGCGTGGCGCCTGGCCGGGCGCGGCGAAGGTGGACCTGGGCGTCTTCCGCCCGGAGGGCGTGGACGGCGTCTTCGTCCTGGGCGGCTGCGCGGACGTGGCCCGCGAGGTGGCGGCGAAGCTGCTTCGACCCACGGGGCTGATGGCCGTCGGCGAACGGATCGGCCTGGCCGCGGCGGCCGAAGCGAAGCGGCGCGCCAAGCCGATCGGCGTGAAGTTGCCCGGCGGCGAGGTCGAGCCGGCCGCCGAGGGCGACGTGCGCGAGTTCCTGACAGGCGTCCGCCCGATCCAGGACCTGCCGACGGTGGCGTCGGCGTCTCGCCCCCTGCCGGTGGTGGGGCGCTACGACGTGGTGGTGATCGGCGGGGGCACGGGCGGGGCGCCGGCGGCGATCGCGGCGGCTCGGAAGGGCGCGCGGGCGTTGACGGTGGAGTACCTGCACGGCCTGGGCGGCGTCAGTACGATGGGGCTGATCGGCAAGTATTACCACGGCTACCGCGGCGGCTTCACGGCGGAGATCGACCAGGGCGTCGCCGCGATCGGCGGGCAGAAGGGCAAGAGCACCAAGGTCGACTGGAAGATCGAGTACTACCGCCGTGAGATCCGCAGGGCCGGCGGGGACCTCTGGTTCGGCTGCGTCGGCTGCGGGGCCTTCGTCGAGGGCAGCCGCGTTCGCGGCGCGGTGGTGGCCACGCCGGCCGGACGAGGCGTCGTCCTCGCCGACGTCGTCATCGACGCCACCGGCAACGCCGACGTCGCCGCCGCCGCGGGCGCCCCCTATATCCACACCGCCGGCGACTTCCTCGCCGTCCAGGGCACGGGCTTGCCCCCGCACGCCCTCGGGGCCGACTACACCAACACCGACTACACGTTCGTCGACGAGACGGACATGGTGGACGTCTGGCGGCTGTTCCTCTCCGCCCGCAAGAAGTACCGCGGCGCGTTCGACATGGGCCAGCTCATCGACACGCGGGAGCGCCGGCGGATCCGCGGCGACGTCGTCATGACCATCCTCGACCAGGTCAACGGGCGGACCTACCCCGACGTGATCGGGCGCTGCCGGACGAACTTCGACACGCACGGCTACACGGTGCACCCGTTCTTCGTCCCCACGCACCCCGAGCACAAGAGCATGGACTGCTACGTGCCGTATCGCTGCCTGATCCCCTCCGGCTGGGACGGCGTGCTGGTGATCGGGCTGGGCATCAGCGTGCACCGCGACGCCGTGCCGCTGATCCGGATGCAGCCGGACGTGCAGAACGTGGGCTACGCGGCGGGCTGCGCGGCCGCCATGTCCGCCAAGAGCGGCGGCATGGTCCGCGACGTGGACCTGCGGACCCTCCAGAAGCACCTCGTGGAGATGGGCTGCATCCCCGCCGAGGCGTTGGCGTGGAAGGACTCCTACCCCATGTCGAAGGCGAAGATCGCCGCCGCCCTGCGGGACGTGGACAAGAGCCACCACAACGTGGCGATCGTCATGGCCCACAGGGAGCAGGCGATCCCGATGCTCCAGCGGGCCTACGCCCAGGCCGCCGACGAGACCGCCAGGCTGCGGTACGCCCACATCCTGGCGGCCTGCGGCGACGACAGCGGCGCCGAGACGCTTATCGCCGCGGTCCGGGCGATCCCGAAATGGGACCGCGGCTGGAACTTCCGAGGCATGGGGCAGTTCGGCCAGGCCCTCAGCCCGCTGGACCGCTACATCATCGCGCTGGGCATGGCCGGCGAGAAGAAGGCCGTCCCCGCCATCGTCGAGAAGGTCAAGCTGCTCACGACGGCGTCGGAGTTCTCGCACCACCGGGCCTGCGCGTTGGCGCTGGAGCTGATCGGCGAGAAGTCGGCGGCCAGGCCGCTCGGCGAGCTGCTCGCCAAGCCCGGCATGACCGGCCACGCCATGCTCGCCCCGGCCGCCGGCCAGGAGCGATCCCGCCCGCTGCGGGAGATCATCGTCGCCCGCGCGCTGTACCGCCTGGGCGACTGGAAGCACCTCGGGCGCAAGAGCCTCGAGAGCTTCACGAGGGACGTCCGCGGGCACTTCGCCCGCCACGCCCACGCCATCCTCCAGGCCGGACGAAACGCCCCGTAGCCTCGGCCCGGCCATCTTCCGCCACGGAGCCGCCGCACGATGACGCGAAGACTCCTGCCCGTCGCGCTGGCCGCGATTCTCGGCCTGGAACGGCCGGCAGGCGCGGGCGTGTCGTCCGGCGCCTCGGCCGGGCGGGCGGCGGCGAAGGGCGACGTGCGGGAGGTCCTTCGCGGCGTGCGCCCGACGGACCGCGGCCTGGCGACGATCGACTCGCCCGCGGCGGCGCTGCCGGTCCTCGGCGAGTACGACGTGGTCGTGGTCGGCGGGGGCACGAGCGGCGCCCCGGCGGGCATCGCCGCCGCCCGGCAAGGCGCCCGAACGCTCGTGGTGGAGTACCTCCACCAGCTCGGCGGGGTGGGCACGGCGGGGCTGATCAGCCGCTACCATCGCGGGCGCGTCGTGGGCTTCACGGCCGAGGTGGACCGCGGCGTGGCCGCCCTCGCCGGCGGCAAGGGCAGCAGGGGGGGGCGAAGCTGGGACCCGCGCGTCAAGGCGGAGTACTGGCGGCGAGAGCTCCGCCGTGCCGGCGCCGACGTGTGGTTCGGCTGCCTGGGCTGCGGGGCCGTCGTCGAGGGCCAGCGCGTGGGGGGCGTGGTGATCGCCACGCCGCACGGGCGCGGCGCCGTGCTGGCGAGGGTGGTGGTCGACGCGACGGGCAACGCCGACGTCGCCCACGCCGCCGGCGCCCGGACCGTCTTCGTCGACGCCGCCCACGTCGCCGTCCAGGGCGCGGGGCTGCCCGTACGCAAGCTCGGGGCCGGGTACACCAACTCCGACTACCTCCTCGTGGACGACGCCGACGTGGTGGACGCGTGGCGGGCCTTCCTCGCGGCGCGCCGCCGCGGCGGGTACGACACCGCCCAGCTCCTCGACACGCGCGAGCGGCGGCGTATCGTCGGCGACTACGTGCTGACGATCCTGGACCAGATGGCCGGGCGGACCTTTCCCGACACGATCGTGCAGTCCGCCAGCAACTACGACTCCCACGGCTACCCCGTCCACCCGTACTTCGCGCTGGTGGGCCCCGGGCCCGACGGCCGACCCGCCGGCGGCAGCCCCTATACGCCCTACCGCTGCCTGCTGCCGAAGGGGCTGCGCGGCCTGCTGGTGGTCGGCCTGGCCACCAGCGCCCACCGCGACGCCATGGCGCTGCTCCGCATGCAGGCCGACCTTCAGAACCAGGGCTACGCCGCCGGCGTCGCGGCCGCCATGGCCGCCCGGGCCCGCACGTCGCCCCGCGAGATCGACGTCGAGGCCCTCCAGAAGCACCTCGTGGAGATCGGCAACCTGCCCGGGGAAGTGCTGACGCACGAGGACAGCTTCCCCGTGCCCGCCGAGCGGCTCGCCAAGGCGGTGGCATCCCTCGCCGGCGGGCCGACGGCAGGCAAGGAGGCCGCCATCGTCCTCGCCCACGTCGAGCGGGCCCTGCCGCTGCTTCGCAAGGCCCATGCCGCCGCGACCACGCGGGCCGGAAAGCTCACCTGCGCCCGCTTCCTGGGCGTCTGCGGCGACGCGACGGGCATCGAGACGCTCCTGGCCTCGCTCGAAGCCGCCGAGGACTGGGACCCCCGGCTCCCCCTCGGCGCCATGGCGGAGTTCTCCCACCTGCCGACCCGCCTGGACGCGCTCATCCTGGCCTTGGGCTCCACGCGCGACCGCCGCGCCCTGCCGGGCCTGCTGACGTGGGCCGACCGGCTCGACGCCCGGGTGGCCCTGTCCCACCACCGCGCCGTCGCGATCGCGCTGGAGACCCTCGGCGACCCGGCGGCCGCGCCGGTCCTCGCACGCGTGCTCGCCCGACCCGGCATGTCCGGCCACGTGCAGACGCGGCCCCAAGCGCCGCGCAGCCGCGTCGAGCCGCTTCGCGAGATCGTCCTGGCCCGCGCGCTGTACCGCTGCGGAGATCATAAAGGCAAGGGAGAAAAGATCCTGCGCCAATACACGAGGGACCTCCGCGGCGTGCTCGCCCGCCATGCCTCGGCGGTCCTGGCCGCGCCGAGGCCCTAGCCGCTCCGGCTGCCACACGGGGTGTGGTCGGTGTACGGTGGCGGCGTGACGTTTCTGTCACGTCGCGGGCTT
>CAZXOC010000260.1:8108-10629 GCA_964642165.1 uncultured Planctomycetaceae bacterium | reverse complement strand
CGCCGAGATGGCCTTCGCCACGCTGAAGCATCTGACCGAGACGTTCGACCTGGCGGTGGACTACTGGAGCGTTCTGAACGAGCCGGGCAACGGCTCGCGCCCGGGCAACCCGAAGCTCTGCGCCGAGCTGACCGCCGCGACGGGCAAGCGGATCGCCGCCGAGGGCTTCCGGACGAAGATGAGCGGCCCGGAGTGCGTCACGCCGCGCCAGGTCGACGCCTACATGAAGGCGATGGCCGCCACGCCGGGGGCGCTGGATCACTTCGCCCAGATCACCTACCACCTCTACTGGGACCCGATGACCGTCACGCACCGCCGGACGATCCGCGACTGGGCCCGCAAGCTGAAGGTCACCGCCGCCCAGACCGAGTGGATGGAGCAGAAGGACCTGAACGTCTGCGAGCACATCTTCCTGTGCCTGACCGAGGCCGACGCCGTCGCCTGGGAACGCTACGCCTGGGACGTCGCGACCGACGTCCGCCGGCAGACCTTCCGGCGGAAGAGCACGGCCTGGTACGTCCGCCAGTACAGCCGCTACATCCGCCCCGGGGCCATCCGCGTGAAGATGCTCAGCCCCACCGGGCGCGTCAAGCCCGTCGCCTTCCTCTCGCTGAGGAAGAAGCCCGTCATCGTGCTGCTGAACACCGACGCGAGGCCCTGGGCCGTTACGCTCACCCACCTGCCGCCCGGGCGCTACGAGCACCACGGCGTCGGCGGCGGGTGCATCGGCAAGGTGCGGACGGCCCGTGTCGGCGAGAGGGGCGAGCTGAAGCTCGACCTGCCGGCGAAGAGCGTGCGGACGATCACCGCCGACCCGCCGGCGCCCGGGCCGATCGCCCGGTGAATCCCGGGCTGACGGAAGGTCTTCGGCGGCGACTTCCGCAGGCGGCAGCACAAGCACCTTGACATCCAGCGGCAGCGTGGTATGACGGCGACCGCAATGAGGCAGAAGGCAATGCGCAAGCTCTGGATTCGGCACACGTCGTGCCGGTACGGCGTTCGCGCCGGCTGGCTGTACGGCGTGCCGTGCGGCAGGAACGGGCCGCCGTGATCGGGGCAGCCCGACCGCGGCGGAAGCGACAGACTTCCGAAGGCCCGTTCCGATGGAGCGGGCCTTTTTCGTGGGTCTCGAAACTGCCGCCGGCCCAGGGCGACGAAAGGGACACGGACGCGAAGCGACAGGAGACGGATGGGGAGGACCAACCATGAGCGCACGATACGACGCCCAATGGGTGGCCCGACATTACGACGAGTACGGTGAGAAGGAGTGGCACCGGCTGGCGAAGGACCCCGTCGGCGAGGTCAAGCTCCACGTCCACCGCCACTATCTCGAGAAGCACGTGCCGGCGTGCAGCTTCGTGCTGGAGATCGGCGCGGGGGCCGGACGCTTCACGCAGATCCTGGCCGAGCTGGGCGCGCGGGTCGTCGTGGCCGACCTATCGGCGGTGCAACTGGATCTCAACCGCAGGTTCGCCGCCGAGCGCGGCTTCGGGCACGCGGTGATGGAGCGCCGGCAGTTGGACCTGTGCGACCTGGGCGCCTACGCCGACGGCGAGTTCGACGCGGTCGTCTGCTACGGCGGGCCGCTGAGCTACGTCTTCGAGCGGCGCCGGCACGCCGTCGGCGAGATGCTGCGCGTGCTGCGCCCGGGCGGCGTGGTGCTCGTCAGCGTCATGAGCCTCTGGGGCAGCGTGCACCAGTTCCTGCCCGGCGTGCTGGACGTGCCCCCGGGCGAGAACGCCGAGATCCTCCGCACGGGCGACCTCTGCCCGGAGACCTACGCCGGCGCGACGCACCACTGCCACATGTTCCGCTCGCAGGAGCTGCGGGCGCTGCTGGCCGACGGCGGCGCGGCGGTGGTGGCGATGTCGGCGAGCAACTGCCTGTCGGCCGCCTGGGGCGACCGGCTCGAGGAGTTCCGCGCCGACGCGGCGAAGTGGTCGCACCTGCTGGACATGGAGCTCGAGGCCTGCCGCCAGCCCGGCTGCATGGACCTGGGCACGCACCTGATCGCCGTGGCCCGCAAGCCCCCGGGCGCGGCGTAGCGCCGCCGCGAATACGCCGCACTCCCGTCGCGTCAAACCGGCTGGGGGCGCAGGAAGACGGGTCCCGCTTCCGGGGGAGCGGGGCCCCTTCGGGCGGCATGGAGAACAGGACATGTCCGAGAGCACCGACGAGCTGGCTCGTGCGTTGGAGGAGATGAGCGGGGCCGTTGTCCCACGCTGCGACAACGAGAAGCTGGCTCCCTCCGGCCGGCGCCCGTGCCCGATCTGCGGCAAGACGATGCACGTCGAGAGAGACTTCGGAATCGCCATCGACGTGTGCGCCGAGCACGGCGTGTGGCTCGATCTGGGGGAGCTGCCGGCGATCCTCGCCCGCGTCCGCTCCGGCAGCCGCATCCAGCGCAGTGCCGCCATCCGCACGGCCAAGCGACAGGGCAAGGTCAGCGGAATGCTCTTCGGCGCCTGGTCGCTGCTGTGGGACTGAACGCCCCGGGCGGCTCGCCTCCGACGCCCGGCGG
>CAZXOC010000260.1:0-8008 GCA_964642165.1 uncultured Planctomycetaceae bacterium | reverse complement strand
CGGCCTCAGTCGCCGGCGTACTTCCGCAGGTAGTAGCGGAACTGGTGGTAGGACAGCCCGGCGTCGCGGGCGGCCTGGGCCTGGTTGCCGGCGGCCGTGTCAAAGGCGTCGGAAATGAGCCGGCGCTTGTAGCCTTCCACCTTCTCGTAGAAGGTCCCGCTCTCCGCCTCGGCCGCGGCCACCGGGAGCATGCCGATGTCCTCCGGCGTGATCTCGTTGGTCGTGTCGCGATAGACGGCCCGCTCGATGATGTTCTTCAGCTCGCGGACGTTCCCGGGGAAGGTGTACTGCTTCAGCACGTCGAGGGCGGTCTTGCTGAGCCGCTTGCCCCGCAGGGCGGGGATCTCCCGCATGAACTCGCCGAAGAAGTGCCTGGCGAGGACCTCGATGTCGCCCTCGCGCTGGCGCAGCGGCGGGACGCCGATCACCTCGAAGCTCAGGCGGTCGTACAGGTCGCGCAGGAACTCGCCGTCGCGCATCTGCTGGGCCAGGTCCACGTTGGTCGCCGCGATGATCCGCGTGTCGACCTGGAGCTCCGTTGCCCCGCCGACCCGCGTGAACGTGCCGTACTCTACCACCCGCAGGATCTTCTGCTGGAAGTGCAGGCTCATGTGCCCGATCTCGTCGAGGAACAGCGTCCCGCCGGCGGCCAGCTCGAACTTGCCGTGCGCGGCGCTGTCGGCGCCGGTGAAGGCGCCCTTCTCGTGCCCGAACAGCTCGGTCTCCAGCAGGCTGTCCGGAAAGGCGGCGCAGTTGACGACGATCATGGGGCGGCCGGAATCGCCGCCGGCGGCGTGGATCGCCCGCGCGACCAGCTCCTTGCCCGTGCCGCGCTCGCCGACGATCAGCACCGGGCGGGGGATGCCCGCGACGCGCTCGATGCGGTCGATGACCTCCAGGACCTGGGGGCTCTGCCCGACGATCTGATAGCGTTCCCACGCCGCGGCCCGCAGGAGCATGTTCTGCTCCCGCAGCATGCGGTTGCGGCTAATCAGCGACAGGTGCGTGCGGACCTTCTCCAGCAGCGTTCGGACGCGCTGATCGAGGCGCCCGCTGCGGACGAGGAAGTCGTTGGCCCCGGCGCGGATGGCCTCGGCGGCGCGGTCGACGTCACCGGCCTCGGCGACGGCGATGATGGCCAGCTCCCCGGCCGCCTCGCGAATCCCCGGCAGCAGCGCCAGGCCCGACTGCCCCCCGTCGCCCAGGTCGCAGTCGACGATCACCAGGTCCCACGGCAGGCCGTTGCGGAGGCGCTCCAGCAGATGGTCGGCGGCGAAGACCCGCTCGACGTCGCACTGCTCTCGGCGGGCGGCCTGGAAGGCCGCGGCCAACTCCTCCAGGTGCCCCTGGGGCGTGTCCAGGATGAGGATTCGTCTTGCCATGACGGCCCACGCGACCGGCAGCGTCGCCGGGGATAAAGTCAGTCTACCCCGCCCGGACGCACTCGTAAACCGCCGATGTGATACTTTTCACCACAAGTGCGAGAATGAACGCCACATCCGACCGCGGTGGCTCGACGGGGACTTGAGATGTAAGGCCCTGTCAAGAAAGGGATAAGTGGTTGCCGGCCCCGTCGGGCACGTCGTTTGCTTCCTGGCCCGGCGAGGGCTACGGCAGATGGAAGTGACGACGATCATTGTGGGTACGCTCCTTACGGGCGCGACGGTCACGCGGTGGGCATTCCGGCTGCTTCGGCTTGGGCCGCTGCCGGCCGGGCGGTTCGGCCTGCTGGGGCGGCTCTGGTCGATGCGCCGCTCCGTGGCGGCGGCGAGCTGCCTCGCGGGAGGCGTCGCGGGAAAGGGCACAGCCATGCTGGCGGATCTGACGGCGAACGACGCGATGAGGCTGGGCCTGCTGGTCGGCGGCGGCATGGCGGGCCTGCTGGTCCTGCTGTGGCTGCTCGGCGTGCGATACATCCCCCACCACAAGATCGGCGTCGTGGAGAAGCTCTGGTCGCTGCGCGGTTCCCTGCGGGAAGGGCGCATCATCGCCACGCGCCAGGAGGCCGGCTACCAGGCCAAGATCCTCCGTGGCGGGCTGCACATCTTCTACTTCCCCTGGCAGTACCGCATCCACAAGCAGCCGCTGGTAGTCATCTCGGAGGGTCGGATCGGCTACGTCTACGCCCGGGACGGGCAGCCGCTGCCGCCGATCCAGACGCTCGGGCGCATCGTGGACTGCGGCAACTTCCAGGACACGGAGGCGTTCCTCTCAGGCGAGGGGCAGCGGGGGCGCCAGCGGGCGATCCTGCGAGAGGGCGTCTACGCGGTGAACCTGGCGCAGTTCGTCGTCATCACCGACGCGCGCGTCTACAACGGGCCCATCCGCGACCGCGACGCCGCCAGGTTCGACGATTGGCAGGGCGAGCTGCGTGAGATCGAGGGCTTCTCGCCGGTGGTCATCGGCCGCGGGGCGCCCGTCGAGCCGCTGCCGACCGAGCCCGGCGCCGAAAAGCCGTTCAAGCTCGAGAAGAACGACACGATCGGCATCGTGACCGTGCATGACGGGACGCCGATCCGGTCGGGCGAGATCATCGCCCCGGAGGTCGAACCGACCGACGAGCGGGACCACAACTACTTCCAGGCTCCCGAGGTGTTCCTGGCGATGGGCGGGCGGCGGGGCAAGCAGCTCCAGGTCCTCACCGACGGGACGTTCTTCGTCAACCGGTGGTTCGCGACGGTGGAGATCCGCCCGAAGACGCTGATCCCCATCGGCTACGTGGGCGTGATCGTCAGCTACTACGGGCGCGCGGGCGAGGACCTCACCGGCGAGGCCTTCCGCTACGGCGAGCAGGTCGACCCCGGGCAGCGCGGCGTGTGGAAGAACGCCCTGCCGCCGGGCAAGTACCCACTGAACCCCTACGCACTCAAGGTCGAGCTCGTGCCGACCGTGAACTTCGTCCTGCGGTGGGTCACCGGCATGGTCGAGCCGCACCAGTACGACAAGGACCTGACCAGCATCGAGCTGATCACCGCCGACGGCTACGAGCCGATCCTGCCCCTGTCGCTCGTCCTGCACATCGACTACCAGAAGGCCCCGCGCGTCGTGCAGCGCTTCGGGGACGTGGGGCGGCTGATCAGCCAGACGCTGGACCCGATCATCTCGGCCTACTTCCGCGACGTCGCCCAGACCACGCAGATGCTCGACCTGCTGACGCGGCGCGAGGAGATCCAGCAGCGCGCGACCGCCGAGCTGGGCCGGCGATTCGAGGACTACGACATCAACTGCGTCGCGGTGCTGATCGGGCGCCCGGAGTCCCGGGGCTCGCACGCCCCCGGCGAGGACCCCATCGACCGCCTCTTCGATCAGCTCCGCCAGCGGCGCCTCGCGCGGGAGCAGGTCCTGACCTTCCAGCAGCAGGAGGCCGCCGCCGTCAAGCTCCGCGAGCTGAACGACGCCCGCGCCGCCGCCGAGAAGCAGACGGAGCTGACCCACACCCGCGTGGACGTGGAGATCTCCGGCAACCGCGGCGAGGCCCAGCTCGCCGAGGCGCGGCGACTCGCCAAGCGCGACGTCGCCCGCGCCGAGGGCGAGGCGCGGTCCAAGGAGCTGATCGGCAAGGGCGAGGCGGCGCGGATCGGGCAGGTCGGGCTGTCCGAGGCCGCCGTCTTCCTCCAGAAGATCCGCGCGTTCAGCGACCCGCGGCTGTTCGCGCTGAATGAGGTCAGCGCCAAGCTCGCCAACAGCCGCCAGCCGCTCGTGCCCGACCGCTTGCTGTTCATGGGCTCTCCGGAAGGCGCGGCCGACCCCAGCGCGGCCAATCTCTTCGGCAAGCTGCTGACGCTGCTGATTGCCCAGCAGGGCGGGCTGGACCTGGCGGGCTCGCCCGCCGACACCGAGGCCCTGGACAGCTACACCCGCACGCTGACCGAGCAGCTCAAGCAGCAGGAAGCGACCGCCGCTGCTTCCCCTGGACGTGCGGCGCAAGGCGCCTCCGACGGGGCCCCCCGGGCCAAGGGCAAGGCACCCGATGGATAGGTGGTGGCGGGGAACTCTCGCCGCGTGTCGCCCGCCGTGCGCGCCGACGTGAACGAGCATTGACGCCCAGGCGCCGGCACGGGTACAAGGCCGCGAGCCCTCGGTCGAGAGAAGGACGAAGGATGTCGCCCCCCTATGCGGTGGTCTTCCTGGCGATGGCGGCAGTGTGCGGCCTGCTCGCGTGTGTCACGGGGGGCCTGGTGGGGAAGGTCCTCTTCGCCGACGCCGGCCTGTCGTGTCTGCTGGTCGGCGTCGCCTATGCGGGCGCCGGGCCCCGGCTGCTGGCCAAGCGGCCCGACGGCACCATCCCGGTCTGGAGCTGGCTGCTTCACTGGCCGTACCTGTTGCTGTCGCGGCTGTGCTTCGAGGTCGCCCGGCGATGCAGCCGCGAGCCGCCGTGGCACGAGATCGTCCCTGGCCTGTACCTGGGCCGGCGGCTGACGCGGCGTGAAGCGGCCGCGGCGGTCACGTCGCTGGGCCTCCGTGGCGCGCTGGACCTGACCTGCGAGTTCGCCGAGCCGCGTGCGATGCGGAACGCCACGTCGTACCGCCTGCTGGCCACGCTCGACAACACCAGCCCGACCCTTGAGCAAGTGCGGGCCGGCGTGGACTGGATCCGCCGCCACCTCGCCGAGGGGAGCGTCTACGTCCACTGCGCCGTCGGCCACGGACGCAGCGCAACCGTCGTCGCCGCCCATCTCCTTGCCGCCGGGTGCGCCGACAGCGCCGAACGCGCCCTCTCGCTCATCCAGGCCCGCCGCCCCCTTGTCCGCCCGAACCACCTCCAGATCCGCACGCTCCGGCAGTACGCGGCTGAGGTCGCCAAGCGCGGGGCGGGCGCGTGACCCGCGGAAGGCCTACGGCGCCCCGCGAACCACCGTCGCGGCGGCCACGTCCTCAGCGGACGCCAACCGGAAGACGTGGTCGAACCCCTCGTTCCCCAGCGCGGCCAGGCCGGCGTGCATCTCAGCCACCTGCTTGCGGATGACCTCGGGCCCGACCCGGCGGCCGCGGCGCTGCCGGTCGCGCTCGCGGCAGAGCGACTCGGGCAGGTCGAACACGATCGCCACGGCCGGGCATCGATGCCGGCTCGCGATTCGCAGCAGCGGCTCTCGCGCCATGGCCTGGACGTTCGTCGCGTCGACGACGGTCAGCCGGCCCGCCCGGAGGCGCCGCCTCAGGATGAAGTGCAGCAGCTCGAACGCCTGCCGGGTGACCGATTGGTCGTTCTCATCGTCGCAGATCATGGCACGGCAGGCATCGCTGCTGAGAACCTCCGTCGCCCGGAAGTGCCTCCGTGCGAAGCGGCTCTTGCCCGATCCGCTGGGGCCGATGAGGAGCACCAACGCAGACTCGGGTACCCTCAGCTCCACGGTTTCGCCTCGGTCGTGGGGGCCGTGCGATCAGCGCCAACGGGGCGTCCGGGCCGGCCGCCGTGGACGCCGGACGGCAGTCCCGCCCGACGGGATCGGCGGCCGC
The DNA here is from genome assembly GCA_964642165.1 of uncultured Planctomycetaceae bacterium. Taxonomy (GTDB): domain Bacteria; phylum Planctomycetota; class Phycisphaerae; order SM23-33; family SM23-33; genus CAYRVX01. The sequence goes on along the minus strand of CAZXOC010000260.1, from coordinate 2,551 downwards.
CTGTCGCCTTCCGCGTCATTCATTGCCGGTCCAGTCGCTGACGAGGAACTTCCCGTCGGGATCGATCTGCACGTAGTAGAGGGCATCGAAGCCCTCCTCCGGCGTGGGGACCTGGAGCCGCGCGTGGGTGGCGCGAATGCCTTGCTCGGGGACGCGCTGCTTCTCCGGCCGGCGAGCGTTGCGCTCGATGCACGCGTCGACCATCGACTGGAAGTAGTAGCCCACGATACGGAACTTGGCCTTGCGGGCGGCCTCGATGTACGCCCGGCGGTCTTCCCGCGTGGGGTTCGTGTTGTCGACGACGAAGGGCTGCTTGAGGTCGAGGCAGGCCCGGAGGAGACCGCGCTCCCGATGGCGCGTCTTGAGCATGTCCAGGTTGATCCGGACGTGCGTCCCGAACAGCCGCTCCAGGAAGAACGCCGTCTTCCCGGAGGCCTGGATGCCGACGAAGATCACCGCCTGCATGCTCCCGGTCCTCGCGTCGTGCCCCGGCGAGTGAGCGGCGCCGGGCGGATCAGCCTTGCTGCGGCGGGGGCGGTCGCCCGTCGTCGGCGTCGTAGGCCCCGCCGTCGGCGGCGCGGCCGTGGACCTCGATGCGCTCGACGGACTCGGCCCGCCCGCTGTGCGGGTCGACGGCCACCAGCAGCCCGCAGATCCTCGGGTCGCCCGTGGCGACCTCGAACCGCGTCGGCATCGACGTGGTCAGCGCGCTGAGGACGCGGTCGGTCCGGCGCCCGAGCACACTGTCGTACGGGCCCGTCATCCCCACGTCGGTGATGACGGCCGTGCCGTGCTTCAGCACGCGCGCGTCAGCCGTCGGCACGTGCGTGTGCGTGCCGAAGACGATGCTCGCCCGCCCGTCGAGGTGCCAGCCCATGGCGATCTTCTCGCTGGTGGCCTCGGCGTGGAAGTCCACGACGCGGACCTTCACCTCTTTGGGGATCTCGTCGAGCACCCGGTCGATGACAGGCCAGGGCGAGTTCCAGCAGCCCATGAACATCTGCCCCATCGCGCTGGTGACGGCGACCTGGTGCTGGCCGCTGCGGGTGGGCAGGACGGTCCAGCGGCGTCCGACGGCGGCGTCGAGCAGGTTGGCCGGGCGGACGATGCGGTCGGACTTCTCCAGCACCTGGATGACGTCGCGCTTGCGGAACGTGTGATCGCCGAGCGTGACGGCGTCGACGCCGTAGCGCCGGAGCTTCTCGAAGATCTGCGGCGTCAGCCCGCTGCCCCCCGCGGCGTTCTCCGCGTTGCAGACGACAAACTCGATCTGGTGCTCGTCGATCAGCCTCTGCAGATGATCGGCCAGGACCATTCGCCCCGGTCGACCCACGAGGTCCCCGATGCACAGGATGTTGATAGCCATGAGGCCAATTGCTTTCCAGGCCCATTGGGCGGCTGGGGTTCCTGCGAGCGACGGCCGCGCGCCCACTCGGCGCCCGTGAGAACGATTATACGCCTTCCCCCGCCTCTGCCAAGGGGATCTCGCCGGCGGCCGCGCGACGGCGCGGAGGGCTCTAGGACCCGATCTCGCTGCCGACGTGACGGATCACCGCCTCGGCGGCTTCGATGGCCTCCCGGGCATCGCGGTCCGTATAGACCTCGGCCGGCGTGAGATCGGGCAGCCCGTTGGGGTAGCGGGTCGGGACATAGAGCCGGTCAAGGTGCCTCGCCTGAGCGGTCAGTCGTGACAGCTCCGCGCCGACCCCTTGGTCCGGGAAGTCCTGGATCAGCTTCTGGGCGCTGTGTCCCCACGGGTCGAAGCCATGGTGGTACCAGATGGCCTTGAGTGCCTTCTCGGCTGCCTGTTGTGACTGGAAGCACGCCCACTCGAAGCTCCCGGCGGCGCGGCTCGCCTCAGCGGCGCGGAGGTCGGCCCGCGCCTGCCGCAGCCACCGGCCCGCCTGGTATCTACAGCTTTCCGTGCTCATAGACCGTGATCCCTTCCGACAGGGCGCGGCGCAGGAAGAACCCATCCCTCATCCGCCGAAACTCGTCCGGCGTGTAGACGAACACCTCGACCGGGGCCGCCAGCCGCTCGGACAGGGGGTCGAAGTACTTCGCCAGGCGGTCCAGGAACCGCGCCGACGTCTGCTCCACGAAGATCACGTCGACGTCCGACCGGCGGGTGGCCGTGCCCCTCGCGTACGAGCCGAAAAGCAGCGCCAGCCTCGCTCCGTTGGCCTTGGCGACGTCGCGAATGGCGGCCTGAACCGATTCTGTGTCGATCACCATGGCGCCCCGCTCCGGGCGGACAAGTACCGCGCGGCGGTATGCTCCTTCCTGCCGCCGCAGTATAATCCATGCTGCGGGACGCCTCAAGCTCGACGGAAAGGACCATGGCTGACCTTCAGGTCATTTCGGAGATGACGCCGAGGGGCGACCAGCCCCAGGCGATCGAGCGGCTGGTCGAGAACCTGCGGCGCGGGCAGAAGCACAACGTCCTGCTGGGCGTGACCGGCAGCGGCAAGACGTTCACCATGGCCCACGTCGTCGAGCGCATCGGCAAGCCCGCGCTGGTCATCAGCCACAACAAGACCCTCGCCGCCCA
>CAZXOC010000259.1:1450-10679 GCA_964642165.1 uncultured Planctomycetaceae bacterium | reverse complement strand
CTAGTGCGAACATCTGCTTCCGGTCTCCTCGCGGGCCTGTGCCGGACCCGCTTCGCCGCACCCCGCCAAGCGATTCGGCACGAGCCAGGAATCGCCAGGAGGAGTATAGGATATGCTTGCCGCGTCGGCACGGGGTCGTCGGACGAACGCCAAGCTGGTCCTTCCTCTCGTGCCGTCCGCAGGATCGTCCCGCTCGCGGGCGGGGCAGAGGCTCCCGGGCGCGACGCGCCCGGAGTCACGCTCTCCGCGGCGGTCGTCCTCCACGGATCGAAGGGATCTGGGCGGACCCTTCGTTTGGAGGCGGACCCCGACCCGCCCATCTTCCCCGCCGTGCCTTCGTGCAGGCCTGGGACCCTCACCCGCCCCGGTGGCGAAGTGCAGGCATGCGGGGAGGCCCTGTGCCTCTACCCCGGGAATCCGGTAGGATAAAGGCGGTTTGCCCTTGTCGCGAGGGTTCCGTGCGGCGCAGCAGTTTGGGAAGGGAAGCAGGATGACGAGTCCGGAGCAATGGGGGCAAAGCGCCCTTCCCATCGGGAAGGTGCAACCGGTCGAGAAAGAGCACAACATACTGGCGCTGGCCGCACGTCTAGGAGCCAGCCCAACGTGGACGGTCGTGGTGGTGGCGGCTTCGCTGGCGCTGGCCGCCCCGCCGGGCGGGTCGGCCCAGGCGCAGCCGGCGGCGCTGGCGTGGATCCGCTTCGACAAGGCGCGGGAGCAGTACGCGGGCAAGGGGTACCTCTGGCTCGGGCGGTTCGAGCTGCGGCTGACGATCGACGCGGCGCCGCAGCCGGGCCGGCGGCTCGAGCTGCTCTGGGGCGCCAAGGGCGACACGCGCGGGGCCGTTGCGACGATCAACGGCCACCAGATCACCATACGCCACGGCGGGTACGACGGCTTCCGCTGGCTGCCCGTGGCGATGCCGAAGGGCCTGGGCGGCAAGACGTACGACGTCGTCCTCCGCGCCGCGCCGCCGAAGGCGGGCTTCCTCGCCGCGGTGCGCCTGGTGGCCGCGGCGGGGGCTTCCCCGGCGGCGCCCGATCCGAAGGACACGCCCGCGCACCGGATCACGCTCAAGACGGTCGCCGTGGGACCCGCCCCGCAGCCGGCCGGCGAGGCCTTCCCTGAGATGCGGAAGATCTGGGATCGCCAGCCGCCCGCCCCGCCCGCGGCCGGCGCCGACGCGAAGGCCGAGGCCGCCTTCCGCCTGGCGGAGAAGAACGCCCGCCTCGCCAACGAGATGCTCTTCCGCTGCCGGAAGTTCGTCGACGGCTGGCTGGCCTGCGCCGATCCCAACACCGGGCTGATCCCGCGGAACCTCTCACGCAATCGCGACATCTGGAACGCCAAGGACGCCGCCGCCGACAACTACCCCTTCATGGTGCTCACCTGCGCCCTGACCGACCGCCCCCGGTTCGACGGGCGCATGCTCCAGATGCTCCGCACCGAGACGAAGCTCACCAGCCGCGTCGACCGCCTGCCCGACACGTGGTCCTTCCGCACGCAGGCCTTCGCCGACGCGCAGCCGAACCTCGACCGCCTCATCTTCGGCGGCTCGGAGTACGTCAAGGACGGCCTGCTGCCCCTGACCGAATGGCTGGGCGAGAGCCCCTGGTCGCAGCGGATGGTCGGCATCCTCGACGACATCTGGAAGCACGCCAAGATCGACACGCCCGCCGGGGCGATTCCCTCGACCAACGTCGAGGTCAACGGCGAGATGCTCCAGGCCCTCTCCCGCGTCTACTGGATGACGGGGCAGCGCAAGTACCTCGACTGGGCCGTCCGCCTCGGCGACTACTACCTGCTGGGCGAGCACCACCCCACGCGAGACTTCCGCAGCCTCCGCCTGCGCGACCACGGCTGCGAGATCGTCTCCGGGCTATCGGAGCTGTACGCGGCCGTTCACTTTGCCGCGCCGGAGAAGAAGAAGGCCTACCACCAGCCGATCCACGCGGTGTTCGATCGGATCCTGGAGGTCGCCCGGGACGAGCGCGGGATGCTCTACAACAGCATCAACCCGAAAGCAGGCACGCACGGGCGGGGGATCTGCGACACGTGGGGCTACAACTACAATGGCGTCTACACCGTCTACCTGATCGACGGAACGCGGGCCTACCGCGACGCCGTGCGCCACGTGCTCGGGAACCTGCCGAAGCTGACGGACCACCACTGGGGCTCGGCGGACGAGTACGCCGACTCGATCGAGGGGGCGATCAACCTGTACAACCGCGAGCGCGTCGAGGCGGCGGCGACGTGGATCGACAGCGAGATCCACGACATGTGGCGCCGCCAGCGCCCCGACGGCGTCATCGAGGGCTGGCACGGCGACGGCAACAGCGCCCGCACGGCCATCATGTACGCCTTGTGGAAGACGGCCGGGCTGACCGTCCAGCCCTGGCGCGCGGACGTCCGCTTCGGCACCGTCCGGCGGGGCGGAACGCTCTACGTCAGCCTGACCGCCGACAAGGCGTGGGCGGGGCGCCTGGTCTTCGACAGGGCGCGCCACAAGCTCCAGATGAAGCTGCCCCTGGACTACCCGCGGATCAACCAGTTCCCCGAGTGGTTCACCGCCGAGGCCGCCCGGCGGTACGTCGTCCGGGACGCGGCGACGGGCAAGGCGCAGACCCGGACGGGCGAGCAATTGGCCCGGGGAATGAAGGTGAGCCTGAAGCCCGCCGCCGAGGTCCGCTTTGTGGTTGAGGCGCAGGAGGAGTAGCGCGCTTCAAGCACGGGACAAGCGCCCGGCCGCGGCGCCGGCCGGGACATCGCCGTTGAAGTGGCTCACGTGCGGCGGGGAGGCGGGTTGCACATCGTGTCGGTCAGGTCGCGCACCAGCGCGACGCGCCGGCGAAGGGCCAGGCCCAGCGGCTCGCTCGAATGGCGCGTCACCGCTCATCCTCCTCGAACAGCAGCGCCAACAGCCTCCCGTGCTGGCTGAAGTCGGGGACGATCAGGTCCGCTCCCGCGCGGATGAGGCGGCTGCGCTTGGCGGGGCTCAGGCCGAACCGCCGCACCTCGTCGCTCGCCACGCCCACGGCGATGCCGTCGCGCTTGCGCGTCTCGCGGACCTCGACGGGTCCGTCGCCGAAGGTGGCCACCTGCGCACCGGCAAGGCCGTGCTCGCCGAAGATCCGTTCCAGGACGAGGCGCTTGGCCTCCACCCGGATGTCGCCTACGGCGCCGAAGATGCGCCCCTCGAACAGGTCGGCGTAGCCGAGCGTTTCGGCCTCGGCGAGGACGTCGGCCCGATCCGTCCCGCTGGCCAGGTACAGCGTCACGCCGCGGGCGTGGAGCGCCCGGAGCATCGCGCGGGCGCCCTTGATCTGGAAGTCGGCGGCCTGAAGCTCCCCGCGGCGGAGCTTGGCCAGCCGCCGCCGCACCATCGCCAGCAGCTCCTCGTTGTACACGCGCTTGTAGCCGTGCAGGTCGAGGACCGCCTCGGCGGGCACGCAGCCGAATCGCTCGACCAGCTCCACCAGTCCCTGCATCTGCACCAGCGTCTGGGCACCGGTGGTCCGGTCCACGAAGGCGCGGACCGTGTCCACCACCTTGTGGTAGAGCGCCTCGTCGGCGTCGTCGTAGCGCGCCCCCAGGATCGCGCGGACCATCATCGGTTCCATGATGGCCTCCCACCCCTGGCGGAGCGTCGAGATCGTGCCGTCGTGGTCGAAGATGGCGTGGCGGACGGCCCGGCCGGCGGGCAGGTCACGGACGACTTCGATCTCCAAGTCGCCCAGCCGCCGCGCCTGCCGCGGGTCGTCGGCCAGCTCCGGCAGGTGGATGTAGTCCGGCTGCGGGCCGACCTGGCGGATCTCCGCGGGCGTAGCCGTGCCTGTCGTCCGGAGCTTCCGGACGGTGATGGACGCGGCGATGTTGGCAAGCCGCGCCGCCGTGAGCGCGTCGCCGCCCGTGGCGAGGACGGCCGCCAAGGCGCTCGTGGCCGTGTCCCCCGCCCCGACCGGGTCGGTCCGCTCGATCACCTGGATGCCCGGCACGTCGTGGACCTCGGCGCCGTCGGCGACGACCATGCCCCACGCCCCGCGGGTGACGAAGACGGTCCGGCCGGTGCGGCCTCGCAGCCGCCGGGCGAACTCGCGCGCCGCGGCCGCCGGGATGCGCTCGTCAAGCGCCCGGGGCTCGCCCGCCAGACGCGACGCCTCGTGGGCGTTCAGCTTCAGCAGGCACGCGCGGTACTGCTCCGCCCGGTGGCGGGAATCGACGAGGAAGATGCACTCCGGCCGGGCCGACACGACCGCGTTGATCCGCTCGATCATCTCCGGCGTCGAGACGCCCGCGGGCACCTGCTGGTTGAGGATGACCACGTCGGATTCGGCCGCGGCGGCGTCGAGCTGCTCGGCCAGCGCGTCGGCGTCCCGGCCGCCGAGGCGGTTGAACGGCCCGAAGTCGATGCGGCTCCGCTCGACGTCCCCGACGTGCGGCTTGGCGTAGACCTGCGTCTGCCAGCCGGCCCGGCCCGTCAACAGGCCGCGCGTCTCCACGTCGAGCCGCTGGAGCAGCTCGCGCATCTGCCGGCCGAACAGGTCGTCGCCCACGAGCCCCACCGCGTGCACGCACCCGACGCCGAGGTCCACCAGGTTGGCCACGACGTTGCCGGCCCCGCCGAGGCTGTAGTGCTGCTCGCGCACGCGCCGCACCGGCAGGTGCGTCTCGACCGACAGCTCGGACTCGTCCGGATCGATCAGCCAGTACGCGTCGAGGCAGAAGTCGCCGAAAACGGTCACCCGCGCCTTCGGGATCGCCGCAAGCACGTCGCCCAACCAGTTGCTGCCGTCACCACATCCCATAACCCACACCGCTCTGTATGTTGTTTAGCGGGCCGGCTTGCCGGCCGTGTTCCCGCCCACCACCCGCCGCGGGCCCGCCTCGCGCACGACGCCGGTCATCCTCACCGGCGAATCGCCCGCGTCGAAGTCGTTGTCCTTCCAGGTCATGTCCCTCTTGCGGCACTGGTTGAAGCGGCGGGCGGCGTGCCGAGAGCTACTTCGCGGCCTTCTGCACGGCGTAGAGCTTCCGCATCGTGCTGAGGTAGAGCACCCCGTTGGCGGCCGTGGGAGGGGCGCTGATCGCGCTGTCCAGCTCGATGGTCGCCAAGACGCGCTTCTCCCTGCCCGCCGCGAAGACGCAGAAGTCGCTGCGCCGCGAGCCCACGTAGACCTTGCCGTCGGCCACCATCGTCGAGCTCCAGATGACGCCCTTCATCTTGTGCGTCCAGTAGGCGCGGCCGGTGTCGGCGTCCAGGCAATGGACCAGCCCGCTGCAGTCGGCGATGTACACCAGCCCGTCGTGGATGGAGGGGGTGGCGCAGCAGTGGCTCTTGAGCTCGTGGGACCACACCTCTGCCGAACGCGTGACGTCGCCGGTCTTCGAGGCGTCGATGCACTTCAGCCAGCTCTGGCGCTTGCCCCACCAGACGTCGCCGCCGGCGGCCACGTACACGCGCCCCTTGTGGACCACGGGCATGCCCATGATGTTGCTGGGGCTCGTGCGGCGGTTGCGGACGTAGCGGTGCACGTTCTCCTTCGGCGCGTTGGGGTCGCAGTCGAACGACCAGACCTTCTTGAGCGTTGCGACCGTCTCGCCCGGCGCCGCGCCCGCCCGAAGGGCCTCGAAGGCGTAGCAGATGCCGTTGCCGCCGCCGAAGAAGATCAGCGCCCGGCCGCTCACTTCGCCCAGGGCGGGGGAGGACCACGTGCAGTGGAACGTATTCGGCGACATGCCCTCGCGGTCGCGGGCGACGAGCCGGCCGGTGGCCTTGTCCAGAACGATCAGTCCGGGCGCGTCCGGCCGGCGGATGCGGCGGTGCGTGTTGTCCACGCCGTTGCTGGTGTTGAGGTAGAGGTACGGCCCGTGCAGAAGGATGGACGCGAACGCCGCGTCGTGGGGGTAGCTGCCCGCCTCGGCGTGCGTGTCGAACCGCCAGATGACGTCCGCGTCCTTGGCCGTCACCTTCAGGGGCGACGCGCCCTTGGGCACCATGAGTCGGCCCTCATCGCGGAAGGGCCCGTCGTTGCCGTTGGCCTGGCCGTCCAGGTCGAGGCACACCACCGCCCCGCGGTTGGTCACGCCGTACGCGCGGTTGCCCTCGACGGTCGGCGGGGCGACGATGCCGCCGCCCGGCCAGTCCTTGTACGGGTCGTCGCGGATCTTCGGGATCACGAGCTGCCAGCAGAAGCTGCCGTCGCGCTCGTCCAGGCACAGCAGCACGCCGCGGTCGCCCCGGTGCCGCCGGTCCCGCGGCGTGCCGTTGTTCGTACCGATCAGCACCTTGCCCGCCGCGACGATCGGCGAGGCGTACGTCTCGGTGCCCATCCGGGCCACCCACTTGACGTTCCGCCCGGTCGCCGGGTCGAAACTTCCCGGCAGGTTCGTCTCGGCCGAGACCATGTTCCGGCAATACCGCTGGCCCCACTGGGGCTGGTCGCCCGCCTTTGCGGCGGGCGCGGCCAGAGCGACAAGCACGGCGCCGATACCGGCGGCGAGTACGCGGCTTTGCGTAGGTGACACGGAGGAGGCTCTCCTTCCTTCGCGCGGCTTGCTCGACCCATTCGAGCTCCGCTGCGCAACCGGCCCGCCATGAGGCGGGACCATCCTGCCATTCTACGGGAAATGTCGCCGGAACCGGCAGTCGCGGTCAACAGGGACTTCGCCTCCGCGCCCGTCCCGCGGGGCGATTCGGGCCCTTTCCGACGGCGAGGGCGACGATGCCGCGCCACCGGGCGCTGCGGGGATGATGGCGCAGGCGGCTTCTCGCCGATAAGGAACAGCGGCGGGTCCGCGCCGGCGCGGGCGGGTGGCGGCGAGGTGGCCGGAGCGCTTTTCGCTTGCCGGCGCGCCGGTGCGCGGGTCTACTGACAGCCCGGCTGTCGCAGGCGCGGCTCAGGGACGGGCCGCCGCGGCGGGCCGGTGCCGACTCGTGTGTGCCGAGGGAATCATGCGTATACATTGGTCGTGGGTCCTTGCCTTGGCGTGCCTGGTCGTGTCGGCCGGCTGCGAGCAGCCGCCGGCGGCCAGCCTGACCATGCCGTCTCCGCCGTCGTGTCTGGGGGCCGCACCGCCCGTGATCACCACGCCGCCTCCCGTGCCGCCGCCGCGCCCGCCCGCCGCGCGCGAGCAGACGCCGGTCGGGCGGAGCGTCCAGGGCCGGGCCATCCGCTGCCGCGTCTACGGCAACGGCGGGGACTGCGTGCTGGTGCTCGGGGGCATCCACGGCAACGAGCCCGCCAGCGTGCCCATCTGCGAGGAGTTGTGCTCGTTCCTGGCCCGGCACCCGGAGATGCTGCGCGGGCGGCGCGTGGTCGTGGCGCCGGCGACGAACCCGGACGGCCTGGCCGCCAACCGCCGCACCAACTCGCACGGCGTGGACCTCAACCGCAACTTCGACACCAGCAACCGCCAGGCGGTCCGGCGCTACGGCCTCAAGCCGCTCTCCGAGCCGGAGAGCCGCTACATCGCTCGCCTGATCGAGCGGTACCGCCCGGCACGGATCGTGTCGGTCCACCAGCCGCTGGCCTGCGTGGACTGGGACGGCCCCGCCCGCGACCTGGCGGGCGCGATGAGCCGCGCGTGCGGGCTGCCGATGCGGAAGCTGGGCGCGCGCCCGGGATCGCTCGGCTCGTACGCCGGCGTCGATCTTCACATCCCCATCATCACGTTGGAGCTGCCGCGCGGCGCCTCGGGCCTGACGCCGTCGGACGTCTGGCGCACCTACGGCCAGGCGCTGCTGGTGTCCATTCACTACCGCGACGCAGCGATGACCGCGAAGTGACACGGCCGCGCGTGGCGGTGTGGCGCCGCACCGGTGGTGCGGCGGCTTGCCGCGCGGGTCCGTTCGCATCTGGGCAACGATGGATCCGATTATCCTCCGGCAACTGGGCACGGCACTGGGGCTCGGGCTGCTGGTGGGCCTTCAGCGCGAGTGGGGTGAGGAGCACGTCGCGGGCATCCGCACGTTCGCGATGATCACCGTCTTCGGCACCGTCACCGGGCAGACGGCGGGCGCCGTCGGCGGCTGGGTGGTTGCCGCCGGGCTGCTCGCCGTCGCGGCGATGATCATCGTCGGCGGGCTGGTGAAGCTGCACGCCGGGCAGATCGGGACCGGGCTGACCACCGAGATCGCCGCGCTGCTGATGTACGGCGTGGGCGCGGCGCTGGCGCTGGGGGAGATGGTGCCGGCCGTCATGGTCGGCGGCGGCGTCGCCGTCCTGCTGCACTGGAAGAAGCCCCTGCACGCCCTCGTCGAGCGATTCGGCAAGAAGGACCTCCGCGCGATCATCCAGCTCACGCTGATCGCGCTGGTGATCCTCCCGATCCTGCCGAACAAGACGTACGGCCCGTACGACGTCCTGAACCCGTTCGCCATCTGGCTGATGGTCGTGCTGATCGTCGGCATCAGCGTCGGCAGCTACATCGCCTACAAGTTCCTGGGTCCGCGCGCCGGCACGCTGCTGGGCGGCGTGCTCGGGGGGCTCATCTCCAGCACCGCGACGACCGTCAGCTACGCGCGACGAAGCCGACGTGCCCCGGACAGCGCCCCGGCCGCGGCGCTCGTCATCCTCATCGCTTCTGCGATCGTCTTCCTCCGCGTCGGCGGCGAGGTGGCCATCGTCGCGCCGCACGTCCTGTGGCGGATCCTCCCGCCGCTGGCGGTCATGGCCGCGCTGATGATCGCCCTCTCGGCGGCCCTGTACCTCCTGGCACGCCGCCAGCCGCCCAGGCTGTCGCTCGAGGAGGACCCCTCCCAGCTCCGGGCGGCGGTCGTCTTCGGGCTGCTGTACGCGGGCATCCTGTTCGCCGTGGCGGCCGTCAAGGTGCACTTCGGCAGCGGCGGGCTGTACGTGGTGGCCGGCCTGAGCGGCCTGACCGACGTGGACGCCATCACCCTCTCGACCGCCCAGCTCATCAAGGCCCAGCGCCTGCCCGCCGACACCGGCTGGCGGATGATCCTCCTGGCCGGGATGTCGAACATCCTCTTCAAGGGCGCCGCCGTCGCGCTGCTGGGGCACCGCACGTTATGGAAGCGGATCGCCGTGGTCTTCGGCATCGCCCTGGCCGGCGGGGCGGCGCTGCTGGCGTTCTGGCCGGCGATCGAGTGACGGCTCGGCGGCGCGCGGCGCTGCCGGGGAACCCGGCGGGCCTCGGCCCCGTCCAAGATGCAGGAACGCGGGAGTCGTCCCGGCAGGGACGCAACGAGAATAGCCCAGCGTTTCAACGC
>CAZXOC010000259.1:0-1350 GCA_964642165.1 uncultured Planctomycetaceae bacterium | reverse complement strand
CAACGCTGGGAGGGCGGGGCCGACCTCGAGCCAGTCCCGTCAGGGACGGCTGAATCGGCCGCCCGGCGGGGCCCGCCCCGAGCCAGTCCCGTCAGGGATGGCTGAATCGGGCGAGCGCTGCGGCATGTGGGTCGGCGAAGGGCGCGGCGCCTACCGGCTGGCTGCTTCGCTTCGCACGTCGAAGCACCACAGCGTGTCGTGGTAGCGCAGGTACAGCCGCCCGTCGTGGATCACCGGGTGGGCCCAGAGGTCGCGGCACTTGCGCTGGACCAGGCGGAAGCGGCCGCGCGTCTCGAAACCGTCAACCGTGGACGCAAGCAGTACGGCGTCGCCGCCTTGGCTGACGCAGTACAGCAGCCCGTCCGCCCAGAGGTGCGCGCCGCGCTCCAGGTCCCGCATGCGGTAGAGGACCTTGCCGGTCTTGCGGTCGATGGCGGCCCAGCCCGGGAAGGTGCGATGGTAGCCCGAGCCGTGGATCCGTCCCTCGACGACCGTGAAGCACCCGCTCATGTCCATCATGGGCGACTGCCACGCCTGCTCGGCGCGCGTCCGGCCGCCTTCCACGATCAGGCGGAACATCTCGGCCGTCTTGCCGTCGGGGCTGGCGACCAGCACGTGTCCGTCGTGGTACATCGGCGTGGTGGCGATGGCGCGATAGCGCGTCGGTCGCGGACGGCTCCACTGGATCTTGCCCGTGTCGGCGTCGACGCCGAAGGCCCGGCTGGAGCTGCACGTGACGATGTGCCGCCGCCCCCCGTAGCCAAACAGGATGGGCGAGGCGTAGCTGGCGGTCTCCTTGCCCAGCGGCCGGGTCGCCCAGGCGGTCCGGCCCGTCTTCTTGTCCAGGGCGGCCAGCATGGCCTTGCGCCCGCCGGGGGTGACGATCAGCTCGTCGCCGTCGGCCAGCAGGCACTCGCTGAGCCCCCACTTGATGCTCCGCCCCGCGAAGCGCTGGAGCACGTTGACGCTCCAGATCTCGCTGCCGTCGGCGGGATCGAGGCAAGCGACGCGGCCGTGGGCGTTCATGTGGTACAGCCGCCCGTCGTCGTAGAGGCAGCACGCCCGCGCGCCGCGGTAGCTTCGCATCCACGCCTCGCCGTTGGGCGTGCGCCATTTGGGCTTCCCGTCGAGGCCGAAGGCGAAGACCACGCACTGCCGGCCGACGTCGCCGGTGATGTAGAGCGCGTCGCGGCAGATGATGGGGCAGGACCAGCCCTTGCCCAGCTCGCCGACCTTCCACAGCAGCTTGGGCCCGCCGGCCGGCCAGCGGGGCAGCAGGTTCTTCTCGTCGCAGATCCCGTCGCGTCGCGGCCCGCGCCACTGGGGCCAATCCGGCTCGGCCGAGGCGAT
>CAZXOC010000258.1:0-10704 GCA_964642165.1 uncultured Planctomycetaceae bacterium | reverse complement strand
CGCCTCGCCTGCCCTGAGCCTGTCGAAGGGCCAATCCCTGCCACCCGCGACATCCGCTGACATGCCCGGACTGCCGTACGGCACCGAGTTGGTCACCGGTGAGCACCAGATTCGGCACCGGCGCTGAGGCACTCGCGCGAGCCGCCAATTCTCTCGCTGTGTGCGGCGCGGTGCGGTAGGCTGTGCGCCCGTCGAGTTGAGAGGACATACACCATGACCGCATCGCTGCTTCGTATCGGGATCGTTGTCGCAGGAGTTGCCGGGCTATCGGTGCTTCGGGCCGCCGCGGCCGAGGGGGGCTTCACACCGCCGCCGGCGGAGCAGATCCTCAAGACGCTCAAGGCCGGGCATCCGCGTCTGCTGATCGACGCCGATACGGCCGGGCGAGTCAAGAGGCTCATCGAGCGCGACGCCATCGCGGCGGCGGCGTACAAGAGCGTCAAGGCGGAAGTCGGGCGGGTTCTCAAGCAGCCGCCGTCGAGGTACGAGATACCCGATGGCAAGCGTCTGCTGCGGGTCAGCCGGCGCGTGAAGGACCGGGTGCGGGTGCTGGCGTTCGTGCATCGGATGGAAGGCGGGCGGCGGTACGTCGATCGCGTCTGGAAGGAACTGGAGGCGGCGGCGAAGTTCAAGGATTGGAACCCTAGTCACTTCCTGGACACCGCCGAGATGACGCACGCCTTCGCGATCGGCTACGACTGGCTCTACGACGAGTGGACCGACGCCCAGCGGCGGGCGCTGCGCGAAGCGATAATCCGCCACGGCCTGACGCCGGCGATGAAGCTCTACAAGGCCCAACGCGGCTGGGTGACGGGGCACAACAACTGGAACCAGGTGTGCAACGGGGGCATCGGCATGGGCGCGTTGGCGATCGCCGACGAGCAGCCCGAGGCGGCGGCTGCCGTGCTGCACGCGGCCCTGGCGTCGCTGCCGAGGGCGATGTCGCTGTACGCCCCGGACGGCGCGGGCGCCGAGGGCGTGACGTACTGGGACTACGGCGCCCGGTACAACATTCTGCTGATGGCCTCGCTGGATACGGCGTTGGGGACGGACTTCGGCCTGTCGGTGATCGACGGCTTCCGGCAGAGCGGCAACTACCAGATCTACATGTCCGGCGCGGGGCGGATGAGCTTCAACTTCGCCGACTGCGGGCTGCGGCGCGTCTCCACGCCGATGCACTTCTGGATGGGCCGGCGGTACAAGACGCCGCACTACAGTTGGTACCGCTACAGCAGCCTGCGGGCGCAAGGCAGCGGCACGGGCGGTGTGCTGGACCTGCTGTGGTTCGACGACTCCGCGAAGGCCTTCGACCCGGCCGCGCTGCCGCCTGACAAGCACTTCCGGAAGGTCGACTGCGCCTCGATGCGCAGCGCCTGGGGCGACCCGAACGCCCTGGCGCTGGGCATCCAGGCGGGCAGCAACCACAACCTGCGAATGCACCGGCACCTCGATCTGGGCAGCTTCATCCTGGAGGCCGACGGCGTCCGCTGGGCCGCCGACTCGGGCAGCGAACGCGAGACCTACATGCGGCACAAGCACCGCAACCCGCGGTGGTACTACTATCGCGTTCGCGCGGAGGGCCACAACACGCTGGTGATCAACCCCACCCGCGAGGCCGACCAGGACCCAGCCGCCGCCGCGCCGATCACGCGGTTCGAGTCGTCGTCGACCAGGGCGGTCGCCGTGGTGGACCTCACGGCCGCCTACGCGAAGCACGGGGCGCGCCGTGTGCATCGCACGTTCGAGATGACGGACCGCTCGGCCGTGACGATCGCCGACGAGGTCCGGGCGGCCAAGCCCGCCGAAGTGTGGTGGTTCATGCACACCGAGGCGGCGGTGAGGCTCGGCGCCGACCGGCGCGTCGCGACGCTCAGCCGCGGCGGCAAGAAGCTGACGGCCACGATCCAGGCGCCGGCCGCCGCGACGTTCGAGGTCCTCCCGGCCGAGCCGATGCCCGCGTCGCCCAAGCCGCGGAAGCAGGCGGATAACCGCGGCCGCCGCAAGCTGGCGGTTCACCTGCGGGACGTACGGGACGTGAAGCTCGTGGTGAGGCTCCGGGGCCGGGCGGGCTCCGTCGGCGCACCGGGAAGGTCACCGGCAAGAGCCGAACGACTGCGAGGTAGTGGTCGCTGATCCCGATGTACATCGGGACTGCGGGAGAAGCCGTTCGACGTTGCTCACGGCCCTGTCTTCGACCCTGAGGCTCAGACCCGAAGGGAGCGCGTCGAAGGGCTGATCGAGATCGATGCGAAGGTTGTTTCGCACGCCCGGTACGTGATCTTCCTGATGGCGGAGGCGACCGTTCCCAAGCGGGTGTCCGCGCGATCCTGGATCGGAAACGACGGTTGCGGCCGCCCGAGAGGGCGCCGGGATCACGGCGAGAACCGTCGAGACAGCCCCGGAGGGCGGAGGCAAGGGGGACGGTCTGCTCGTAACCGGCCCAAGCACGTGGATGGAGGCCGTTTGGGCCAGCACCACCGTCCGACGGCAGGCAGATGGTCCTTGCCGAAGTCGCTAAAGGGCTTGTGAATGTCTGGCGTCCGGGTAGGAACAACCAAAGGCCCGCGACGGTCGCGGGCTGGCATCCATGCGGGAAATGTCGTACTGATGGGGCCATGGATTCACACACGCCAAGCCGCCCTGCCCCGACACCTCGACGGACGTTGTTCGACGCCGACTGGTTCTTCCACTTGGGCGACGTCGACGACGCCCACGCACAGGCCTTCGACGACGCTCGGTGGCGACGGCTGGACCTCCCGCACGACTGGAGCATCGAAGGGGCCATCGACGAAGGCAACCCGGCCGGCGCACGCGGAGGCTTCTTCCCCGGAGGCGTCGGCTGGTACCGCAGGGCGTTCGACGCGCCTGCCGCGTGGGCCGACAGGAAGACCGCCGTCGAGTTCGACGGCGTCTACTGGCATAGCGACGTGTGGATCAACGGGCGCCATCTCGGCCACCGGCCCAGCGGGTACGTCAGCTTCCAATACGACCTGACGGACCACCTGAACATCGGGGGCCCGAACGTCCTGGCCGTCCGGGTCGACAACTCCCGGCAGCCCAACTCGCGGTGGTACACCGGCTCGGGCATCTACCGGCACGTCTGGCTGACCGTCACCGGCCGGCTGCACCTGACGCACGGGGGCGCGAGCATCACCACACCCCGAGTTGCCGACGACGAGGCGATCGTGGCGATCGGCGCCGCCGTGCGGAACGAGACCGAATCGGCGGCGAGCGTCAAGTTGCGGTCAACCGTGCTGGGGCCGAACGGCCAAGCGGCCGCCAGAGCGGACACCACCGCGGAGCTGCCGGCCGGGGCGGAGCACCACTTCGAGCAGACCGCGAAGATCGACGCCCCGGCCCTGTGGAGCCCCGACGCCCCGGACCTGTACACGCTGCGCCATGAAGTGCTGCAGGGGAACCTTGTCGTCGACTGTGTCGAGACGCCCTTCGGCATCCGCCGCGTCGAGTTCGACGCCGACCGCGGGCTGCTGCTCAACGGCCGTCCGGTCAAGATGCGAGGTGTCTGCGACCACCACGACGCCGGCTGCGTGGGCGCCGCCGTGCCCGACGCCGTCCTGGCCCGGAGGCTTGGGCTGCTCAAGGCGATGGGCTGCAACGCCATCCGCACCGCGCACAACCCGCCGTCGCCGACGTTGCTGGCGATGTGCGACCGCATGGGTTTCCTCGTCATCGACGAGGGCTTCGACGAGTGGGTCGCGCCCAAGACGCCGCACGGCTACAACGGTGCTCTGTTCGAGCAGTGGTGGCGTCGCGACCTCGCCGACTGGATCGCCCGCGACCGCAACCACCCATGCGTGGTCCTCTGGAGCGTCGGGAACGAGGTGCGCGACCAGTTCAGCGACGCCGGTGTGGGAATCGCCCGGCAGTTGGTCGACGCTATCGGCCGGCTCGACCCCACCCGGCCGGTCACATGCGGATGCAACTGGCGCAGGGACGCGGACGTGTGGATCGCCTCGCAGTTCGACGTCGTCGGCATCAACGGCGGCGGAGGCGGCTGCTTCGAATACGCCAACTACCACCGCGAGAACCCCCACTGGCGGCTCTACGCCTCGGAGGTCCCGCACACGCTCCAGACGCGCGGCGTCTACCAGAGCGTCAGCCACTACCGCGACAAGGACCCCGCCGGCGGCATCCGGAAGACGCCCGACCTGGCCGCCCCGGAGGTCTTTGGCACAATCCACCCCAATTACCGCTCCTCCTACGACAACGCCTACGTCCGCATCAACTGCCGGGATTCGTGGGCGACGACGCGGGCCAGCGATTTCCTCGCCGGAGAGTTCCGCTGGTCGGGCTTCGACTACCTTGGCGAATCGATCCGCTGGCCGTGCCGCTGCTGGAACTTCGGAATCCTCGACCTGTGCGGCTTCCCCAAAGACGCCTACTACTTCTACCAGAGCCAATGGACCGACGAGCCGATGGTCCACATCCTGCCGCACTGGACCTGGCCGGGCAAAGAAGGCGTGAAGATCCCCGTGGTGGCCTACACCAACTGCGAGCAGGTCGAACTGTTCCTGGACGGCCGGTCGCTGGGCCGGCGATCCATGGCGGACACGATGGACGCCACCTGGCTGGTCCCCTACCAGGCCGGCACGCTCAAGGCCGTCGCCTGCAACGCCGGCCGGCCGGTCGCCGAGAAGCAGTTCACCACGGCCGGGCCACCTGCCGCCATCCGCCTGACGCCCGACCGGAAGGCCATCGCCGCCGATGCTCGGGACGTGGTGCACGTAACCGCCGAGATCATCGACGCCGCCGGCAACATGGTCCCGCACGCCGACAACCGCATACACTTCAGCATCTCCGGCCCGGGACGGCTCATCGGGGTCGATAACGGCGACCCGATCGACCACGACCCGGCGAAGGCCGACAGCCGCAAGGCCTTCTTCGGCCTGTGCCTGGCGATCGTCCAATCGACCGGCCAAGCCGGGGCGATCCACATCGTGGCGACTTCGGATGCGCTGCGAGGCGACGAAGTCGCCATCAATTCGCCGGCGTAGCAAGGTCAGCCGGCCAAGCCGCCCACACCCGATCACCGCCCTGCCAGGACCTCCCCGGCCGCATCGTACACCGCGCCTGTGGCATGCAGGACCTCGACTACCTCTTCCTGAAGCTCAGACAGGAATCACTCGACCTTGTTCGGCCAGGTTGACGGAGAGCGCGATGGGAATGCCGATTGTCGCGGAGCGTATAGTCTTTCCCATTGAAAATGCCCCAGGCCTGCTGTACAAGAGACCGTGCCATCATACACAAGGTATGATCAAGGCCACTCTTGGTGTTTCCCATCAACCATGCGTATTACAGAGTGACATCATGAAACCGAAACGGCGAATTTGCCTCGCCCTATCGATGCTCTTCTTCTGTGCAGGCACCGCTCCCGCGGGGGAAGCGAAGACGAAGAGCTTTTACAGGGGTCTTCCGCTCTTCTCCACCCGCCCCAGTGAAACGGTCTCGGTCTCCTCGATCGACCGCTTCGGACCCGTGGGCATGGGCATTGAGCTGCATCAACCCGCCTTCGTGATGAAGATCAGGAACATCGAGGAGGGCTCGCCAGCCGAGGCGGCGGGCAAGCTGAAGAAGGGCCGGATCATCGAGACCATCAACGGTCAGAAGCTGGCCGACATCGACCCGCGCATCCAGCTCGGCCGGATCCTGGCCGCGGCGGAGGCGAGCGACGGCGCCCTCAAGTTCATGGTCAAGGAGAAGGCGGGCGCCAAGGCGGAGGAGGTGATCGTCAGGATCCCCGCGCTCGGCGCGTACAGCAAGACGTGGCCGCTCAAGTGTCCCAAGTCCGACAAGATCGTCCGCAACTTCGCCGACTACCTGGCCAAGGGCGGCAACGCTCGCGGCAGCATCCGCAACATCGGGATGCTTTTCCTGCTGTCCACCGGCGAGGACAAGGACCTGGAGGTCGTGCGCCGATGGGCGAGAGGAGTGCGCGGCTTGTCGGGCTACGCGTCCTGGTACTTGGGCTACGGCGGCATTCCGCTGTGTGAATACTACCTGCGCACGGGCGACCAAGAGGTTCTCCCGGCCATCCAACGTTCGGTGGACGCCGCCGAGGAAACCTACTACCTGGGCGCCTGGGCCTGCCGGGGGAAAGGCAATTTCCGCTACATGGGCGGCGGCCACCTTAACGCGGGTGGCACCTCGTGCGCGACGTTCGTCGTGCTGGCCAAGGAGTGCGGGGTGAAAGTCCCCGATCGGATGCTGCTGGGCGCGATAGAGCATTTCTATCGCTTCGCCGGCCGGGGGAACAACCCGTACGGCAACCACAAGCCGGAGACCGGCTTTGTCGACAACGGCAAGACCGGCATGCTGGCCTTCATGATGGCAGCGGCGGCATCACTCACGCCGGACGGCGAGAACTCGCTCTACGCCAGGGCCCGCGACGTCAGCGCGGTCAAGGGCTTCTACACGACCTCGTTCATGCTCCACGGGCACACGGGCGGCGGCGTCGGGGAGATCTGGCGCAGCGCGGCCATGGGGCTGCTGTACGAGAAGAGCCCGAAGAAGTACCGCGAGTTCATGGACAACCGCAAGTGGCACTACGACCTGTCCCGCCGCTGGGACGGCTCGTTTTGCATCCTCGGCGGAGCGCGCTACGACAACACGCAGTGGGGCAACGGCTACGCCCTGGCCTATACCATCCCCCGCAAGACTCTGCGCATTACCGGGGCGCCGCCGTCGGAATACTCGAAGAGGTACAAGCTGCCCGCGCGCATCTGGGGCACGAAGGCCGACGACGCCTTCCTGTCGCTCGATGCGGCCAGGGACAAGGCCGGCAAGGCCCCGGATATCGGCGCCGAGACGCTGGCCAACGGTTCGTCCATGCAGATCATCGGGCAGCTCTATGCCGCCGACGCCGACAGCAAGACCGTCTGGTCGTACCTGCACCACCAGGACCACGGCGTCCGCCATCACGCCGCGTGCAAGCTTGCGGGGGTCAAGGTCAACCATCTGGGCGGCCCCCTCGAGCGGAAGCCGGTCGACACCGCCGCGATGCTCGAGATGCTCCGGTCCGCCGATCCTCGCGTCCGCCGGGCCGGCGTGGGGGCCGTCGTCGCGGCGTATCGCGGGCGGCGATCCCTGCCGGCGAGGGAACTGCCCAGTGACCTGGCCGCGGCGCTGATCAGACTCATCCGCGGCCCCGTCGAATCCTGGTGGGTCGTGGACGGCGCGCTGGAGGCCCTCGGACTGGCGAAGGCCGAAGACGTCGTGCCGCACGTCGACGTGATCCTGCCGTGGCTGAGGCATCGCGACTGGTGGCTGCAAAGCGCCGCGATCCAGGCCCTGACGCCGGCGGTTGCCGACGAGCGATGCGCCCGCAGAATCCTCCCGGTGCTCGGCGAGGTGATCGGGCACAACCAGGTCTACGCCGTCCATCAGCACCTTCCCGGCCTGCTGAGCCGACTACAGAACGCCAGCCCGAAGGTGCAGAAACTCGCGGCCATGACGATCGGCGACGCTTACTCGGCCTACCCGAACCTGAAAAGAAACGGCAAGACCGATGTCCTGGTCACGCAGGGCCTGGAGGCGAACCTGGAACTGATGGCCAGAACGCTTACGGCAGTGCCGGGCGGATTCGACGTGCTCCATGAGGTCGCCGGGAAACGTTTTCCTCAAGAGCCCCTGCCGTACAAGCAGTTTTTCCTGGGCGCGGATCCTGGCCGATTCGGCCCTGCGCTCAAGAAGGCGATCGCTCCGATCATTCTGAACGAGTTGATCCCCGAGCACGTCGGCAGGAACCGGGCCAGGCTGCTGAAGCTGGCGGCCGGCGAAGTGCAATCGGGGCATCCCGGCGGCAGGAGTGATCCGATCGACCAGTTGACGGCCCTCCACCGCAGAGCCGGCGTCAACGACTACGACTGGCACATGTTCGCCGATCTGCGCCACGCGGAGTGGTCGTATCACACCTTCGACCCGATTCCCGCCGAGCAGGTGCCCTGGGACCAGCTCATCACGCGCTACCGCGACGTGACGTCGCCCAAGGGCATGGAGAACTGGTACGCGATCGACTTCGATCCCGCCAAGGCCGGTTGGAAGAAAGGGAGGAGCCCCTTCGGCCAGTATAAGGGGAAGATCCCCCAGCACCCTATCCCCAGATGCTCGGACACGTGCATCGGACCGGGCTGTTACGGCGCCACGAAAGTGAACACGTTGTGGGACAAGGAGGTCCTGCTCCTGCGCGGGGCCTTCAAGATCCCTCCGATGAAGGAGGGCCATCGCTACCGGTTGCGCGTGAATGACGGCGATCACGTCGGCGCCGGCGGCGGACACATCATCTACATCAACGGCAGGAAGCTGATCGAGGCGAAGACGTGCGGTGGCCGCGGGTCCGGCGGATTGCCGAAAGGCGCTTTCATCACCAGGGAGTTCCTCGACGACTTCCGGGGCGGCAAGGTGACCATCGCCGTCAAGACCTTCCTGCGATTCAACTCGAAGTACAAAGTGAAACCGACCGAGCGGATCCCCCAGGGCAAGATCAGCCTGCATCTCGAGGAGATGAAGATCCCGCCCCTGGGCGACGACCTGGTGCTCAAGTCGGCGACCGTGGTCCCCATGTTGTCGTCGGCGTGGCAGGCCAAGCAGGATCCCGATAGCAGGGAGCTGCAGACGGAGAACGACAAGTTCCTCTACGACGGGAAGTTCGTCGCCAACCCCAAGGTCCTCGGCGCCTGGACGACCGTCGATGTGGTCAAGACGATCGACGAGTTCACTCCCGGGAAGAAAATGAGCGCCGGCCGCGCCCGGATCAAGCGGATGACCTTCAAGGACGGCGGGAGGACCGGAGATGTGCTCTGGATCTGGTCCGGGGACATCCTGATGGATCTCACCCGCTATCAGGCGCTGAAGATGACCGTCAAGACCATCGACGCCGGCGACTACCTGTTCCTCGAAGCCGGCGGGTTCAGCGCCCGGAATCGCCCGGGATGGCAGTCCCCGTGGTACGTGATGAAGCGCGTGCGCAAGTGAGCGTTGGTGGATGAAGCAATGGCGTATCTGAAACCGCACGAAGGGACAGTAGTCATGCGTAACAGACAATTCACCCTCTCGTTATGTGTCTTGCTGGCCATCGCGTTGTGCACGGGCGGCGCCACGGCCGGCACGCTCAAGACGCATGGCATCTTTTCGAACAACATGGTTATCCAACGTGACAAGCCAATCACGATATGGGGTTGGGCCAAGCCCGGACAGAAGGTGTCCGTCCGGTTTGGCCAGGAGAAAGCCGAGGCAACGGCCGGCGGCGAGGCGGGCCGCTGGGAGGTGACCTTCCCCGCCCGGCAGGCCAACGCCGCCGGTCAGAAGCTGACCGTTACCTCAGGCGAAGAAACGATCGAGATGGACAACATCGTCATCGGCGACGTCTGGGTGATGAACGGCCAGAGCAACATGGCCTTCGGGCTGGGCAAGACCTACCGCGCCGACATGGAAACAGCCACCGCGAACCTGCCTCTGCTGCGCCGGATCGGCATCTCGCCCAATGAGTCATACACGCTCCAGAAGGATCTCCCCGCCGACAAGGTCAGTGGCTGGACCGTCTGTACGCCACAAACCGCAGGCGGTTTCTCATCCATCGGCTATACCTTTGCATCGCGCCTGCAGCGGGCGCTGCAGATTCCCGTCGGCATCATCGACAACGCGCGCGGCGGTGCGTCTATTGAAAGCCTGGTTCCCCGTCACAAGTTCAAGGAGCACCCACTGGCCGCCAGATACCTGAAGTGGGTCGACAAGCGGCGGGCCGAGTTCGACTGGGACGCGGCCGTGAAGGGGCTCATCGAGAAATGGGAGAAGAGCGTCGCCCAGCAGCGCAAAAAGGGCGTGCCCGAGGACAAGCTGCCGCCCAAGCCGACCCGCAAGAATCTGCGCTCCTGGAGCGTGCCCGGGCGCAGCCCCAGCGACGCCGCCTCCTGCTACAACGGCATGTTCGGCGTCTTCAAAGGCCTGAATATCAAGGGCGTGCTCTTTCACCAGGGCTATAACAACGCCATGGGCACAAGCTGCCGGCCGAAGCGCTACCGAGTGCTTATGAAGCTCATGGTCGAGGGCTGGCGTGAAGACTTCAAGGACGAGAACCTGGCGGTGGGCGTCATCGGCTTCTGCGCCGGAGGGGTCACCCAGAGCCGCCAGAACTTCGAACACTGGACCGTTTCGAGGGCCTCCTTCATACGCGAATCGCAGCGGCTGGGGCTGGCCGACCTGAAGGACCCGGAGCACACCGGCTTCATCCCCGCTTACGACCAGCGACTCCCGGGCCTGCACACAAAGAAGAAACATTTCCTCGCCACGCGCGCCGCCCGCTGGGCCCTGAACGAAGTGTACGCAATGCGCGTCGACTGGCAGACGGCTGAAGTGGTCTCCGCCGAACGTCACGGCGAGCAGATGGTGTTGACGTTCGATCGACCGGTCGCCCCCGATGATAACGGCCCGATCGAAGGCTTCGCCATCGCCGGCAAGGACGGCAAGTACTACAACGCGTACGCGGAATCGCTGGTCACCAAGGATCAGGGCATCTGGGGCAACAAGTACGATCGCAAGAAACTGTTCGTCTGGGGTCCGCTGGTCAAAGAGCCCGTGGCCGTCCGCTACGCCTGGGCCCGCAGCCCGATGGGCAACCTCAAGGTCAACGGCAGGCCGTGGCAGCCGCTGCACAGTTTCCGCACCGACGAGTGGGACTGGCCGGAGAAT
>CAZXOC010000257.1:0-10728 GCA_964642165.1 uncultured Planctomycetaceae bacterium | reverse complement strand
TCTCTACCGGGCACCGGTGGGACATATGTCAGTATCCTCGGGGCGAAGAGAAGAGAAGAGTGTTACCCCGAGCGGGCCCGTTCTCAACCACGCCCGATGGGGACGTTCCAGGGCCTGGGCAGCTGCCGGCGTCTGATCTACGTGGCGATCTGGAAGGTCACCGACGAACGGCGCAACGCGATCCCGTACAGCCCCTGGACGTCGCGGCCGTGGTACGGCCTGGGACGCCGCCGGACGCGCCGCAGGCGGTGCCGCCTGGACCGTCTGGAGAGGGCGTTCTGGAAGGAGTTCTCGGTGTCATGACGAGCCGGCGGGTGAGGATGGCGTCCCCGGCGGTCGTGGCGCCGCGTGGTTATCGCGGCCCACTCGGTCAAAGGAGCAGGAGATTGAGGAGCCGGCAGGACAACTCCGGCCGAAGGCCGACCTGATTCCGGAGGGGTCCCACGACCCTCGAACGGACGTGTGCCCATCGCATCCCGAGGAGACCGCCCAAAGGCCCATTGCGCACTTCGCTTGACGTCATCGGGGCCGAGCCGGGCTGGCCCGCCGGGCCTCGCGCGGCTATCATCGTCGCCCGGAACGATCCGCTGCCCCAGGGCACGACACAGGAGACCGACAGATGCCCGCCAAGACGGCCGCACGCCGGAAGAAACACGTTCTCATGCTCATCGGGGGCACGTACCACCCCTTCGAGGCCTGCGCGGAGATCGTCCGGGGGCTGCTGAAGGCCAGCGGGCGGTACCGGCTGACCGTCACGGACGACCGCGAGGCGCTCGCCGGGCCGCTGGCGAAGTACGACGCCGTCCTGATCTACACGTGCGGGGGCACGTATACGCCCGAGCAGCAGGCGGGGCTGGTTGCCTACGTCCGCGGCGGCGGGGGGCTGCTGGCCGTCCACTCCGCCAACGCCGTCTCCGCCGAAGCCGGCGACTACCTCGCCCTGATCGGCTCGCAGTTCGCCACGCACCCGCCGGACCACAAGTACGAAGAGGTCCGCATCGTCGACGCCGCCCACCAGGCCACCACGCGCCTGAGCGACTTCGCCCTCGTCGAGGAGCTGTACGTCCTCAAGAACGTCCGCGACGACGTCCGCGTGCTGGCCGAGACCACCTGGCAGTGCCGGCCCATGCCCGTCCTCTACGCCCGCACGGAAGGCAAGGGGCGGGTCTTCTACACCGCCCTCGGCCACGGCGTGAGGCAGTGGAAGGTCTCCGGCTTCCAGCGGAGCCTGCTGCACGGGCTGGACTGGGTCTGCCGCGTCCGGCCCATCCGCCGGGGGCCCATCCGCTGCGCGATGCTCGGCTACGGCCCGTCGTTCCACATGGGGCGGCTGCACAGCAACTACATCAACGCCACGGCGGGCCTGAAGGCGGTCGCGGCGTGCGACATCGACCCGGCCCGGACGAAGGCGGCCAAGGAGGAGTTCCCCGACTTCCGCACGTTCCCCGACTGCGACGCGATGCTGAAGGCCCGGGGGATCGACCTGGTGGTGGTCATCCTGCCGCACAACCTCCACGCCGACTACGCCCTGAAGTGCATGGGGGCGGGCAAGCACGTCATCACGGAGAAGCCCTTCTGCATCACCGTCAGGCAGGCCGACGCGATGATCCGCGCCGCCCGGAAGGCCGGCGTCATGGTGACGTGCTTCCACAATCGCCGATGGGACGGCGACTTCATGACCATCCGCCGGCTCGTCGAGGACGGCGCGATCGGCGACGTGTTCGAGGTGAGCTGCGGCTTTTCCGGCTACCGCGCGCCGCGCGACTGGTGGCGCAGCGACAAGAAGATCGCCGGCGGCAACCTGTACGACTGGGGCGCCCACTTCACCGACTGGGTCCTCCAGCTCATCCCGGCCAAGATCGTCTCGATCAGCGGCTTCTTCCACAAGAAGGTCTGGGTGCAGTCCACCATCGAGGACCACACGCAGGCGATCGTGCGCTTCGCCAACGGGGCGATGGCGGACATCGCCTTCTCGTCGATCTCGGCGGCGGGGCGCCCGCGGTGGCGAATCCTCGGCACGAAGGGGGCCATCCTCGACGACGGCACGGTCGAGAAGGGCTGCAAGGTCATCACCTTCGAGGACGGCGCGCTGATCACCCGCGAGGTGCCCTGGGTCCGGGCCGCCTGGGACGAGTTCTACCCCAACATCGCCGACCACCTCCTGCTGGGCGACGAGCTGGTCATCCAGCCCCGGCAGGCCCGCCGGGTCATCGGCGTGGTCGAGTACGCCGAGCGTTCCGCGCGAAGCGGCCGGCCCGAGGTCTTCCCCGGCGAGGCGTAGGCAAACCAAGGAGCGATTCCCATGACACGACCCGATTGGAGATCCGCGCTGCCCTCGGCGGCCCTGCTGCTCGCCTGCGCGGCGGGCCCCGCGCCCGCGGAGGAGATGAAGCGGCTCTGGCAGATCGGCCGGGCCGACAACGACACGGCCGAGCTGGCGCTGGGGCGCGACGGCTACAGCCGGTTCGCCCGCGACGGCCTCTTCGTTGTCGGCCGGTCGGACCCGAAACGCGACTGGCCGTACTGCCATCCCGGCCCGGCCGACGCCTGGGCCGGCGGGCGGGCGCACACGTTCACGATCTACTTCGGCCTGCGGAAGGCGGCCGGGCGGGCGCGGCTGGTGATCGACCTGGCCGACACGCACGGCATCCGCCCGCCGGTGCTGCGGATCGCGGTCAACGGCAAGGCCGTCGAGCACCGCGTGCCGCCCGGCGGGTCGGACAAGTCGATCCTCGGCGACCCGTCGGCGGGAAAGGAGCATCGCTTCGCCGTCGACGTGCGCCCGGGCAGGCTCAAGGTGGGCCTCAACGAGATCACCATCACCAACGCGCACTTGAGCTGGGTGCTGTACGACTCGCTCGCGCTGGAGGCCGACGAGGCCCTCCAGTCCGCCCCGGCCGAAGGCGCGATGATCCGGTCCGCCCGCCTCGTGCCCTGGCTGAGCCGCAAGGACGGCACGCTCTCCCAGCCCGTCCAGGTGACGCTGCTGTGTGTCGGGAAGGGCGAAGGCCTGACGCTCCACGCGACCGGCCTGGCGCCGAGGAAGCTCGACCTGCCGCCCGGCGCGTCGGACGTCGAGCTGCGCCTGCCGCCGGTCGAGAGGCCGACGCCCGTGACGGTCGGGCTGCGGCGCGGGGGCAAGACGCTCGAGACGCGCCGGCTCGTGCGGGCCCCCGCCGTCGAGCGCCGGCCGGTCGACTACGTGGACTGCCTGCTCGGCACGTCCACCTCGCGGTGGATGCTCTATCCCGGCCCGTCGATGCCCTTCAGCATGGTCAAGCTCAGCCCCGACAACCAGCGCAAGTGCTGGAAGGCGGGCTACGAGTACACCATCACGAACATCGCGGGCTTCAGCCACCTGCACTCGTGGACGATGGGCGGGCTGCTGACCATGCCGACGACCGGCGAGCTGAAGACGGTCCCCGGCGCCGAGCGCGACCCCAACGCCGGCTACCGCTCGCGCTTCCGCCACGAGACCGAGGTCGCGGTCCCCGGCTACTACGCCGTCACGCTGGACGACACGGGCATCCGCGCCGAGCTGACCTCGACGACGCGCGCGGGCTTCCAGCGCTACACCTTCCCCAAGGCGGACGACGCGCGGATCCTCTTCGACCTCGAGTTCCCCACGGAGTACGGCTTCAAGGTCCTCGACGCGAAGGTCACCCGGGTCAGCGACACCGAGATCGAGGGCTACTCGCGCCAGCGAAGCACGGGCTGGAACGAGTACACGGTGCACTTCGTCGCGAAGGTCAGCAAGCCCTTCAAGTCCATGGGCGGCTGGACGGGCGAGACGGTCCGCCGGGACGTCAAGGAGATCGCCGGCAAGGGCGACGTCGGCTGCTTCCTCAGCTACGCCACGTCCAAGGGCGAGGCCATCCGGCTCAAGACGGGCATCTCGCTGGTGAGCATCGCCCAGGCGCGGCGGAACCTCGAGGCGGAGACGTCGCGGTTCGGGTGGGACTTCGACGCCTGCCGCGCCCACGCCCGCAAGACGTGGAACGACCTGCTCGGCACCATCGCGGTCGAGGGCGGCAGCGAGGAGCAGAAGCTCAAGTTCTACACCAACATGTACCGGTCGTACTGCGCGCGGACCATCTGGAGCGACGTCGACGGCAAGTACGTGGACATGCACGAGAAGGTCCGGCAGCTGCCGGACGCCGACTCGCCCGTCTACGGCTGCGACGCCTTCTGGAACACCTTCTGGAACCTCAACCAGCTCTGGGTGCTCGCCCACCCCGACGTCGCCGACAAGTGGGTGCGGTCGCTGCTGGAGATCTACGACCGCGGGGGCTGGCTCGCCAAGGGCCCGACCGGCATCGAGTACTCCAGCATCATGGTCGCGTCGCACGAGATCGCGCTCATCGTCGCCGCCTACCAGGCGGGCATCCGCGGCTACGACGCCGGGAAGGCCTACGAGGCGATGCGGCACATCCAGATGACGCCGGGCCGGCCGCACCCCGCCGGCGGGCACGTCGGCAACCGACAGCTCGACCCGTACATGAAGCTCGGCTACGTGCCCGTCGAGAAGGGGCCCGTCTCCAACACGCTCGAGTACGCCTACGACGACTGGTGCGTCGCCCAGATGGCCAAGGCCCTCGGCAAGACGGACGACTACGAGCACTTCCTCCGGCGCTCGCGGAACTACCGGAACGTCTTCGACGCGTCGGTGGGCTTCATGCGGCAGCGGCACGCCGACGGCCGGTGGGTCGCGAACTTCTCGCCCTTCTCCGGGCGCGGGTTCGTCGAGGGCAACGCCTGGCAGTTCACCTGGTTCGTGCCGCACGACGTCGGCGGGCTGATCCGGCTGCTGGGCAGGGACACCTTCAACGAGCGGCTGGACAAGGGCCTGGCCGACTCCCGCGCGAACAACTTCAACGCCACGGGCGACCGCATGGCGGCGTTCCCCATCAACCACGGCAACCAGCCGAACATGCAGTCGTGCTGGCTGTTCAACTACTCCGGCAAGCCCCACCTGACGCAGAAGTGGTCGCGGGAGATCCTCGCCCGCTACTACGGCACGGGCCCGATCGACGGCTGGCCCGGCGACGAGGACCAGGGGCAGATGGGCGCGTGGTACGTCATGAGCGCGATGGGGCTGTTCCAGATGGACGGCGGCTGCGCGGTCAAGCCCATCTACGAGATCGGCAGCCCCGTCTTCGACCGCGTGGTCATCCGCCTCGACCCCAAGTACTATCCGGGCGGGCGGTTCGTCATCGAGGCGAAGGACAACTCGAAGCGGAACGTGTACGTCCAGTCCGCCACGCTCGACGGCAAGCCGCTCGCCAAGCCCTGGTTCTACCACCGGCAGCTCGTCGACGGCGGCAAGCTGGTCCTCCGCATGGGGCCCGAGCCCAACAAGGGATGGGGCAGCGCGCCCGACGCGGCCCCGCCGTCCGTTCCCCGCTGAGCCCCCCCGGGCGACAGGAGACGCTGCGTTGGCACCCATCGACTACGCGGTCATCGTCCTCTACTTCCTCGTCGTCATCGGCCTGGGCTTCTGGTACCGCAAGCGCGCGTCGAGGAGCCTCCGGGCCTACTTCCTCGGCTCCAAGCGCATGCACTGGCTGGCGCTGGCCATGTCGGGCTCCGTGTCGAACTTCGACATCACCGGCACGATGTGGATCGTCTCGCTGCTGTTCGTCATGGGCATGCGGAGCATGTGGCACCACTGGATGTGGGGCTGGATGATGGGGGCCTTCTTCCTGGCCTACATGGGCAAGTGGGTCCAGCGCTCCCGCGTCATGACCGGGGCCGAGTGGATGGTCACCCGCTTCGGCGACGACGCCGGCGGACGGGCCGCTCGCCTGGCCTACGCCTTCATGGCCGTCGTCACCCAGGCCGTCTTCATCGGCTACGCCTTCCAGGGCATCGGCAAGTTCGTCTCGGAGTACGTCGCCCTGTCCCCCGCGGCGTGCGCCGTGCTGATCTTCGCCGCGACCACCCTCTACGTCCTGCTCGGCGGGCTCTACAGCGTGGTCGTCACCGACGTCATCCAGACCGTCATCCTCACGCTGGCGGGCATCCTCATCGCGGTGGTGGCCTACACGCAGCTCACGCCGGAGGCCCTGGGCGGCCTCGGCGAGGGCTGGACCTCGCTCGTGCCCACGTGGCGCCTGGGCGAGATGGCGAGCACGAAGGGCTACGAGGGCTACGAGCTCTTCGGCGCGCTGGTCATCGTCTGGGTGCTCAAGGGGCTGCTGATGAACGCCGGCGGGCCGGCGCAGATGTACGACTTCCAGCGCTTCCTCGCCGCCCGCACGCCGCGCGACGCCGCCAAGATCGGCGCGTCCTGGAGCGTCTTCCTCATCGTCCGCTGGGGCATGTGCGCCGGCATCGCCCTGCTCGCACTGACCGCCGTCCGCAGCGTCTCCGACCCCGAGAAGGTCATGCCCATGGTCCTCCGCGACTTCCTCCCCATGGGCGTCCGCGGGCTCGTCGTCGCCGGGCTGCTCGCCGCCTTCATGTCCACCTTCAGCTCCACCGTCAACAGCGGGGCGTCCTATATCGTCCGCGACCTCTGGCAGCCCTACGTCCGCCCCAAGGCCGACGAGAGGCACCTCGTCCGCGCCTCCTACGTCGCCACCATCGGCCTCGTCCTGGCGGGCATCGCCATCGGCACACGCTACACCTCCATCAAGGACATCTGGAACTGGCTGATGATGGAGATCGTCGCCGCGCTCGTGATCCCCAACGTCCTCCGCTGGTACTGGTGGCGGACCAACGGCTGGGGCTATGCGGCCGGGACGCTGACGGGCGTGCTGCTGTCCACCGTGCGGCTGGTGCTGCCGGGCCTCCCGCTGTACGCCACGTTCCCGCTGATCTGCGCGGGCTCCCTCGTGGCCTGCGTCGCCGTGACGCTCGCCACCGACCCCGTCCGCCCGGGCGTGCTCGTATCGTTCTACCGCACCGTCCGCCCCTTCGGGGCCTGGCGCCCCATCCGCCGGCAGGCCGAGTTGTCGGCCGAGCAGTTGGCCGCCCCCTCGGAGAAGCTCGGCCGCGCCGCCCTCAACGTCGCGTTGGGCATGGTAGCCATCACGGGCTTCTACCTGTTCCCCATGTACCTCGTGGGGCACTGGCACGGCTACGCGGCGCTGTGCCTCGCCGCCGCCGTGCTCGCCGTAGGGGCCCTGGCCTTCACCTGGTACCGCCACCTGCCGCCCGACGAGCCCCAGTGAGCCTCGCCCCGATCGCCTCCGTTGAGCACCTCACGGGGAGCACCGAACAAGCAGCAGGGCATGCCCAGCAGCCACCAGGCCGCAGGCCGCCCCGACCGCCGCGGCCACAGCAAGTCGTGAGCCAAGTCGAACGGCGAATCCCCGCCGCGGCGGAAGAGCGTCCCAGGCACTCGCCCACGAGGGTGCGGCTCGCGGGGGGGTCATCGGCGCCGGTCGGCGGCCCAGACGGCGCGGATGGTCTCTTCCTGGTTGAAGCCGTTCGGGCAGGCGGCGCTGGCCGTGTTGGCCCTGTACTGGCGTCGCCCATCCACCGGGACCGCCAGGCAGCGGCTGCCGGGCATCTGGAGGAAGCCGTCGGGGTCGTGCTCGCCAAGCCACTTCCACGCGTACCGAAGCCAGTCGTTGCGGTACGCCTCGCTCTGGCGGGCAAACCAGCAGATCTCGTCGTACCCCCAGACGAAGCAGTCGTCGGCAGCCTTGCCCCGATGTCGGCTGACGCCGAAGTTGTCCAGTTCCACGAGGTACGGCAGGTGTTTGCAGGACCAGCCGCTGGGCGTCACGCCGCCCTTGCTGCGGCCGAAGATCGCGTCCAGGTACCCCATGCGCAGCTCGCCCCGCTCGCCCCGGCCGGGCACCTCCGCGACCCGCAGCGGGAACGAGTGGAAATCGAACATCAGCTTGCCCTCGTGCACGACCCCGCCCTTGGGCACGTGGGCGTCGCAGAGCACCAGGTGGCGCCGGGCACGCTTGGCGGCGCACGCCCGCACACGCGACATCATGTCCCGCCAGTGAACGTGGTCGCGGTCGCGGCGGTCCATCAGCCGGACCTGGCCGAAGTGGATCGCCTCGACGCCCAGGTCGATGTGCCGCCTCGCCACGTACACGAACCACATCCGCGTCTCGAGGCGACTCATGTCGGGAACGGACCGGGCGCGACCCCACTTGTCGCGGAACAGGCCGTCGGCGTAGAGCATGTCCTCGTAGCGGAAGTTCCGCGTCTCGACGGGCCGGGCGAACGCCTCGAACAGCCACGGCGGCATGGCGATCCCGTTCACGTCCGTCGAGACGATCTCGAAGATGCACCCCTGGAGGATCATGTCCGGGTCGGACTTGTGAACCTTCGCGGCGATCGCGCGGGCCGAGGCGAAACGCCTCTCCTGGTCGCCCTCTCGGCCCCAGGCGTAGATCGCTCGTCCGGCGAACTTCGCGCCGACGTTCCGGAGCATGCGGAGGTTCTCGTCGGCGCTGGCCGCGTCGTGGAGGAAGTCCATCTGCGTGATGGCCCGGGACAGGTAGTTCTCCAGCACGACCCGGGTGATCTTCCCGTCGAAGCGGTAATCCCGCGCCGCCGCCGCCGCCGGGGCCGACGACTCGCCCCCGCTTGCCGCAAGCGCCGTCGCCGCCGCCGCAGCCACCAACCAGAACACGCCGCTGCCCGTCATGGCCTTTCCTTCCGTTCCTCAGCCTCCATGCGCCGCTGTGAGCACGTGTTGATCGTACCGGCCACGACCGAGCCGCGCCAACTCCTTGCCGTGGTTCGATTCCCTCTGGGCTGGCGACCGCCGTCCCGGCGACCCGGCGTGAGGCAGGCGGCAACGGGGCCAACCACACGCTCATGGAGGCCATCGCTGAGGGCCACCGCTGGCAGGCGCGTCCGGCGCAGCCCCCGGGCGGAGCCGGAAGCACATCGAGTCGGGCGAGTACCCCAGCCTCGAGGACCTGACCCATGCGCTCGGCGTCGACCGCACCTACGTCGGCCGGACCTGTCCGCCGAAGCCTTCGCGAAGGCGGATGCTCCGGCTGACGAGCCTGGCGCCGGATATCGTCGAGGCCATACTGCGGGGCGAAGAGCCGGAGGGGATCAGCCTACGGAGGCTTCAGAAGGGCCTGCCCGTGGGCTGGCGGGAGCAGAGGGAGGGATGGTACCGAGGAGGCTAACGTGCCGGTCACGGGTCCTGCGAAGCCGCAGGCGTAGCAGAAGCCGGTGCACTGGCTTGTTATGGCAGAAGTCATCCGAGCATCTCGATGTCCATGTAGTCCTTATGTCAGCTTACTCATGATGTTCGTGAATCTCCTAGCGCTGACCGGACGCTCCACAATCAGCCTTCCATCGTAGATAATGCTGAACACGCCATAGGGCGTCGGAAGCTCCCTTGATGCCTTGGCGCTCCTGATTGGAACCACTTTCGTCTTCAGCCCCAGGGCTCGGGACGCCTCCGCAATGTCCTTCACACACTTTGGAACCATAGGGCACTGATCGGCAGCCAGGATCGTGAGGCCCTTTTTGTACCTCTTCAATACTCGCTCCCTGTCGACGATGAAACGAGGATCAGGGGCTGCTTTCCTGAGCTTCTTGACGAGCAGCTCATAGGGAGGGCTGCTCTCCACGGAGACGAAACCCGCCTTGATGAAGAAACCGCTTCCTGCCATGAAGCTGTCTGAACTTGTGACCACTGCGACCCCTCGGCACTTGCTCTTCTTCGCGTCCGTCAGACAACTGCGCAGCAGGAGAGCGCCGAGTCCTTTCCCCTTGTGCTTGCCATTGACCATCAAGCAATGGATGACAAGGTAACCCTCCGCCTCGACCGGTCTCCATGCATACCTGCCAAGCGCATACTCGATCATCCCGACATCACCGGATTCGCGTGAGCGGAGCACCTTGAACTTCAGCCCTTCCGCGTAGCGCTTCCTGAGCCAACTGGCCTTGCGTCGATGCCCCTCGTTCTTGCCATCTTTGTATCCGCAGAAGCCACAACCGCCGATGTTGTCGGCATTGGTGTCAACGACCTCGTACTCTCTCATACTGGCCTCCCGTTCGAGGGTGTCCCGACGGTAGTTGCAGGTCCGCGGCCGAAGCGCCCCGTCCTCGTAGCGCTGCAACCTGAAGTACCATGCTGCGAGAATCACGGGCCGGGCCGGCCTCCCATGTCCGACGTCCGGCAGATCCCGGTCCCGCCCGGGACCGTGGCGATTGTCTGCTGCAAGCGCCCCCAAGGCAAGAGCGCAGCGGCTTGGGCAGTGATGCGACTCAGCCGTCATCGAGTCCCGACAGAGTCGGCCGGTCATGAGGTGGATGGCACCGGTGCCATCGGCTTCCTCGTCTCGGACAAGGAAGACGCTCACATGAGGCTCATATGAGCCTCATGGCACCGCGCCGTTCTCACGGGACGAGGGTTTGCGAGCGAGCCTCTACTGGCAAGAGTGGCCGGAACCCCCGGAACCGGCGACTGTCGTAACGGCAGTTGGCGAAGGCAGATGTATGACGGGACTCACTTGGAGGCGTATCACGCGATGGGCGGCGAGCGAGCGGCGGAGAGTAGAGCAGGAGAACGCCCTTCGACTCGCTTCGCTCGCTCGGGACTCAGGAGACCGCGGTTGAGCTAATCATTGTCTTGTCAAAGGTTACGGCGCTGGGGGGCGTCTGGGTGTTCTCTACTGCTCTCCTGTCTCCTGCTCAACTGCTCTATGGAAAGAGCCCCGCTGCGGGGCTCTTTCCAATGGAGGCGCCGGGAATCGAACCCGGGTCCCGTGACGTTTCGATGCTGGCTTCTAC
>CAZXOC010000256.1:0-10796 GCA_964642165.1 uncultured Planctomycetaceae bacterium | reverse complement strand
TCGGCCTCGGGTTCCCCTTCGGGCGCCGGCGTGTACTTGCAGATGCAGTCGTACAGCTCCCCGTCGATCCGCTTGGCGACGGCCGCGTCCTTGAGGATCGCCAGGCGGAGGCAATCGACGGTGAACGCCGCGTCGAGGTTGCTCTCGACGCCGCGCCCCATGCCCTCGATCAGGACGAGGTCCGCGTCGGCGGCGGCCTCGTTCAGCTCGTCCGACACGTCGGACAGGTCGATCAGCGGGATGCCGTTGCCGGTGGAGACGGCCTCCAACATCTTGCCTTCGATCAGGGCCGCCAGGTCCGGGTCCATGCTCGCAAGCCGTTCGACGAGGTCGATCGCCTCGTCGACGGTGATGTCGTTGAGGGCGGGGATCTCGTTGGCGGCCAGGACGATCTGCGTCCCGCCCAGCGCCAGCTCCCGGACGAGCGGCATGAGCCCGAGGACGAAATCGCTGCCGACGTTGTCGGCGAAGACGATCGCCTTCGTCCAGGGCGTCGGCGGGGCCGGGATGAGCAGCTCGGCGAGCCGGTCGTAGTCGTCGATCAGCCAGGGGCGCGGCTTGGTCCGCTCGACGAGCTCGATGAACTCGACGGATTCTTCGGCCAGGTGCATCGTCTCCATCGCCCCGAGGTCGAAGATGTTGCCGGCGAAGACGCACTCGACGAGGTGCAGCCACTTCGCCTCGGCGTCCAGGACGTGGAGGTCGTGGACGAGCCGGGGGTAGATCGTCATGGCGGCGGCGTTCTCGCGCGCCTTGACGTGCTGGAAGGGGTCGTCCAGCCCGTGGCGGCGGAGCGTCTCGCCGCGCAGGCGGTCCAACTGGATGATGTCGAGCTTGCCGCCGGGCAGCGAGGCGGGCGCTTCTCTCAGGGCGGCAAGGGCCCCGTTGAACTCGGTCCTCGCGGCCTCGATCTGCTTGGACGACGACCGGCCATAGTACTGCTGCGCATGCTCCAGCGTCTGCACGAAGTGTTTCTCGAAGTGGTCCAGCCAGTAGCGACGGCCCTGTTCGTCGGCCAGCAGGTCCCAGTCGGTTGCCGTGTAGTTGTCCGGATCACGCAGAAGGCAGAAGTGACTCATAGACCACCTTTGTCAGTCAAGACGGCCCCGCCGCCACGGCGCCGGTGCGCGGCGGGCCTCGGGGCGTCGAACACGCCCGTGCTATAGAACCTGAATGACGACCAAAGTCAAGTCATCGAGGCGGGTTCGGAGGCCGGTGAAGCGGCGCAGCTCCCAGAGCACGCGCCGGGCGACGCCGGCGGCGGAGCAGCGGTCGGCGACGGCCGCCACCGCCGCCCGCTCGACCCGCGCCATTCCGAAACCCTCGTCCTGGAAGTTCAGCGCCTCGGTCAGCCCGTCGGTGAAGATGGCCACCACGTCGCCGGGCGCGAAGGCCATCGTATCGTGGCGCCAGGAGAAGCCCGGGTCGATGCCGACCACGCCGCCGCCGGTGGTGAGGTGACAGCACTGGCCGTCGCGAACGAGCAGGGGCGGCGTGTGCCCGGCGTTGGCGTAGGTGAACCGCCGGCCGCGAGCGTCGATGACGCCGTAGAACAGCGTGGCGAAGTCGCGAATGGCGGTGTCGGCGCACAGGTCGCGGTTGACCCGCGCCAGGACTTCGGACATGTCGTAGATGTTCGAGGCGTGGGCGCGCAGCGACGCGCGGATGGACGCCATCAGCAGCGACGCCCGGACGCCCTTGCCCACCACGTCGCAGACGCCCACGCCGAGGTTGTCCTGCTCGAACTGGTGGAAGTCGTAGAAGTCCCCGCTCAGCTCGAACGTCGGCTCGTAGACGGCGTGGATGTCGAAACCGGGCAGCTCCGGCATGCCCGCCGGGAACATCCGCCGCTGCACCTCCGCCGCCATGCTGACGTGCCGGCGGAGGTTCGCGCCCCGCACCGCCTGCTCGTACAGGCGGGTGTTGACGATGGCGGCGGCCGCCTGAGCCGCCAACGCCCGCAGCAGCGACCGCTCGTACCAGTCGAAGTCGTGCGGCTCGCCCGTGTAGATCCGGATCACCCCCTCGCAGCGCCCCTTGTAGCTCAGCGGCGCGCACAGGCCGCTGACGATGCCTTCCTCGTCGGCCTCCCCCGGGTAGAGCACGCGCGGGTCCGATCTCAGGTCGGGGATGTAGACGGTCCGGCCGTGCGCGACCACCTCGCGGTCGATCTGGCTCTTTGACAGGAGGATCGGCCCCTTGGTGAGGTACCTGGGCGACAGCCCGGCGACGGCCTTGACGACCAGCTCGGTCTGGCTCTCGTTGAGCAGGCGGATGGTGCACGCCTTGGCGCCGAACAGCTCCACGACGGTTCGCGTGACCAACTCCAGGACGCTCTGGAGGTCGCGCCGGCCGGTAAACTCCGCCGTCAGCCGGTACATCGCCGCCAGTTCGGCGATGCGGCTGCGGAGGAGCTTCTGCCGGTTCCAGCGCCGGGCGATGACGTTGGCCATCAACCGGAGCAGGCGCAGCGCCCGCGGCGGGGCCTCGGGGGCGCCCGGCTCGGCCGGCAGCGGGGCCGCCCAGTCGCTGCCGGGCGGGCGAACGACGATCCGCCCGAGCACCTGGCCCTCCAGCCGGATCAAGACGTCGGCCCGGGCGACCGGGCCGCACGCGTCGGCGAAGTCCGGCTCGCGCTCACCGGCCTCGGCGCGGGTGGGGCCCGGCGGCCCTCGCCACACCGCCGACGCCTTGGTGACGGGGCGTCCGTCCGGCAGGCAGATGCGAAGGGGAATCCGCAGGACGGAGACGAACTCGTCCTGGATCCTCTGGAGGGACTCCTGCGCCAGATAGTCGGTTACGGCTGCCACGAACTCGAAGTCCTACGGGGGCCCACGGGCCGGAGAAGCGTACGCCATTGTAGGCCCGGGCGCCGCAACGGCAAGCCGCGGCGTGGCTTTCCGGCCGGGGCGCGGCGTGGCGGCTGGTCATTGACCTCACCTGCCCGGCGGCGTAGATTGCGCTCGCCAGAGGTCCGCAGAAGGAGCAGTCCATGGCCAGGAAGCTCGGCCCACGGGGCCTGTCGTCCGCCGCGGCGAATCGCGTCATCCGGCGTCTGCTGCGGTTCCGCGTCGAGGTGCCCAGCTGGGGCTACGCCGACACGGGCACGCGGTTCGGCAAGTTCCTCCAGTCCGCCGCCGCCGTCGACCTGGAGGACAAGCTCGCCGACGCCGGCGTCACGCACCGCTACACGGGCATCACGCCGACGGTGGCCGTCCACGTGCTGTGGGACTTCCCCAACGGGTTCGACCCGGCCGTCGTGCGCCTGGCCAGGAGCCACGGCGTGAAGATCGGCTCGATCAACCCGAACGTCTTCCAGGACCAGTGCTACAAGTACGGCTCGATCACCAATCGCGACCCGAAGATCCGCAAGCAGGCGCTGGGGCACATCCTCGACTCGATCGCGATCATGAAGCCCGCGCGCAGCCGCTGGCTCTCGCTGTGGTTCGCCGACGGGACGAACTACCCCGGCCAGGGCGACGTCCGCCAGCGGAAGTCCTGGGCGACGGCCGCTTTGAAGAAGGCCCACGCCGCGCTGCCGCCGCGGTCGGTCATGCTCGTGGAGTACAAGCCCTTCGAGCCGGGGACGTACTTCACGGACTTCTTCGACTGGGGTTCGAGCTACATTCTCGCCAAGGCCGCCGGCCCGAAGGCCCGCGTGCTCGTGGACACGGGCCACCACCTCCACGGCTGCAACGTCGAGCAGATCGTCGCGTGGCTGATCGACGAGAAGATGCTGGGCGGCTTTCACTTCAACGACCGCAAGTACGCCGACGACGACCTGACCGTCGGGTCGATCGACCCGTACCAGGCGTTCCGGATCTTCCACGAGATCGCGGCGTACGAGTGGGAGACCGGGCGCGACCTGGACATCGCCTACATGATCGACCAGTCGCACGCGATCAAGCCGAAGGTCCAGGCGATGATCCAGACGGCGGACACGGTGCAGCAGCTCCTGGCCAAGGCATTGTGCGTGGACCGCAGGGCCCTGGCGAGGGCCCAGGCGAGGGAGGACACCGTCGCCGCCGAGGAGACGCTCCGCGCGGCGTTCTACACGGACGTCACGCCGCTCCTGAAGGCGGTGCGGGCCCGGCTCGGCGTGCCCGCCGACCCGCTCGAGGCGTTCCGCGCCTCGGGCTACGAGCGCGCGGCCGCCCGCGAGCGCCGCGCCAAGCGGGAGGCCCTCGGCATCACGGGCGAGTCCTCGTACGCCTGAGCCGCCTCGCCCGGCGGGAAGGACGGCCGCCGCACGGACGCGGGACCGCTTGCCGTGCGCGGCTGCGCCTCGCTTGATTCGCCACAGGCGACGGATAGGATTCCTAGCGTGGCTGAGCGGATGATCCACATCGACGGCTCGCAGGGAGAAGGCGGCGGGCAGATCCTCCGGACGAGCGTGGGGCTGGCCGCCGCCCTGGGAACGGGCGTCCGCATCACGGGGGTCCGGGCGGGCCGGCAGCGTCCGGGCCTCCGCCCGCAGCACCTGGCGGCCGTCCGCGCCGCCGCCGCCGTCTGCAACGCACGCCTCGCCGGCGCCGAGATCGGGTCGATGGAGGTCTCGTTCGAGCCGGGCCCGCCGCGCGCGGGCACGTTCCGGTTCGACATCGGCACGGCCGGGTCCGCCGCGCTGGTGATCCAGACGGTCTTGCCGGCGCTCGTGCTGGCCGAGGGCGACTCGGAGGTGACGGTCACGGGCGGCACGCACAACCCCCTGGCGCCCTGCTTCCAGTACCTGCGAGACGTGTTCGTCCCGCTGGCCAGCGCCGCCAACGTCCAGGTCTACCTGGAGATGACCCGGGCGGGGTTCTACCCCAGCGGCGGCGGGGAGATCCGCGTGCAGGTCCGCGGCGTCGGCTCGGCGGAGCCGCTCGAGCCGCTGCGGCTGCTGCGCCGGGGCCAGCTGCGACACATCGACGGCCTGTCCGCCGCCAGCTACTCCCTGCCCGCCCACATCATCTCCCGACAGACGTCGCAGGCGCTCGGCCGACTGGCGAAGGCCGGGCACCGAGCCACCATCGAGGAGGCCTCGTGGGAGACGTTCTCGCCGGGCACGGTGGTGTTCCTTCGGGCCGTCTTCGCCCGGAGCGTCGGGGGGTGCTTCGCGCTGGGGGCCCGCTCGAAGCGCGCCGAGCGCGTCGCCGACGAGGCCGTCGACGAGCTGCTCGCGTTCCTCGAGTCCGCCGGCGCGGTCGGCGCCCGCGCGGGCGACCAGCTTCTCGTCGTCGCGGCCTTGTGCCCGGCGGAAAGCCGATACGTCGTCGAGCGCGCGACGGACCACCTGCGCACCAACGCGGAGGTCATTCGCCAGATCACCGGCCGCCGGATCGACATCGAGCCCGGCGAGGAGGGATCGGCCACCGTGGTCGTCCACGAGGCGCAGGGGTGATGGGAACGCGCCGATTCGAGGGCAGGCAGCTCGACGCGCGCGGGACGGCTGCCCGCAGGTCCGCGAGCACGGTCCCGCTCGAGCGTGTCAGGCGCTCTCCTTCTGGCGCTTGCGGGCGGCGAAGAGCGTCACCTCGACGTCGCCGCGGACCATCTCCTCCGTGATCTGGTAGGCGACGTCTTCTTCCTCCTGCTCGGGCAGCTCGTACATCAGGTCGACCATCAACTCCTCGATGATCGCCCGCAGTGCCCGGGCGCCCGTGTCGCGTTCCATGGCCCGCTCAGCGATCGCCCGCAGCGCCTCCTCGGTGAACTCCAGGGAGGCGTTCTCCATCTCGAAGAACCGCCGATACTGCTTCACCAGGGCGTTGCGCGGCTCGGTCAGGATGCGGACCATCGCCTCCTCGCCCAGCGAGGTGAGGTTCGTCACGCACGGCACGCGCCCGACGAGTTCGGGGATCATGCCGAAGTGCACGAGGTCCTCCGGCTGGACCTGCCCGAGGACGTTGGCGTGCTCCTCGGCGCTCTGCTCGGGCGCCTCCTCGGTGGCGAAGCCGATGAGCTTGCGCCCCAGGCGGCGCTTGATGATGTCCTCCAGCCCGGTGAACGTCCCACCGCAGATGAACAGGACGTGGGTGGTGTCCATCTGGATGTACTGCTGCTCGGGGTGCTTGCGCCCGCCCTGCGGCGGGATGTTGGCGATCGTGCCCTCCAGCAGCTTCAGCAGGGACTGCTGGACGCCCTCGCCGCTGACGTCGCGGGTGATGGAGACGTTCTGGCTGGTCTTGCCGATCTTGTCGACCTCGTCGATATAGATGATGCCGCGCTCGGCGGCGTCGAGGTCGTAGTCCGCCGCCTGGAGCAGCTTGAGCAGGATGTTCTCGACGTCCTCGCCGACGTAGCCGGCCTCGGTCAGCGTGGTGGCGTCGCCGATGGCGAAGGGCACGTTGAGCACCTTCGCCAGCGTGCGCGCCAGCAGCGTCTTGCCGCAGCCCGTCGGGCCGATCAGCATCACGTTCGACTTGTCCAGCTCCACCTCGTCGGGGCTCTCGGCGTCGGCGTGCGTCAGGCGCTTGTAGTGGTTGTGC
Organism: uncultured Planctomycetaceae bacterium; assembly: GCA_964642165.1. Taxonomy (GTDB): domain Bacteria; phylum Planctomycetota; class Phycisphaerae; order SM23-33; family SM23-33; genus CAYRVX01. The sequence continues at coordinate 4,326 of CAZXOC010000256.1, read as the reverse complement.
ACAGAGACGCTCAGGACCTTCTTGGCCTGTTCCTGCCCGATGACGTACTGGTCGAGGAACTCCTTGATCTGGCGCGGGGTCGGGATGGCCGTGAACAGCGGCTTGCTCTGCGCCGTCCGCCGCTGCTCCTGCCGGACGATGTTGTGGCACAGCTCCACGCAGTTGGCGCAGATGAACACGCCGTCGGGGCCCTCGACGATCGGGCCGACCTCCTCGCCGTTGCGATGGCAGAAGCTGCAGACGCTCGAGCCCCGGCGAGGCCGCTTCGGGCCGCTGCCCCGCCCACCTTTCGAGCCCTTGCCCGAGGACGGACTCATGCTCACTCCTTTTCTATGTCGCCATCGGCGCACGGACGGTCCGCCTCGGCGTCCACTTCATCATCGTCCGGCGTCTCGGGGGCACTTAACGGGGAATTCGAGCTTTCTCCCGGCGCCGAGCCCAATCCCAGTGCCGCCCGCCGAAGCGCCCGGAACTCCTCGTCGCTGATCTCGTCCGCCCGGCGCATCGCCTCGATCCGGCCGATCGAGAAGCCGCCGATGAGCGACCCGTCCGGCCGCCGGCCGGCCGGATGGAACTTGCGACGAACCCACGGGATGAACAGGCCGCCGACGATAAGGATCGCCAGGATCAGCGCCAAGCCCATGACGATGTGCCACCACGCGCCACGGCTCGCGTCGGACAGCACCTGCACACCGAAGCCCACCATGCCCTTATTCTACGCCGCCGCGGCGCTCGGCGTCCACAACAGATCGCCGCCGCCCTTTCCCAAAGGCCGACAACACAAAGGACTTGCCACCGCGACCCGCCGCGGGTAGGTTCCACCGGCCGCCGCCCCGTGACCGGGCGCCACAAACGAGGAACCGCCCCATGAAGCCCATCAACCTCCTGTTCCTCTTCACCGACGAACAGCGGGCGGACACGCTCGGCGCGTACGGCAACCGGCAGATCCAGACGCCCAACCTCAACCGCCTCGCCGACCAGAGCGTCGTCTTCGAGAGGGCCTACGTCACCCAGCCCGTCTGCACGCCCGCCCGCTCGTCGATCCTGACGGGCCTCTGGCCCCACACCAGCGGCTGCACCGAGAACAACGCGCCGCTCCCGGCCGAGACGCCCTGCCTGCCCGAGATGCTGCCCCCCGGCCGCTACGCCGCGGGCTACTTCGGCAAGTGGCACCTGGGCGACGAGATCTTCCCCCAGCACGGCTTCGACGAGTGGCGCAGCATCGAGGACGGCTACCGGACGTACTACGCCGCCGGCCGCGACCGCAGCGCCCGCTCCACGTACCACCATTTCCTCGTCGACAGCGGCTTCGCGCCGGCCGACGGCGACGCCTTCCGCCGCGGGCAAGTCGCCCGCCTGCCGGAGGAGTTCAGCAAGCCCGCCTACCTCGGCTGGGAGGCGTCCCGGTTCCTCCGGGAGCACCGCGACCAGCCGTTCGTCCTGTTCGTGAACTTCCTCGAGCCGCACATGCCGTTCTTCGGCCCGCGGGACGAGCAGTACGACCCGGCGGGCATCCCGCTGCCGATGGACTTCGAGAACGCCCCCGCGGCCGACCAGCACCCCAAGCTGCGGCTGTTCCGCGAGCACTACCGCCGCGCCGGCTGCGGCGGCTCGGCGCCGCTGGACATGGAGGAAGCGTGGCGCCGGCTCATCGCACGCTACTGGGGCCTGTGCAGCCAGGTCGACACGCACGTGGGCACGATCCTGGCGACGCTGGAGGAATGCGGGCTGGACCAGAACACCGTCGTCGTCTACACGTCCGACCACGGCGACATGATGGGCAGCCACCAGCTCGCCGCGAAGTGCGTGATGTTCGAGCCGGCCGTCCGCGTGCCCCTCCTGATGCGCCTGCCGGGGCAGACCGAGGGCCGCCGCGTTCCCGGGCCCGTCAGCCAGATCGACCTGCCGGCGACGCTGCTGGATCTGCTCGGCTGCGACGCGCCGGACGCCCAGCAGGGGCGCAGCTTTCGCCGGCTCCTCGAGGGCGCCCGCCCCGAGCCGGACCACGACGTCTTCATCGAGTGGAACGGGCCGAACTGCGGCCTGGCCGCCGACGTCGTCGGGAAGGTCGAGCTGCCGGAGCACCTGGCGGGGCAAGCCACGGTGGCCGAGGCCGCCGCCGCCATCCAGGACCCCGTCCGGGCCATCGTCACGCGCGACGGCTGGAAGCTCTGCTGCTCGCCCCTGGGCCACCACGAGCTCTACCACCTGCGCGACGACCCGCTGGAGACCACCAACCTCGCCCGGCGCGACGAGCACCGGCCGCGCATGGCCGAGCTCGCCGACCGCATCCGCGCCTGGCAGCATCGCACCGGCGATACGGTCGAGCTGCCGGCGTCACTCTGAGCGGCCCGGGCGCTTCGCGGCGAGCGCCGCCAGCAGGCTCCGGACGTCCGGGTCGTCGGCGCGGCGCAGGCCGACCTCGTCGAGGCACAGCGCCAGCCCGTCGTCCACGGCGAGGATGACCGGCTCGCGGAAGGCGAAGCACTCCTTGAGCTTGGGTGACGTCTTGCGGACGGCGTCGGCCGCCTCGCCGGTTCGCGCAATCGTGTAGATCGCCGCCCCGCGAGCCAGCGACGTGTCGAACCAGATGCCGCCGACCCTCGCGAGCCGGCGCCCGGCCGCCTGTTTGACCCTCACCGAGGAGAACCGCGACAGCTTGCCCTCCCCCGCGCGCCGCAGCAGCGCGAGCACCCACGGCTCGACGCGGGCGTCGCGCGTGAAGAGCGACTCCGGCCAGTGCTTGCCGAAGAGGTCGCCGAGCCTGCCGGCCCGCACGGCCTGCTGCAGTTGGCGAAGCACGGCGCGGATGCCCAGGTGGGCGTCCCGCCCGTAGCGAAGCACCAGCAGGCCCTCGTAGGCGTAGCCGCGGTAGAGCTCCCGGCTGGAGGGCGGATCGAACAGACCGCCGCTGAACAGATCGCCGATCATCGCCAGGAGCTTCCAGGCGACCCGCTGTCGCGTGGGGAACGGAGCGTAGAGGGGTCCGACGGGGTATGCCGATTCGTCTTCGAAGATGCCGCGGGCCTGGCGCTCGCCGGCGGCGGGCTCGATCTGCATCCGCCCGTCGACACGGGCGACGATGCCGGCGTGCCGGATGCGAGCCGGCTGGTCACCGGCCTCCCCCGCCACCCGGACCACACCTTCGTCGGCCTCGCCGCCGTCGTCCTCGAAGATCCCGCCGCCGAAGACGCCCCCGCCCTCGGCGCCCCAGGTGTCCCCCCCTCGCTGCCATCGGCGCCATGCCGCCGGCGCCTCGTCGAAGCACGGCAGGCAGGCTAGCAGCGCGCGGGCGTCGTAGACCCGGGTCACCGGCACCCGCGCGAGGTCCGTCGGCGTCGAGACGATCACCAGGCCGTCTTCCAGGCGATAACCGACCTCATGCTCGCCCCCCGCGGCATCGAGGATCGCGCGAAGCGCCCGCTCGACCGTCGCGTCCTTCAGGTCCACCTTCACCTTGGCGTCCTTGCCAACCCCGGCCCGGGCGAGGGCCTCCCAGCGGACGTGCATCTCCAGGCCGGTTGTCTGCCTCAGCCACTCGAGGGCGTCCCTCAGCTCACCCTTGTCGGCGGCCGGGGCGCAGGCCTTGCCGGCCAGGATGCGTCGGGCCTCCTTGTCCCCGGGCAGCGCGGGCAGCTTGATCTCAATGCCGTGTGCGGCGGCCGTCGTGACGAGCTGCCTGGGCGTTCGCCCGGCGGGGATCTCCTCCCACGACAGCCCGCGATACGCGGCCAGCTTCTCCTCCTGAGGCTTGCCCTGCTCGGCGGCATTCAGGCGGATCTGGGCGAACTCGCGCATCAGCGCGAGCTCCGTGACGAAGGCGTACCGCCACTCGGCGGCCGTGGAGTGCGTGTGGATTACCTCCACGGCCTTGTTGTAGTGGCCCTCATCCAGCAGCTTACGGAGGTCGTGGCGAAGCCGCCGTTCGTGCTCCTGCATCTGCTTGCTTGGCGGCCTGCGGCGTTCGTCCTCCTTCAGCAGGTCTTCCTTCACAAGGAGACGCTCCCACTTGCGGAGCATCGTGACGCCGCGCTCGATGCCGCGCTCGCGGCAGTCCTCGTCGTTCTCCAGCACCATCAGCGCCGTGCTTTGCGTGACGATGTGGTGCGCGGCGCTGATCTCGTGGAGCTTCCGGACGTCCTCCAGGCGCGAGGTGGGCTCCACGAGCCGCCCGTACATCCGCTCCGCCCGCAGGTGCGCGTGGAGCTTGCGGATCCCGCGCCCGCCCCAGCCCCGGTCGCTCGCCGCTCCCGCCGGGCCGTGCTTGACGAGCCAGTCGGCCTCCACACCCCGGCCGTCCACCTTCGCCGTCAGCCGCACGCGGAA
>CAZXOC010000255.1:2555-10911 GCA_964642165.1 uncultured Planctomycetaceae bacterium | reverse complement strand
CGCCCATCTCCGTGGCGAGGGTCGGCTGGTAGCCCGCCGCCGAGGGCATCCGCCCGAGCAGCGCCGAGACCTCGCTGCCGGCCTGCGAGAAGCGGAAGATGTTGTCGATGAACAGCAGCGTCTCGGCGCCGGCGTCGCGGAAGTACTCCGCGACGGTCAGCGCCGACAGCGCCACCCGAAAGCGCGCCCCGGGGGGCTCGTTCATCTGCCCGAAGACCAGCGCCGTCTTCTCCAGGAGCATCTGCCCGGTGTCGCCGATCTCCATGTCCTGCATGTCGAGCCACATGTCGTTGCCTTCGCGGCTGCGCTCCCCCACGCCGGCAAAGACGCTGTAGCCCCCGTGGCGCGTGGCGATGCGGGTGATCAGCTCCTGAATGATGAGGGTCTTGCCGAGCCCCGCCCCGCCGAACAGGCCCGTCTTGCCGCCTCGCACGAAGGGCGCCAGCAGGTCGATCACCTTGATGCCCGTCTCGAAGACCTCGCTCTTCGGCACGAGCTGGTCGAACGGCGGCGGCTCGGCGTGGATGGAGCGGAGCTCCTCGGCGTCGACCTTGCCGCGGCCGTCGATCGGCTCGCCCAGGACGTTGAGGACGCGCCCGAGCACGCCCGGCCCGACGGGCATCCGTACCGGCGTGCCCGTGTCGGCCACCGGCATGCCCCGGACCAGCCCGTCGGTGCTGCCGAGGGCGACGCACCGGACGCGCCCGCCGCCGAGATGCTGCTGGACCTCGCCGGTGACGAGGGCGGGCCCCTCCCCGCCGCCGCCGCGCTGCACCTCCAGCGCGTGGTAGATCCCCGGAAGCTGGGCTTCCGGGAACTCCGCGTCGAAGGTCGACCCGATGACCTGTACGATTCTGCCTCTCGCGGGCATGTGCGCTCTCAGCTACCAGTTTCTCGCCACTACGTTTCTCCCAGCCCCGCGCGGCCGCCCACGATCTCCGACAGCTCCGTGGTGATCTGCATCTGTCGCAGGCGATTGGCCCGAAGGCGCAGCTCGCGGATCATGTCGTCGGCGTTGTCGGTGGCGGCCCGCATGGCCACTCGCCTCATGAGCTGCTCGGCGGCGGCGGCGTCGAGGAAGCACTGGTAGAGCTTCAGGCGGACCGTCTCCGGCAGCAGCTTGCGGAAGATGTTCTCGGGGCTGGGCAGGAAGTCGTACGGCAGGAGCAGTTCGGGGTCGACCTCGGGCGTTCGCGCGGGCAGCTCGGGCACGGGCAGGAGCTGGGCGATGGCCGACCGCTGCCGCCCGGACGAGACGAACTGCATGTAGGCGGCTTCGAGGCCGCTGATCCTGCCGTCGAGGAAGTCGGACATCATGGCGTCGGCGAGGCCCGCAACCGCGTCGTAGTCCGGCGGATCGCCGAGGTCGCCGTAGACCCGGTCGGGGCGGTGTCCGCGGAACTCGAGGTGCCGCACGCCGCGGCTGCCCACCACGTGCAGGAGGACGTCGTAGTCGGCCTCGCGCAGTTGGCGGAGGCGTTCCAGCGCCACGCGGAGCACGGCGGCGTTGTACGACCCGCACAGCCCGCGGTTGCTCGTCACGACCAGCAGCACGTCGCGCTTCAGCCCCGCCGGGGCGCGCAGCAGCGGGTGGTCGAGCTCCCGCGACGCCGAGCGCAGCAGCACGTCGCCGACGAGGGCGGCAAGCTGGCTGCCGAACGGCCCGAAGGCCTGGATGCGCCCGTGCACCAGCTTGAACCGCGCCGAGGCCACCGTCTGCATCGCGTTGGTGACGGTGCGGATCCCCCCAACGGACCGGACGTGCTTGAGGATGGTTCGCGTCTTCGCCATGGCTCAGGGCTGGGGGGCCTCGATGTCGGCGGGGGGGGCCGGCTGCCGCACGCGCCGGACCTTGGAGTAGAACCGCTCCTTGTAGGCGTCGAGGATCCGCTGGAGGCGCCGTTCGCGCGCCCCGGTCAGGTCGAGGTCGGCGGCCAGCTCGTCCCGGAACTCGACATGGTCCGTGCGCAGCACGTGGCGCAGTCCGGCCTCGAAGTCCGAGACCTGGTCGACGTCGATCTCGTCCACGTACCCGCGCGTGGCGGCGTACAGGGCCACGACCTGGTCGACGACCGGCAGCGGCTGGTACTGCGCCTGGGTCAGCACGCGGACCAGCCGCTCGCCGCGGTCCAGCTGGCGCTGCGTAGCGGCGTCCACCATCATGCTCACCTGCGTGTAGGCCACCAGCTCCCGGTAGGCGGCCAGGTCCAGGCGCAGGCTCGCGGCGACCTGTTTCATCGCCGGGCAGGCGGCCTTGTACCCGACGCGGCTGACGGAGATGCCCGCGTTGATCGCCGGGCGGACGCCGGCGTAGAACAGCCCGGGCTCCAGGTAGATCTGCCCGTCCGTGATGGAGATCAGGTTCGTCGGGATATAGGCCGCCACCTCGCCCTCCTGCGTTTCGCAGATGGGCAGGGCGGTCATGGAGCCGCCGGAGCTCGGCAGGCGGTGGACCTTGTGGGCGTCGGGGTCGTCCAAGGCCTGGCGCTCGCGTTCGGCGGCCTGCCTGCCCAGCGGGCCGACGTGGATCGTGCGGTGCCTGCCGACGTCGGCGAAGTCCTCCGGCGTGTCGGCGGGCATGACGGCGTAGCGGTCGGCCAGCTTGCAGGCGCGCTCCAGCAGGCGGCTGTGCAAGTAGAACACGTCCCCCGGGTAGGCCTCGCGACCCGGGGGGCGGCGCAGCAGCAGCGAGATCTCCCGGTACGCCGCCGCCTGCTTGGTCAGGTCGTCGTAGACCACCAGCGTGTCCAGGCCCTTCTCGATCATGAAATGCTCGGCGATCGCGCAGCCGGCGTAGGGCGCGACGTACTGGAGCGGGGCCGGGTCGCTGCTGGAGGCCGACACCACCACGCAGTGGTCCATCGCCCCGTGCTCGCGAAGCGTCTCGACCACGCCGGCGACCGTCGAGTCCTTCTGCCCGATGGCCACGTAGACGCACAGCACGTCGCCGCCGGCCTGGTTGATCATCGTGTCGACGGCGATGGCCGTCTTGCCCGTCTTGCGGTCGCCGATGATCAGCTCGCGCTGTCCCCGCCCGATGGGCGTCATGGCGTCGATGGCCTTCAGGCCGCTCTCCAGGGGCTGGTGGACCGGCTGGCGCTCGGCGATGCCGGGCGCGGGCATCTCCAGGGGGCGGCTCTGGGCGGTGACGACGTCGCCCCGGCCGTCGAGCGGGCGGCCCAGCGGGTCCACCACGCGACCGATCAGCGCCTGCCCCACCGCCACGGAGAGCAGCTTGCCGGTCCCGCGGATGGTCTGCCCGGCCTTGATCTCCTCGCACGAGCCGTAGATGACCGCCCCGACGGAGCCTTCCTCCAGGTTGAAGACCTGCCCCATCTCGCCGTTGGCGAACTCGAGCATCTCGCCCGCCATCGCGTCGGACAGGCCGTAGATCCGCGCGATGCCGTCGCCGACCTCCAGCACGCGCCCCACGTGCGCCACGTCCATCTCGCGGCGGAAGCGGTCCACCTCCTGCTGGATGACGCGGGCGGTCTCGCCGGACTTCAGCCGGACCGCCCCGCCCCGGCTCAACTGGCTCCGGTAGCGGGCGATCTCCTCGCGAACGACGCTTGCGATCTCGTCGGCCTTGAACTTCACGGGCTCGTCTCACCTCTCACGACGGACCGTCGGGCACGGCGGGTTCCTCCGCGCCGACCTCGGGCGGCTCCAGGCGGATCTCGCGCGCCAGGCGACCTTCCAGGCGGTGGAGCTCGGCGCGGACGGAGGCGTCGTAGACGTGGTCTCCGATCCGCACCACCATGCCGCCGAGCAGCTTCTCATCCACGTCCCACCTGACGACGGGCTCCGCCCGGAGCGTCTCGGCCAGCGCCGCGGCGATGCGCCGCTGATGCTTCTCGGCCACGGGTACGGCCGTGACGACCGTCACCTCGCGCTTGCCCTGCCGGCGGTGCAGGGCCGAGCGGAACACGCGCCGCAGCGTTCGCAGCAGGCCGAGCCGCCCGGCGCCCGCCATGACGGCCAGCGTCGCCTCGACCGGCTCGCCGACCCGGGCGTGGAAGATTCGCTCGACCACCGCGGTGCGCTCGGCCGAGGAGATCAGGGCGGCCGTCAGCAGCTCCTCGAAGCCCGGGATCTCATCCAGGAGGTCCACGATGGCGTCGAGCTGGGCGGCGACCTGTTCGGCCTCGGGGTCCGAGGGCACTTGCCCGAGCAGCGCCTCGGCGTAGACGCGGGCGAGCGACTCGCTCACGGGGTCCATGACGGAATCGACCTGCCTGGCCGGGGCCTTCATCCGGCGTCCCTTTCGGCCCGGTTGCGGATTCGCTCCAGGGAGGCCTCGATCAGGTCGTGCTGCTTGTCGGGGCTGAGCTCCTCGCGGATGATCTCGCCGGCGATGTCGACGGCCAGGCCGGCCATCGCCTGCTGGAGGTCGGCCAGGGCGGTCTCCTTGAACTGCTCGATTTCGGCCTTGGCGCCCTTGATGGTCTTGGCGCCCTGATCGCGCGCGGAGGCGAGCATTTCCTCCCGGGCCTGGGCGGCCTCCTCGAGGCTCTTGGCAAGGATCTGCTTGGCCTCGGCCTCGGCGCGGTCGAGGCGGGCGCGGTGGCTGGCCTCCAGCTCCTGGGCCTCGCGCTCGCGCCGTTCGCTGTCGCGGAGGCGATCCACGATCTCCTCCTCGCGCCGCTTGAGCTGGGCGATCACCGGCTTCCAGGCGAAGCGCCCGAGGATGAACAGGACGCCCGCGAAGACGAGCAGCGCGACGACGGCCTGCCCGAGGTCGCCGGTCCGGCTGCCCGTCTCGCCCGCCGCCGCCGCGCTCGCCGCGACGCAGAGAACGACCGCGCCCCCCGTCGTCCGCCGCAAGACGCCGCATCCGGCTGGATGATCTCGAGCCATCACCTGCTCTCCCAGGGGCACGCGGGGCCGTCAGTGCTTCAGGACGGTCACGAGGCAGACGACGATGGCGAAGAGCATGCCCACCTCCACCATGCCGGCGGCCACCACCATCGGCGCGAACATGTCCCGGGCGGCCTCGGGCTGGCGCGCGATGGACTCGATGCAGCCGCTGCCGATCCGGGCGACGCCGTAGCCGCCGCCGGCCGCCGCCAGGGCCGCGCCCAGACACGCCCCGATCATCGCCACGGCGCGCATCCAGGAACCGTCGTCCGCCTCGCCCGGCGCGGCGGCCCCGGGGCCCGGCGCCTTGCCGGCGTTCGGGTCGCCCTCGGCAAGGGCCGACGCCGAGCAGGCCGTCAGCACCAGTCCCAGCATCACCAATCTGCATGCCTTCATCATCAACGCTCTCCTGGATCCAGTAGCCCTGTTGTCTCGGTCGAATCCCGCCGTCCCGGGGCGTGCGGCCTAGTGGCTCGCCTCGGCGTACATGCCCAGGAACAGCGCGGTCATGATCGTAAAGATGAACGCCTGAATGCCCGACACGAGCAGCTCCATCAGCGTCAGCGCGACGCTGCCGACGATGCAGATCGGCAGGATGTAGATCCCGTGGGCGTGGAAGCCCACGTCGCCGGGCGAGAGCATCAGCATCGGGCGAATCGCCAGCAGCCCCAGGTACGTCACCACGGCCAGCAGCATGTGCCCGGCCACCATGTTCGCGCAGAGCCGCACCATCAGCGCCAGGCACTTGGCCACCGCGCTGACCAGCTCCAGCGCCGCCATCGGGACGAGGATCACCTTGCCGACCATCCCGGGCACGGGCGGGGAGAGACTCAGGAACCACAGGACCGGCGCGGCGAGCCAGCAGGAGGACATCGGCCAGCCGCGCTCCTCGTGGTACCGTTGGACCGCCCGCCGCAGGCCGTTGCCGACAATCGCCAGCAGCGCCAGGCAGGCCAGCGCCGCCCCGACGGTCGGGATGGCGGTCGGCGTGCCGCCGAGGTGGTAGCGCCGGTCGATGCCCAGCGCCAGGGAGACGCTCTCCAGCGGCACGAGGCCGATCAGGTTCAGCGAGAAGACGAACACGAAGATCGTGCAGAGGAACGGCAGGTACGCGTCGGCCTTCTCGTGCAGCGCCGGGCGCGCGATCGTCTCGCGAACGAACACGACGAGGGATTCCAGGAAGTTCTGCCCGCCCTTGGGGACGTACGCGCAGCGCCGCGCCATGGGCACGAGGACCGCCACCAGCAGCACGCCCACCAGGATCATCGAGACGATCCCGCCGGACATCCACGTCACCGGCACGCCGAACACGCGGAAGGTGAAGCCTGCCCACGGGTGGTCGAGCACGTGCTCCAGCAGGTTGTCGGATGCGGCCATCAGCACGAGATTCTCTCACCGGATCCGATGCCGGTCCCACCTGTCCCGGCCGGGCGCCGGACCTCGCCCGGCGAGACGCGGCGGGCGTCCCGCCTCAGCGCGCGGCTCAGCCAGGCGCCCTCCGCCATCAGCAGCACGACGTAGAAGACGGCCAGCCAGACGAACATCGTGCCCGGCGGCACGCGGAATCCCCACACCACCCAGGCGCCCAGCGCCGGGGCGAGAACGAGCCTGCCGAGGCCCGCGGCCACGAACGCCAGCGTCGCCCGGCCCGGGCCGGCGGGGGCCGAACCGGTCACCGCCAGGGCACTGAGCAGCACGATGCCGAAGACGATGCCGCCGGCCCACAGCATCGCGTCCACGGCGCCGCGCCCGCCCAGGCACCACGTCGGGTAGGCCCCGGCCGCGCCCACCAGCGCCCCGGCGGGCAGCACCCACCCCAGCAAGGCGCCAAGGCTGATCTGCATGGGCTCCGCGCGAAGCATCTTCGTTTGTTCCTATCCCGGGTCGTCCGAGTCGCCGTCCTCTTTCCGAGCCTGGTCATCCGTCCGCAAGATCCCCCACCCCTGCTTCGTGAGCCGGTAGAAGGCGGCTGCAAAACCGACGATGCCGCCCAGGACCGTGAAGCCCGGGCTGGACCACCCCAGCCACAGGTCCACCTGCCAGCCCAGGTACAGCAGCAGCAGGAACACGAGCAGGAACTCGATGCCCACCGTGGCATACCGCAGGAGGTTCCTCTGAGGCGGCTCGCCGTCCATCTCTCACCGACCGCAGGTTGTTGGGGCTGGCCTTCTCCCGCGGCGGCCTGTCGGCCGCTGCGCATGAACCCCTATTAATAGGGGATCGCTTCGGGGACTGTCAAGCGCGCGGGACGGCCTTTCGGCGGCGGCGCGGGCGGGCGGGGCGCACGTCGCCGCGCGCGGCGAGGCCCGGCATCAACTCCGAGGCGACTTGGGCTTTCCCTCGGTCGCGGCCGAGCGTATCATGCCCGCGGAGGCGCCGGGGCCCGAGAGGGTTGGTGCCCGGCGGAAGGCGGCACGAGACGATGCTCTCCCCGATCCGCAAAAAGCAGCGTTTGTTTCGAGCCTGGAGCAGCGGGCACCCGATCTGGTGCGCGTGGCAGGTGACGTACCGGTGCAACTTCCGCTGCCGCTTCTGCCACTACTGGCACGATCCGCTGGGGCTCGAGGGCGAGCCGAGCCTCGAGCAGTACGCCGCGGGCGCGCGGAAGCTGGCCTCCTACGGCACGCTGCTGGTCTCGCTGGCCGGAGGCGAGCCGCTGCTGCGGCCCGACCTGCCCGACCTCGTCGCCGCCATCGGCGAGTACCACTTCCCCTTCGTGACGACCAACGGCTGGTTCGTCACGCCGCGGGCCGCTCGCGACCTCATGCGGGCCGGGGCGTGGGGCGTGTCGGTCAGCATCGACTTCGCGTCGCCCGAGCGCCATGACGCCGCGCGCGGCATGCCCGGCGCGTGGCGCCACGCCTGGCGCGCCGTCGAGCTGCTCAGCGAGGCGCGCGTCCACGAGTGGCAGCGCGTCAACGTCATCAGCGTCCTGCTCGACGACAACATCGGCGACTTCGAGACGCTCCTCCGGATGGCCGCCGAACGGAACGCCTACTACATGGTCCAGCCCTACGGGCGGCTCAAAACGGGCTCCGACGCCTTCGTCCACAACGACGGGGCCGTCAGCCCCCGCCTGCTCGACCTCCGCCGGCGCTGGGGGAACTTCCTGTCCAACCCCTACTATCTCTCGCGGTTCGACGACTTCCTCGGCGGCGGCGTGGCCGGGTGCCTCGCCGGGCGGGCGTTCTTCAACATCGACTCGACCGGCGACATCGCCATCTGCGTCGAGCGGAAGGACCGCCCGGTGGCCAACCTGTACCGCGACAGCCCGGCCGTCATCCATCAGCGCCTCCGCCGGGCCTCCAGCCACAACACGTGCAAGGGCTGCTGGTACAACTGCCGCGGCGAGATCGAGAGCCTCTACCGTCCGTGGGGGCTGTGGAAGTCCCTGCCGATCTACCTGTTCGACCGCGGCCGGGCCCCGGCCGAATGAGCGGGCGCACGGCGCGGCTACGGGCTGGACGTCCAGACGCGGATGTTGCCGTAGCACGGCCCC
>CAZXOC010000255.1:0-2455 GCA_964642165.1 uncultured Planctomycetaceae bacterium | reverse complement strand
ACGGCGCGGCTACGGGCTGGACGTCCAGACGCGGATGTTGCCGTAGCACGGCCCCCAACGGCGGACCGGCAGGCCCCACGCATCGACGGCGACGTAGCTGCGGGTGGACAGCCCGTCCCAATCCTCGATGCGAATCGACTCGGCGTGGTAGTGGACGGTGTCGCGGCGAAGCCACGCCCTGCCGACGAAGAGCTGCCTCTCGGCGGTGGAGAAGCTCCACTGGGTCCACTGCCCGGCGCGGCTGGCGACGGCCAGCGGGGATCGGGCGATGAGCTTGTCCGCCCGCCCGTCGCCGGTCGTGTCGGCGTAGGCCACGTAGTGGAACGCCCCGGCCGGACCGGCCTCGGGATGCGCCACGGAGACCCGGCACGTTCGCTCGCCGGTGCCCGCCGGCAGCTTCCACACCTGAACGCGGTGCGGCAGGACGGCCACGCTGCCGATCGGCCGGCCGACGCCGCTCGTGCCCTTGGCCGGCGGCGGCGCGTCCGGCGCGGTGACCTCGCCCGTCGCGGCCGGCGGCGTGGACTTCGCCGGCCCGGCCGGCGCCGAGAGCTTCCGCGCCCCGGCCAAAACCTCCGCCAGGCACGCGCGGATGTCCGTCCGCGCCCGCGCCGTCGCCGCCGCCGCCGCCTTCTGCCCGGCCAGGGCCCTCTCGGCGGCTTCCAGCTTCCGCTCCGACTCCAGCAGCTTGGCGGCCAGTTCGATGAGCGCGGCCTGGAGACGGTCGGCTTCGGCCCGCGCCGCGCCCGGGGCGGCACCCGAGCCGGTGGGCGACTCGACCACGATGGCGACCTCGGGATCGTCCGTGGGCACCACCCACGCCTTGCCGTTCCAGACCAGGTCGGTCTTGTAGGTCTGCCCGCGGCTGACGAGCGTCAACGGCTGGGGCCCGGTGGCGAGCACCTCGTAGCCCTTGCTGCCCTGCTCGATGCGCGCGATCCGCAGCACCCGCCGGATGCCCTTGCTGGCGGCCGGGGGGGCCGAGAGGTCCCGGCTGCGCCCGTCGGCGTAGGTGACCTGGTAGTAGACGGTTCGCCCCCGCTGGTCGCCCGCCAGGCTCGCGCACGCCAGGAGGATGGCCGCCGCCAGCGCGACCGCCAGCCAGCGTCGGCCCGGGTGTCTCATTGCCAGTCCCATGAGCGTCGCCTCCCGCGAAGTTGCCGGCCGGGGGGGGTCTCGCCCCCCGACACTGGACTATCATCGGCATCTGCCGGTGGGGCTGAACGAGTGTTTTGCGGGCGGGGAGGGGAAATCCCGCCGGGGCGTTGCATTGCGGCGGGCCAGGCCGTACGATCTGTGCCCGGATGTTGCGTCGATTCGGCCGGCACGAGGACCGAAGCCGCGGCGCGGGATCCTTCCGTCACGGATCATGAAGAGAGTCCTGACCGCCCAACAGGTTGAGCGGGCCCTCGACCGGCTGTACCGGGCCATCGCCGAGGCCCTGCCGGACCGCGGCATCCTCGCCGTCATCGGCATCCGCACGCGCGGCGAGACGCTCGCGACCCGCATCGTCGAGCGCCTTCGCGACGAGAGGCCCGACCGTCAGATCGAGCACGGCGTGCTCGACATCACCTTTTATCGCGACGACCTCTCCCGCCGCCGAGGCGCGCCGCTCGTCCGCGCGACGGAGATCGACTTCGACCTCGACGACACCCACGTCGTGCTGGTGGACGACGTGCTCCAGACCGGGCGCAGCGTCCGAGCGGCCTTGGACGCCCTTCACGACTTCGGCCGACCCAAGGTCGTCCGCCTCGGCGTGCTCATCGACCGCGGCGGAAGGGAGCTTCCCGTCGCCGCCGATTTCATCGGGCGGAAAGTCTCCGCCCCCAACACCAAACGTGTCCAGGTTCGATTGAAGGAAGACGATGGCGAAGAAGGCGTCTTCATCATCAACAGCGACTGAGGCCCGGCCGGGAGAAACATCCCGGCCTTTTTTGTGGACCCGAAAGGACCTCGTCGGGCTGGACGAGCTGTCGGCTGAGGAGATCGCCTACCTGCTGGACACGGCCGAGAGCTTCCGCGAGGTCTCCACCCGCTCGATCAAGAAGGTCCCGGCGCTGCGGGGCAAGGTGGTGGCCAACCTGTTCTTCGAGGACTCCACCCGCACGCGGATGAGCTTCACCCTCGCCGCCCAGCGGCTGTCGGCCGACGTGCTGCAGTTCACCGCCGCCGGCTCGTCGGTCACCAAGGGCGAGACGCTGCGCGACACGGCCCGCAACATCGAGGCGATGGGCGTCGACACCGTCGTGATCCGCCACTCTCAGAGCGGCGCGCCGCACATGCTGGCGCGCCACCTCAACGCATCGATCATCAACGCCGGGGACGGCCAGCACGAACACCCCACCCAGGGGCTGCTGGACGTCTACACCATTAGCCGGCGACTCGGCGCCGTCGCCGGGAAAAAGGTCGGCATCGTCGGCGACATCGCCCACAGCCGCGTCGCCCGAAGCAACAT
>CAZXOC010000254.1:0-10931 GCA_964642165.1 uncultured Planctomycetaceae bacterium | reverse complement strand
CGCCGTCGACCGCCCAGCTTCCGCTGGTCAGGTCGGCCGCGATCTTGGCGCTGCCCAGCGCCGCGCCCTTCGTGACGTTCTCGCCGCTGACGTTCAGGTCCGCGCCGAAGTCGCCCGGGACGGCGGGGATGCCCTTGCCCACGTTGCCCTTCGCGCCGGTGACGGTGAGGGACTTGATGCTGTCGGCCGTCAGCGTGCCGGCCGCCCAGCGCACCGCCTTGACGGCCCCGAGGGCGTCCTGCACGGTCACCGTCGCGTCGGCCACGTTGCCGAGCGTCAGCGCCTTGCACTCGCCGATGGTCGCGGTCCAGTTCGCCACGTCGCCTCGGATCGCCACGGCCCCGGCCGCGCCGGGCACGTGCCACGCCGCGTCGGCCACGCCGCCGGCGACCTTCGCCGAGCCGAGAACCGCCTTGCCGCCCGGGATGTGCTGGCCCGTCAGGTCCACGGCCGCGCCGAAGTCGCCGTCGCTGCCGGCCAGGCCCTTCCGCGGGTTGGGCTTCCGGCCCCGGGCGGTGAGCTTGCCGAGCCAGCCGGCCCGCACGACGTCGCCCTCGCCGCCCGTGTCGAGCCACTCCGTGACGGTGAGGCTTGCGATGCCGGCGTCGGCCGTCACCGAGGCGTCCCTCGCGGACCCGGCGGACAGGCTGCCGATCGACGTGCGCTTCCGGTCGTCGAACCCGGTGGCCGTGATCTCCGCCGTCAGGTCGCCGCGCGTGACGATCTTGCCGAACTGGTCGGCCGACAGGCTGCCGGCCAGGGCGTCCCTGGCGTCGACGGCCTTGACCGCACCGGCGGCGTCGAGCGTCCACGCCTCGCCGGTCGCCCGGGCCCTGACGGTCCCGATCGCCCCGGCGATGTCCCACCAGCCGGTGATCTCCCCGGCGGCGGAGAGCTTGCCCAGCAAGACGCCCTTGGGATCCTGCGCCGGGAGGGACACGTCGGCCCCCAGGTCGCCCGCGATCGCGGCGATGCTCTTTTTGGCATTGCCCTTGCGACCGGTGATGACGATGCCGCCGGCGCGGGGAGCATCGAGCGAGCCGCCGATCCACTCGACGGCCTTGAGGCTCTTGAGGTACGAGCCCAGCGTGATGTCCGTGCCGGCGCCGAGCGACCCCGCGGTGAGCGTGACGCCCTTGACGACGTCGGGGCCGGGCAGGTTGATATCCGCGCCTCCGGCGAGGTCGTGGACCTGAACGGCGCCAATGGAGCCGTCGCCGGTCATCAGGATGCCGCCGCCCACGAGGTCGACCGTCCCGGCCCGGAGCTTGCCGAGAGGCGACGCCCCCCGGATCGTGCCCACCTGCGCCAGGCGGTCTCCGCCCCGATTCGTGCGGAACGTCAGTAGGCTTCGGGCGTCGCTTTCCGACAGCACGAGATCGTGAAGCGACACATCCTGCCCGTCCACGCGCAGGCGGCTGCGGTCGGTCTCCGTGGACAGGCCGTCTCCGACGAACAGGAGCTCGGCGGTCCCGCCTCGCAGCGTCACCGTGACGGCCGTGCCGTCTCCATCGACGTAGACCACCGATCGTGTCGTGTCGTCCAGTGTCACGGAGACGCCCTCGTCGAGCTGTGTCGTCGTGTCGGCTTGGGCGGCGGGCGCCTCGACGCGCCCCACGTGGTCCGTGGCGACGGTGTAGAAACCGTACTGGTGTCCGTCCTGTCCGCCGTACGCGGCGGACGTAGCGGCCGTGTCGTCCAGCCACAGCGTCCACGGGCCGTCGTCCTGGCGGACGTAGACGTCGTAGGTTGCGATGCCGCTGCCGTCGGCGTCGCTGCCGCCCCAGGTCACCTGGAAGTCCGCCGTGTGCACGGTGTCGGGCAGGGGCGCCACCGCGCTGGTCGGGGGCGACAGGTCCAGCGTGTTGATCCACGGTCCTTCTTTCGGAGCCGGGTGGTCCGGCAGGTCGCCGGCGAAGTCGAATTCCACGAAGGCCTGGTTGGCGATGTCGGTGCCGTCCGGCAGGCCGTCGCGGACGTCCACGCGGAAGTCCACCCACCCGATCTCGTAGCGTGTCTCGGGGTTGAACGGCGGGAGGAACCCCGCCATGGGGTCGTCGGGGTACTCGCCCGTGAGCGGATCGACGCAGTGGAACCACCAGCGCACCTTGCCCGTGTCGACGTCGAGGGTGGCCTTGACGTCCACGGCGATGTTCATGTCCGGGCGGAGGTCCACCCGCGTGTCGATCCGGCGAGCGCCGTCGAGGGGCACGTCCCACTTGAGGAAGCCGAACCGCGTGAACTCGAAGGTGTCGAGGTCGAAGATCGCCGGGTCGAGCACGTCCTCGATGACCGCGTCCTGGGTGGGGACGGGGGCGTCTTCCTTGTTCCAGAACTCCACGCGGTAGCTCATCGCTTGCGCCGCGGGGATGAAGTGCGTTTCCTGGCCGGAGTCGAGCGTCACCCGGTAGCCGGAGGGCCCGTACTTGTCCTCCGGCGTGACCGACGTGAACAGATTGGTGAAGTCGGCGTCGAGGATCCACTTGAGCAGCGTCAGGCCAGCCGACACGCCGAGACAGACCCATCCCGGCGGGCCGCTGAGGAACATTCCGGCCGCCGCCAAACCGTACGTGGCGGCGCCGTAGCCGGCGCGTCCCCAGTCGCCCTCGCGAATGCCCTGATCCACGTCGATCAGCCCGCCGACCATCTGGACGCCGCCAAGGGCCTTTCCGCCGAGCTTCAACGCCGGGCCGGCGCTGCCGGCAAGGTCCGCCGCGGTCGCGGCCGCGCCGCCGGCGTTGACCGAGAAGTCCTGAAGCGTCACCTCAAGCCCCGACGGGTCCACGAAATCCAGCGGGGAGTTCAGGACGTACCGATAGAGGTTCAGGTCGCCGGCCAGCAGGCCCATCGGGTCGGGTGTGATGAAGCGCCCGAGGTCCGGCGCGTAGAAGCGGCTGCGCATGTAGGTCAGTCCGCCCGGCTCGGCGAACACGCCGTACTGCCCGACGAACTGGAAGTCGCTCTCGGCGCCGGGCGTGGCCGCGACGACCTGCCCGAAGGGATCGTAGAGGTAGCTGCCCTGCGGCTCGCCGCCGGCGTCCGTCAGGCACCAGGTGCCGCCCAAGCCGTTGAAGTCGAGAAACTCCGCCCCGCCGGTCGGATCGACGCGGGCGGCCAAGCCTTGTCCGTGGACGTACCGTGCCACCGCGTCGCCGGACGCGTCGTACGTCGCCGCAACGTCCCACAGCTCCCGCGGGTCCCAAAGGACCTCCGTTCGCTCCCCGCCGTGCTCGATCGCCCGCAGCCGGCCGAACGGGTTGTACTCGTACGTCCACGTCCCCTCCGGCGTGACGGCCCGGGTCAGCCAGCCCGAAGAGCTGTACGTGTAGCTCCACGCGTCCGGGCCGTCGGTCTTGCCCGTGAGGTGGCCGTCCTCGTCGTACTCGTAGGTCGCCGAGCCGACCTGCTCGTACTGGTTGCGGCTGTTCGCGTCGTACTCGGCGGCTTGCCCGTTCACGACCGTCCGGACGCGGTTGCCAGCCGGGTCGTAGACGTAGCGAATGTCCAGCTCTTCCCCGCCCACGCCGGCGGGCGTGAAGACGGCCCGCGTGAGTTGACCGTTGAGGTCGTACTCGTACGCCCACGCCCCGGCCGGCCCGATCTCGCCGGCTCGCCGCCCCAGCGCATCGTAGGTGTAGTCGAAGCGGCTGTTGACCGCCCCGTCGGGCGCGGCGTTCACGACGTTGATTAGATGCCCGGCGCCGTCGTAGCCATAGGTGGTGTACGTGCCGTTGGCCTTGTCGGTGCGCGCCAGTCGACCGGCGGCGTCATACTGGTACGTCTCGATGTCCTGGTCCTGCCCGTCGGCGAGGCGCGCCAACCTCCCCGCGGCGTCATAGGAGTACGCGACGGTGAAGCCGTCCTGATCGGTTCGGCTCGTTCGCCGCCCGGCCGCGTCGTACGTGAACTCCAGGTGCCGCCCGAAGGGGTCCGTGATCTTCGCCAGCAGATCGGTGTTCGGGTGGTATTCCAGCGACGTCGTGCCGGGCGCCTCCACCACGCCGGTCAGGCGCCCGCGATCGTCGTAAAGGTACGTGTAGGCCGTGTCGTCGTGGAATCGCTGCTCGGTGACTTGCCCGCGCCCGTTGACGAGGTACGTGGTTTCCCGGCCGCGCGCGTTGGTCCAGGAGACCAGGTTCCCGGCGTCGTCGTAGGCGAATTGCTCGTCCTGGCCGTCGGGGTAGGCGATCTCCACAAGGTTGCCGGTCGCGTTGGTGCCGTACTGCGTCGCGTAGCCCCTCGGGTCGACGGTCCAGGCCAGATCGCCGTGCGCTCCGGCGTAGCCGAGCGACGCGGCGTGGCCCTCGGCATCGCGGAACCCGGTGAGCCGGCCGAGCGCGTCGTGGGCGAGGTGTGTCGAAGAGCCCATGGGCCCGTAGATGCCGGCCAGGTTGCCGCCCGCATCGTACGTCAGGTCCACTTCCATGCCCACGGCGTTGCGGATCCGCGCCGGGCGCCCGAGGGCGTCCAGCCAGACGCGCGTCCGGTTGAGCAGCCCGTCGAGGACGTCGATCCGCGCCGCGTCGTCGTATTGGAAGCGGGTAACGGGCCCGCCGCCGCGGTCCTCGCGTGTCAGCCGCCCCCAGGCGTCGTACGCGTAGGCGACCTGCACATCGCCGGGCAGCGAGGCCGTCGCCAGCAGATGGTCGCGAAGCGCGCCTTCGCCGGTCAGGTACGCGTACGTCGTCGCGCCGCCGACGGGCGGTGTGACGGACTCCAGGTGCTCCCCGGCGTCGTCGTAGCCGTAGGAGACGTGCCGGTCGTCGTGGTCGGTCAGGTCGATCAGCCGCCCGCGATCGTCGTAGTGGAGCGTGAAGCGGTCGCCGCTGGAGTGGTTGAGGCTGATCAGGCGCCCGTCGCCGTCGTAGACGGCCGTCACCCGGTTGCCGCTGCGGTCGCGGATCCGCTCAAACAACCCGTCCGAACGGAAGCGGATCTCCGTGCCGTCGGCCTCGGTCAGCAGGTACTTTCCGTTGGCCAGGGCGGCCAGCCTGCCGTGGTCGCCGGGCACGGGCTTGTAGCCGGCGGCTCCAGGGGTGAAGAGGCGGTCGATTCCCGCGCCGTCGTTGATCACGACCGAGCCGTCGTCGGCCTCGCGCAGGCGGATGTCGTAGGAGTGGGTCCAGCCGTAGCCGAGCGCGCCCGGGCGCCCACGGTACAGCGGGCCCGGCAGGTAGTACCGGGTGAACTTCAGCGGCACGCCCGGGGCCGGGCAGAACGCGTCCTCGACGGTCTCGAGGTACGTCGGTGCGCCGATCGCCGCGGCCTGGAGCATCTCGAACGCGAAGAGCGCGTCCACGTTGGCGAGCCGCTGCCCCAGCCGGGCCAGGTGATCGGCGTTCTGCCGAAGCGACACGAGCACGTCGCCCCACGTGTCGCCCACCTGCACCTTCAGGCGCTCCAGGAGCGGCTCCCACGCCTCGTCGGGCAGCCCCGCCGGGCGCAGGCCGTTGTCCTCCAGCTCCTGCCAGTCGACCTGTTCGTCCACCTGCGTGTCGCCGGGCACGCCCACGCCGTAGACCGTGAAAGGCATGTCCTCCGAGCCGAAGGGCGTCAGCGTCTCCACGATCGTCGTGACCGTCTGTCCGGGGCGAAGGATCGAGGCCGGCCCGTCGGGGCTGAGGCACAGCACCTGGTACGTGGGCCCGGGCACCCACTGCGGCGGCTCCGCGGGCGCGGG
This sequence comes from uncultured Planctomycetaceae bacterium, assembly GCA_964642165.1. GTDB lineage: Bacteria > Planctomycetota > Phycisphaerae > SM23-33 > SM23-33 > CAYRVX01. The sequence continues at coordinate 5,251 of CAZXOC010000254.1, read as the reverse complement.
CTGCTGGCCGACCTCGGCCAGCCCGAACGGCTCCTCCGACGCGCTCGCTTCCGCCAGGAAGGGATGCCACGAGGCGTCCACGAGCGTCTCGATGATCAGCAGCGGGGCCGGCAGGTCGAGTTCGCCCGTGTTGGCGAGCGTCAGGGTCACGTCGATGGCGCGTCCCGGGCGGGCCTCGCCGGGCACGCTGAGATCGAAGTCGAACTCGGCGCTGCCGCCGCCGGCCACCGTCAGCGCGTCACTCAGCGTGTACGACGACGAGCCGGGGATCGAGACGGCAACGTCGTAGACGCCCGGCGGCGCGCCGGCGACGTCCAGGGCGAACGTCGCGTACAGCGACGAGGAGCTCTCGAACCACTCCTCGCCGGGAATCTGCGTGCCGTCGGGCGCGATGAGCTTGGCCTGCGCGTCGGCCGTGAACGCGTTGCCGATGATGCCAATGGTGGCGCTGCCGGCGTTGCCGACACGGTCGGCCTCGACGCGCTCGACGCTCAGCAGGGAAAGCCCCGCCGCCAGCGTGAAGCCCCTCGGCCCGCCGGGCACGTGCGCCCCATAGACGCCCAGATAGTAGGTCGCGTCGGCGGGCGCGAGGAGCTTGATCTCCTGCGCCAGGCTGCCGGCGGACCGGGCGGCCGCGTCGTAGGCGTTCAGCGTCGGCGGCTCGTTCCGGCGCAGGTACAGCTCCGCCGTGCCCTCCGCGCCGGCGGCGCTCAGCAGGAAGCGGATGCTCCGCCCGGGCTCGCCCTCGAAGCGGAAATACTCCCACTGGCCTTCGGCGACCTGGCCCGCGACCGGCGTGCCGACCTCCAGGAGGGACACACCGACGCCGACGGGTCGGCCGGCGAGGCCCACGTTGTCCCGCTGGATCGCCTCGGGCATGGCGGCGGTCGCGTTCGCGTGGACCAGGACGTACCGCGGGCCCGCGACGTCCGGCATCGCGACGGTCGCAGTCTCCGTGTAGCTGCCGCCCCTTCGCAGGGCGCCGCTGTGGTCGCGGCTCGCCAGAACGGCGTCGTCGGCGCTGATGTACGGATCGGCCGAAAGGTACACCACGTCCTGCCACGCGGCGTCCGACGGCAGCGTCCCCATGTTCGAGACGGTCCACTGGACCGTGAGCGGCTCGCCGGGATTCAAGAACAGCGGCGACGGCTGGGAAACGTACGTCACCGCCAGGTTCGCCGCCTCCGTGTCCGTCTGGCGCTCGTAGGCGCCGCGGTCGACGTAGCTGGGATACCCCCCGCCGGTGTTGGCCATGCCGGCGTCGTCGTAGCGCGGGCGGCCGAGAATGTCCGCCAGCGGCGCTTGGATGCCCAGGCCGGAGTCAATCCCCGGCGAGCCCGCGTCCAGCTCGTGGTTGCCGCCCGCGCGGTCCACGAACAGCGGATCGGCCAATAGGTTGCCGTTCTGGTCGAGCTGCGGCGCGCCGGGATCCCCGTCCCAGATCAGTTCCTGGCCGTCGGGGTTGTGGAAGATATTGCTGCGGAACGTCCAGACAGGTGGGTCGCCCTCGTGGTGCAGGCCATCGCGATTGAACGCGACGATCGAGCTCTCCACCGTCAGCGTCGCCCCGCCACCGTGAATGCCCGCGCCGGTCCAGCCGAAGCCGTCGAAGCCGTTGCCCACGATCGTGCAGTTGCGCAGCGTGTGCCGGGAGTCGGCGCGGACGAAGACGCCCGTCAGCTCGTTGTCGACGATCAGGCAGTTGTCCGCGCGGGTCTCCACGTACGGCGTGTAGACGTGGATGCCGTAGCGGTTGCGGCGCAGGATCACGTTCCGCAGGCGAACGGTCACGCCTCCCGCGGCGCCTTCGATGCCCTTGGAGGCGTAGCGGACCTCGACGTTCTCCAGGACCGTCTCCTGCCCCGAGTTCCGCAGTTCGATGCCCTGCCAATCACCCGCGCCCGGCTGCGTTGCCCCGCCGTCGCCGTTGACGTCCTCGCCGACCGTGTCGTCGTTCGCCGACGTCAGAAAGATGGGCTGCTCCAGCGTGCCCTCGCCGTGCAGCGTGCCTTCCACGCGCAGGCCGCCCCCGCCGAACTTCAGGACCGTGCCCGGCTCGAGGGTCGCGTCGCCGCCGTCGCTGACGAGCAGGCCGCTCGCGATCAGGACGTTCCCGCCCAGCGAGAGCGTCGCCCCGGCCTCCACGGTGACCGACCCGTCCACGCGAACCCGCCCGGCCAGCGCCGCGCCGCTGTCTGCGTCGATCAGCAGCGAGCCGTCGACCGTCAACTCCGAGTCGGGAGCCATCGTCAGCGCCGCGCCGTCCGCGACGGTCAGGTCTCCGTCAACGAGGTAGCGCCCCGACAGCTCCGTGTCCGACGTGATCTCCCCCGCCAGGGGCACGACGGGGTCGTCGTCCAGGCGGAGGACGAAGTCCCCCAGCGGGCCCAGCTCGTGCGCCGCGTGCAGCATGACGTAGTAGTCGCCGCCGGGCAGGTCCGCCATCAGAAGCGACCGTTCGACGCCGATCTCGGCGGCGGCGTAGTCGTAGGCCCCGCCATCGGGCAGCTCGCCGCGGCGAACGTACAGGTCGAACAGGTTCGCGGCCGTGCCTTCCAGCCAGACGCGCGCGTTCCCCCGCGCCGGCGCCGTGAAGCGGCACCACGCGCGAGAGCCCTCGACCTCCAGGTGCCCGGTCACGGGCCCGGCGGGCGTCAGCGAGGGCACCGAGTCGGCAGCGCCTGCCGTCCCCCCGGCCCCCGCGGGCGCATGTACGACGAGCGTGTACACGCCCGGGGCCGCATCGGCCAGGCGAAATCCCGCGTCGTGCGGCGCCGTCTCCGACGCCAGCACCTGCCCCCCTCGCGTCAGCGAGACCTCGCCCTGCCAGACGGACGACTTGGCCAGCGTCACGAACAGTTCGTCCACGTCGCCGACGGCGACTTTGCAGGCCCACATCCCCCCCGCCGCGGCGTCGAACGTTCGTTCCTGACCCACCGCCAACTCGGGCGTGAACACCCAAGGCTGATCGCCGTCCGCGCCCGGGTCCTGGTCCATCGCGTCCCCGGCAAGATCCAGGATGTCCGGCCCGACGGTGACTGTGATAATGTCCGCGTCGTCGTGGGCGGGCAGGTCGATGCGGAACGTGCTGTCACTCAGGGCGGCGACGGCGGTGGCCGCCGACGCGCCGGCCATCCCGCTGACGGCCACGTCCTCCGTGGTGAACGTACCGGCGTCGACGGCCTCACTGAACGTCACGGTAATCGAGGCCAGCGTGTACCCGTCCACCGAGGCCGCCCAGTCCGGCACGAAGGAGCGCACCCTCGGCCCGACCTCCGGCGCAACGGGCACCATCTCGCCCGCCAGGGCGCTGTGGGCGGCGTCGTGGCCGGTCATCGCCCAAGCGGCTGCATGCGGCGTCACGTCCGCGGAGGTCCGAATCGCGTGCACGCCGTCCGTCGCGCCGACGAGCGCCTCGAGCTTGCCGTCGCCGTCCAGGTCCCCCAGCGTCGGCGGGCTGATAAACGTCGCGCCCGCCGGCGCGTCGTACGCCCAAAGCTGCGAGCCCGTCGCGCCGTCCAGGACGCGCAGCGCGCCGGGCGTCGCGGCGAAGACGTCCGGCCGGCCGTCGCCGTCGTAATCCGCCAGGGAGACCCAGGTGCCCACGACCTCGATGCTCTCCTGCCACAGCTCCTGGCCGGTCCGTCCATCGAGGGCTCGGAGGACATGGCCGGTCTGGGACGCCGTGGCGAAGGCCACGTCCGGCGTCCCGTCGCCGTTCAGGTCGCCGAGCGACAGCCCGCCGGGCTGGATCGCCGCCAGGCCGGTCACCTCCCAGATCGTCTGCTCCGTGTCCGTGTCCACCAGCGCGATCGTAGACGACAGCTCGCCGGGGCCGATGGGAACCGCCATGGTCTGGACCAGCACGTCGGGGCTGGCATTGCCGTTGACGTCCGGCAGCACGCTCGCGTTCTGGGCGAACACCATCCCGATCGTCCCCACCGCGTGCCGCCACAACTCCGCCCCGTCCGCCCCGTCGAGGATCACCAGGTCCTGCGTCGCGGTGCCGAAGTCGTCGCAAAGCACGTCGATGGTGGCGTCGCCGTTGAAGTCGTACAGCGAAAGGACGACCGTCGGCCGCGCCGTCGACTGCCAGAGATTCTCCCCGGCCGCGACGTCGGTTGCCACCAAGAGCGCCGTCGGCGCGACGCCCACGACGTCGGCGATCTGGTCGACGCGGAGGTCGCCGGCGACGAACGACCCGCCGCTCTCGCCGGGGGCCCACACCGCGCTGCCGGACGCGCCGTCCAGGGCGAACAGCAGATCCTCCTCGCCGATCTCACGCTCGACCAGCACGTCCGCGCTGGCGTCGCCGTTGACGTTGGCCAGAAGCACGTCGTCCCGCGCGGGCCAGGTGTCCGCCAACCGCCAGAGCGGCGTTCCGGTCGCGCCGTCCAGCGCACACAACTCGCCCGGCAGCGGGTGCCACTGGGCGTCCACGCCGGCGTAGCGGAACGCCGCGTCCAGGTCGCCATCGCCGTCCAGGTCGTCCAGCGCCGCCGGCGACATCAGGGCCGCATCGGCCGCCGGGAAATGCCACAACTCCGCGTTCAGCAGGAGCCTGGGTTCCAGCGCCTCCAGGGCGGCGGGGTGTTTCGGCGGCGCGGTCGTGGGGCGGCGGCTGTCCTGCGGCGACCGGAGCGGGGGGCGCACTACCATACCTCTCCTCCCTTGCGAGTTCGTCGGGTGGAACACATCGGTGCAACGGTGCGGGAAGCGGGGGCACAACCAATGGGCCGACAGGCTCCTCAACGCCGGCTCGACCGCGTCGCTCGGGATCGGACACAGACCGCCGAGCCCGCGCGCCGCGGCGCACGCTTCCGGACCTTATCGTGCAATGATAACACCAGAAAGTGCTTCCGGCAACGACGATCTTGGAGATAACCGCATCGCGGTACGGTTTTCGCGCCCCGGGCCGGTTGCCGCCCGCGGCTGCGCGCACTGCCCTGGTGCAGAGCGGCCGCCGCGAAAGCCCCCCGCCAAAAGGGTCGATGGAACTGTTGACGCTCTCTCGCGTAGGATTATAGTAGATAGACCTCCACGCCGGAGCCGTTCCGGCTGGGACCCGACGCGGCCCCATCGTCTAGAGGCCTAGGACACCGGGTTTTCATCCCGGCAACAGGGGTTCGAGTCCCCTTGGGGTCAAGGAGCGCAACCTCTTGCTATTGCAAGAGGTTGCGTCGTTTCTGTCGCGTGGGACTGCACGGCCCCGCAAGTCCCCGCAATCACCGGGAGTTGCCGCCGCGCTGCC
>CAZXOC010000253.1:0-10970 GCA_964642165.1 uncultured Planctomycetaceae bacterium | reverse complement strand
GCTTGCCAAGAGCCAGGAGAAATGCTTCTTTGTGGCGGGGGGACGGGTCGTTGTGCGCGCGGGCGAGGCGGCGAACCGGCTGCGGCACGCGGCGGTAGAACAGGCGGCGGCGAGAGACGCGGGATGGGCGAAGGCCAGACAAGCGGCGCGTTGGCGGCGGGGCCGATCGGGCTGGGCGCGGTCGCCGAGGCCATGCGCCCGGGGCACTGGATCAAGAACGCCTTCGTGGCGGCCCCGCTGCTGTTCAGCGGGCGATTCACCGACGCGGCGTCCTGGGCGCTGTGTCTCGGGGCGGTGGCGGCCTTCTGCCTGCTGAGCAGCGCCGTCTACCTCCTCAACGACGTCTGCGACCGCGGGCGCGACCGGCACCACCCGGTCAAGCGCCGCCGGGCCGTCGCCTCGGGGCGCCTCACGCCGGCCGGGGCGCTCGGCGCCGCGGCGGTCCTGCTCGTCGGCGGCTTCGCGATCATCGCCGCGCTCGAGGTCGCGGTGCGCGGGCGGGCGAAGCTGCTCGGCGGGCTGGCGCTGCTGACCTGGACGGGCGCGTACCTTCTGCTCAACGTGCTGTACTCGCTGTGGCTCAAGGACAAGGCCGTCGTGGACGTGCTGGTGGTGGCGCTGGGCTTCGTGCTTCGCGCGATGGCCGGGGCGGCCGCCATCGTCGTGCCCGTGAGCCCCTGGCTGGTCGTCTGCACCTTCTCGCTGTGCCTGTTCATCGCGGTGGCCAAGCGCCGCAGCGAGATCGCCGAACTGCCCGCCGGCGAGAGCGGCGCGGCCCGCGCGGTCAACCGGGCCTACGACGCCGCGCAACTGGGCTTCATGCTGACCGTCTCGACGGCGATGGCCCTGTTCACGTACACCATCTACTGCCTCGCCCCGCAGACGATCCAGCGGATCGGCTCGGCGCACATGGTGTGGACCGTGCCGGTGGTGGTCTACGGGATGTTCCGCTACCACCACATCACGCGTGCGGCCGGGCCGAGCGACCCGGTGCGCGTGCTGCTGCGCGACCGCGTGATGTGGCTGGTCCTGGGCGTGTACGTGGCGATGAGCGCCGTGATCGTGAAGTTCGGCGGCCACGCGGCCGTGCGGGACATTCTCGGCGCGGGGCAGTGAGCCCTCCCGGCAGCGCGAGCGGACCCTCGCCGCGGCGTGCTACAGCAGGCGGCTCTTGCCGGGGATGCGAACCGGGTAGCTCCCGTCGGGGCCGGGCTTGACGGGGGGCGGCATGTCGTCGCGACACTCCTCGGGCTTCGGCGGGTAGAAGAAGTCGCTCTTGGCGGCCTTTTCCCAGGTCACCTCCCGGCCGGTGTAGCAGCTCAACTGCCCCATGACGGTGGCCAGCGTGGCATTGGCCATGTGGAGGCCGCTGTTGATGGGCTCGCCCTTGCGGATGGACTGGAAGAGGGCGCGGTGCTCCTCGTCGTAGGGGTCGCATCGGCCTCGCCACTGCCAGGCGGCCTTGCCCTCGATGCGGCAGCGGGTGAGGTCGGCCCGGCCGGCGGTGCCGAGGATGCGGCTGGAGACCTCGTTGTAGCACCCGGTGGTGGTGCGGCAGAAGGCGTAGAGCCGCACGCCCCCGGCGAACTCGTAGACGACGGCGTGGTGATCGAAGACGTTGCCGTAGACCTCGTCGGTCATGGAAGACCGCCCGGCGAGGCCGTGGCACCGGACGGGCGTCTGCTCCTTCATCGCCCACAGGGAGCGGTCGACGTTGTGGATCAGGCTCTGGGGCACGTCGTCGCCCGACAGCCACGTGAAGTGGTACTGGTTGGAGCACTGGTACTGGAGCTCCGTGAGGCCGGCCTTGCGCGGGTGCAGGCCGTACGGGGCGCGGAGGAAGTTCTCCTCGATGGCGACGATGTCGCCGATGGCCCCGTCGTGGATGCGCCGGACCGTCTCGCGGTAGCCGGCGTGGAAGCGGCTCTGGAGCCCGGAGACGACGCTGAGCTTCTTCTCCCGGGCCAGCTCGCAGGCGGCCCGGACCGTTCTGACGCCGCGGGGGTCGATGGCGTGGGGCTTCTCGACGAAGACGTGGCGGCCGGCCTCCACGGCGGCCTTCGTGTGCAGCGGATGGAACTTGGCCGCGTTGGCGATGAGGACGACGTCGACGCGGTCGATGACCTTTTTGTAGCCGTCGAAGCCGGCAAAGCAGTGGTCGTCGTCCACGGCCACCTGGTCGGGCTTCTTGGCCTTCAACTGCTTGCGCCGGGCGTGCACGCGGTCCAGGAAGATATCGCACATGGCCACCAGCCGCGCGCCGGGCTCGACGTTCATGGCGTTGATGGCCGCCCCGGTGCAGCGCCCGCCACAGCCCACCATGCCGATCCGGATGACGTCGCTGCCGGCGGCGTGGAGGCGGCTGTTGAGGCTCGCGGTGGCGAGGGCCGCGGCCGCCGAGGTCTTGAGGAACTGCCGGCGCGATCGCCGCCCGGGCGCGCTCGATTCTCCAGGTCCCATCGTGGCTGCTCCTTCCTGTTGTTCGACGGCCTCCGCGATCGCGGGGCCCTCCGCGGACGGGGCGTGCAGGGATGCGAGGCCGCTACGTGCCCATCTCGAAGGACGCGAGGTAGTCCTTCTGCTCGGCCGTGAGCTTGTCGATCCGGATGCCCATGCTCTTGAGCTTGAGACGTGCGACGTAGTCGTCGACTTCCCGCGGCACGTCGTGGACGGCCACCTCGAGCTTGCCGGCGTTCTGGACGGCGTACTCGGTGGTCAGGGCCTGCGTGGCGAAGGACATGTCCATCACGCAGGCGGGGTGGCCTTCGGCGCAGGCGAGGTTGACCAGCCTGCCCTCGGCGAGGATGAAGATCCGGCGCCCGTCCTTGAGCGTGTATCGCTGGACGCCGCGGCGGACGTCGGCGGGGCGGCCCCGGGCCATCTTGCCGAGAGCGGGCAGGTTCAGTTCCACGTTGAAGTGCCCGCTGTTGCAGACGATCGCGCCGTCCTTCATGGCCGCGAAGTGCGGCGCGTCGATGACGTTGACGTCGCCGGTGACGGTGATGAAGAGGTCGCCGATCCGGGCGGCCTGCTTGATGGGCATCACGCGGAAGCCGTCCATCGCCGCCTCCAGGGCGCGGACGGGGTCGACCTCGCAGAGGATGACGTTGGCCCCGGCCCCGCGGGCCCGCGTGGAGACGCCGCGCCCGCACCAGCCGTAGCCCACCACCACCACGTTCTTGCCGGCCATGAGAATGTCCGTCGCGCGGATGATGCCGTCGAGCGTGCTCTGGCCGGTGCCGTAGCGGTTGTCGAAGAGGTGCTTGGTGGCCGCGTCGTTGACGGCGATGACGGGGAACTTCAGCACGCCGGCCTGGGCCATCGCGCGCAGGCGGATCACGCCGGTGGTCGTCTCCTCCATCGAGGCGACGACGTCGCCGTTGAACTCGGCCATGTCGCTGTGCAGCGCGTTGACCAGGTCGGCCCCGTCGTCCATGGTCACCGACGGCCGGTGGCGGCACGCCGCGGCGATGTGGTCGTAGTAGGACTTTCGGCCCTCGCCCTCGACGGCGAAGACCTTGACGCCGAAGTCCTTGACGAGGCTGGCGGCGACGTCGTCCTGCGTCGAGAGCGGGTTGGACGCGCAGAGGACGAGGTCGGCCCCGCCGGCCTGGAGGGTGCGGCAGAGGTTGGCGGTTTCCGCCGTCACGTGCAGGCAGGCGCCCATGCGCGTTCCTCGCAGGGGCTTTTCCTTCGCGAAGCGCCGGCGGACCTCCGCCAGCACGGGCATGTCGTTGTCCGCCCAGAGGATGCGCCGCTTGCCCTCGCCGGCGAGCTTGAGGTCCTTCACGTCGTAGTGCGTTGCCTTGGCCATGTTCACCTCGTGGATGCTGCCATTCGGATCGGGAAGCATGGTATTGTGGCGACGATCTTCGCCAGATGCAAACCCTATCAGGCCGCTTGCCCGCCGCGGCAGGAAAAAGCACGCGGAAGTCACGTCGGCTACATCCGGGAGGCCCCGCCATCCGTCTAAGCGTGCGACGGAGACGCAGTCGGGCTTGACCGTTGGTGAAGGACGAAGCCCATACCGCTTGCCGGGATGAGCGCAGCGCGGGCGACGATCGCCCCGGGCGCCACGTTGAGTCCCTGCGCGCGGCGCTGGCCGAGGCCTTCCCCGCCGTGCGGCGGTACGTTTTCGTCCTGTGCGGCCGCTGGCACGAGGCCGAGGACATCGCCCAGGAGGCCCTGCTGAAGGCCTGGCGCAGCCGCGACAGCTTCGACGGCCGGGCCAGGGCCACGACGTGGATCTTCACGATTGCCCGCAACCACTGGCTGGATTGCCTGAGGCGGCGGCGTGCCGCCCCCGAGACCGAACCGATGACGGAATCGCCGACGCTGACGGATGGCTCGCCCTCGCCGCCCGCGGTCGCCGCCCGCGGCGAGCTGCGCGAGGCTCTCCGCGAGGCGATGACGCGGCTGCCGCCGGAGCAGGCGGAGGCCCTGGCGCTGCGGGAGACGAGCCGCCTGACGTTCCGCGAGGTCGCGGGCGTGCTCGGCGTGCCGGTGGCAACGGTCAAGAGCCGCGTGCGATACGCCCTGCTGAAGCTCGCCGACGAGCTGAGGCGGTTCCGCCCGGAGGCATCGTCATGAACTGCGACGTTGCTCGCGAGAAACTGGTCGACCTGGCGTACGGCGAGCTGGGCCCCGCGGAGCGGCAGGCCGTCGAGCAGCACATCGCGGCGTGCCCCGCCTGCCGGGCCGAGTGGGAGAAGCTCCGCTTTGCGCGGTCGGCCCTGGCCGAGTCGCTGGCCGGCGAGCCGGCCGCCGCCTTCGACCTGCCACCCGCGGCCGGGCGCCCGCGCGGGCCGTACGCCGCCTTCCGCTCGCGCTGGGGCATCCAGGCCGCCGCGGCGCTGGCCGCCGCCGCCATGGTCCTGCTGGGCGTCTGGGTCTTCCACGACACCGGGCCGGAGATCGTCGCCGCCCAGCCGGGGCCTCCCGAGATCCTCCGCCTCGGCGTCTCGCTGACCATCCTCTCCCAGCCGGAAGGCTGGGCCACGTCGTTGACGCCCAGCCAGATGCCCATGCAGCAGCAGCTTTCCCAGGTCGAGGAGCCCATGCAGTATGGCGGCCAGGTCGGCGCGCAGGGCAACCAGGTGTTGATCAACCCGCAGATTATCACCTGGCAGGGCGGCCGGCCCGTCTGGCGCGGGCTGGCGCTGGTCCGCGATCAGCGCGTCGTGCGTCGCCTCCGCCGGGGGCGCACGCAGGTGCGCTTCCGCGGCGTGCCCAGCGGCATCCTGCCCGACACGGTCCGCCTGCGGAGCCTGCTGGCCCCCGACGCGCTGGCGATCCTCGAGCAGAACTACCAGTACGACCTGGCCTCGGCGGCCGCCGTCCTCCAGAAGCACGTGGACAAGCCGGTGACGGCCCTCTTCAAGGACGGGCGCTCCGTGGCGGGCACGCTGCTGAGCTTCGACGAGCGGTCGCTGGTGGTCCAGCCGGCCGGCGAGGGGCCGCGCACCCTCACGCGCGAGGAGCTGCGGGCCGTCCGCTTCGCCGAGCTGCCGGCGGGCCTGCTGACGCGCCCGACGCTGGTCTGGGAGCTGTCCAACCAGGCCGCCGACCGCCAGCAGTTCGAGGTGGCCTACCTGACCGCCGGCCTGACCTGGCGGGCGGACTACGTGCTGAAGCTCCATCCGGCCGGGAGGATGGCGGCCGCCAAGGCCCCCGGGCAGATCGCGGACGTCATCGACACGGCCGACCTGATCGGCTACGCGACGGTCAACAACTCCTCCGGCGTGAGCTACGAGCAGGCGCAGCTCAAGCTGATGGCCGGCGACGTGAATCTCATCAAGCCGCCGAGGATGGCGTGGTATCAGAACCTGAACGGCCGGCTCGATGGTATAAGCAACGCGGGCGAGCGGCCCGTCATGACGGAGAAGTCGTTCTTCGAGTACCACCTCTACACGGTGACGCGCCCGACGACGCTCCGCGACGCCGAGACGAAGCAGCTCGAGATGGTCAGCGGCAGCGGGCTGAAGCTGACGCGCGGGTACGTGTACAACCCCGCCGTCCACAAGACAGCCGTCCGGGTGGTCAGCGAGCTGATGAACTCGGAGGCCAACGGCCTGGGCAAGCCGCTGCCGAAGGGCGTGGTCCGCCTGTACGCCCCCGACCCGACGGGCGTGCAGACGTACGTGAGCAAGACGACCATCGACCACACGCCGAAGGACGAGAAGCTCCGCCTGCCTTGGGGCTACGCCTTCGACATCGCCTGCTCGGCCCGGGACGTGGACTACCGCCGCCGCGGGAACGACCACTCCCGCACGTGGGTCGGCCAGATCCGCAACCACAAGGACCACGACGTCAACGTCACCGTGCAGCTCCGCGTGCCGAAGAGCACCTACCGGGGCGAGTGCAAGGACTTCCCCTGGCACGTGCGGCAGGTGGGCCTGGTCGAGATCGACGTGCCCGTCCGCGCCGACCAGGCCGCCGACGTGACCTTCGCCTACAAGTGGAACCCGAGGAGCGGGGGAGGACTGACCTCCCCGCACGACAAGCACGACAAGTGAGATGTCCCGCACGACGGGAAACGCAACCCCATGAATCGAAGGAGCAGCAGAATGAACGCCAAGCATTGGATCGCACTGGGACTGACGGCCACGCTGGCCCTGACCGCCGCGGCGGGCGCGCAGGAGAAGGAAGGCGTCGCCGTCACCGTCTACAACGGCGGGTACTGCGTCGTGCGCGAGACGCGCAACCTCGACATCGGGCGCGACGGCGCGGTCAAGTTCACCGACGTCGCCAAGCGCATCGACGCCACGACGGTGCACTTCAAGAGCCTCACGGACCCGAAGGCCAAGCTGCTGGAGCAGAACTATCAGTACGACCTGGTCTCGGCCGACAAGCTCCTGCAGAAGTACATCGACAAGCCGATCGAGGTGATCTGCGAGGGCAAGACGTACTCGGGTGTGCTGCTGAGCTTCGACGCGCGCCAGATCGTCCTTCGCCAGGAGGCGCCGGAGCTGGCGAACTTGCTGGGGCAGTTCCACCTGGACCACCGGAAGGTCAAGGCCGCCCGCGCCAAGGGCGGCGGCATCGTGATGGTGCAGCGCCCGGACAACGTGCGGGACATCCGCTTCTCGTCCCTGCCGGGCGGGCTGCTGACGCGCCCGACGCTCCTGTGGCTGGTGGCCACCGAGAAGCCGGGCAAGCACCTGACCGAGGTGACCTACCAGGCCGGCGGCATCGGCTGGCACGCCGAGTACGTGCTGGTTCTCGGCGGCGACGACACGGAGGCGGACCTGTCCGGCTGGGTCAGCGTCAACAACAGCTCGGGCAAGACCTACCGCGACGCGAAGATGAAGTTCATCGCCGGCGACGTCCGCCGCGTGCAGGACCAGCCGCGGTCGCCGAGCTACGCCCGCATGCGCGGCAAGGGCCTCGGCGCCGCGCCCATGCAGGAGAAGGCCTTCTTCGAGTACCACATGTACACGCTGCCGCGCCCGAGCACCGTCGCCGACAACGAGGTCAAGCAGCTCGAGATGTTCACCCCCGCGCGCGGCGTCAAGGTGGCCAAGAAGTACCTCTACAACCCGCTCGGGAACTTCCGCTGGAACTACGGCGGGCGCTACACCGACCGCAGCTACGGCGTGACGAGCTACAAGAAGGTCCACGTGTTCATCAAGTTCAAGAACACGAAGGCCAACCAGCTCGGCATCCCCCTGCCGGCCGGAAAGGTCCGCGTCTACAAGCAGGACCCCGACGACAAGGCCCTCGAGTTCATCGGCGAGGAGAAGATCGACCACACGCCGAAGGACGAGGAGCTGAGCCTGCGGATCGGCAACGCGTTCGACATCGTCGGGGAGAGGCGGCAGACGGAATTCCGCGTCGAGAGCGGGCGCAAGTGGATGAGCGAGACCATCGAGCTCAAGGTCCGCAACCACAAGAAGGAGGCGGTGACCGTCCGGATCAAGGAGCCGCTCTACCGCTGGGTGAACTGGCGGATCATGGAAAAGAGCCACCCCTTCAAGAAGCTCGACAGCCGCACCGTCGCCTTCGACGTGAACGTCGCGCCCGACAAGGAGGTCAAGGTGACCTACACGGTCGAATACACGTGGTGAGCATTTCCCCTCCCTCGGTCATCGTGCATCGTGCGAACGGGCCTCGCGGCTTTGGGCGGCGAGGCCCGCTGCCTGCGCCGGCCCGTCCATCCTGCAGGCGCCCCGTCGGCCCACTCGGAACTCCTCTGCCCCCCGCGCATCCAAGCCGGGTGAGAGGGTGGAAGGATGGACGCAATGAGCATCGCGGCAGCAGCGCTGCTGATGGGACAGGTTCTGTGTTCAGCCGCCGGCCCGTCCGGCCCGGCGCGGTATGGAGGCAAGACGGCCCAGGAGTGGCTTGCCGCCCTGAAGCGGCAGCGAAGCGGTTTCGTCGCCGACAAGGTCCCGCCCCTGCAGGACCCGCACCGCGCCCTGGTGGCGCTGGGCAGAGAGGCCGTGCCCGCGCTGGAGGTCGAGCTGGGGCGCAGCGACGACCGGCAGGTCCTGCGCATCCTGGGGGAGATCGGCGAGCCCGCCGTGCCGGCGCTGTGCAAGGTGCTCGAGCCGAACCGCGACGCCGCGTTCCGGCTGGCGGCGCTGCACGTCCTGGCGCGGCTGGGCCCCAAGGCCCGCGCCGCCGTGCCGACGCTCCTGGAGTGTCTCGCGGACACAGACAGCTCGACCACGGTCGGCGGCCGGGAGCTGAAGCTCTACGGCTATGCGGACCGGGCGCTGCGTCGGATCGATCGGCCGGAGAAGGGCTCAATCGGCGTGCTGACCGAGGCACTCGCGGACGCCAAGCACCCGCTCAAGCGGCGGTGGGCGGCGATCATGCTGGGCCGGCTCGGGCCCGAGGCGCGCCAGGTCGTCCCGGCCCTGACGAAGGCCGTCGATTCCGGCCCGGACAAGCTCCGGGCGTGCGCGATCCAGGCGCTCGGGCGCGTCGGCGGCGCCGAGGCCGCCAACGTCCTCGCCGTGCGCCTCCCGAAGCTGCCCAAGGATAACGCGTCGCTGATCGAGGCCCTCGGCGAGACGCGAGAGGCCTCGGCGCTCCGCACGCTGGTGGGCGTGATCCGTCGGAATCCGTACCGGCCGGTGATGGGCAGGGCCATTCTCAAGTTCGGCCGGGCGGCGCTGGGGCCTCTCCTGCCCCTCCTGCGCGACAAGAGCAGGGAGACGCGCGAGAGGGCCGCCTGGGCGATCGGCGCTCTGGGCGCTCACGGGGCCCCGGCCGTCGAGCCGCTCCGCGCCCTGCTGAAGGATGACCACGAGGCCGTCCGCTGCGCGGCGGCCGTGTCGCTGGGAGAGATCGGCCCGGCCGCCGCGGCCGCCGTGCCGGACCTCATCCGCCTGATCGATGAGGGCAACGCCGCCATCGGCGCGTTCCGGGGGATCGGCCCGAAGGCCCGCGCCGCCGTGCCCGCCCTCATCCGCGTCCTGCGCGACAAGAAGCGCGAGTGGGTCGATCGCGACCTGGCCGCCCAGAGCCTCGGGCGAATCGGCGCCCCTGCCGAGAGGGCCGTTCCGCACCTCGAGGCCGTCATCGGGGAGTACCCCAACCCCGACTCGTGCGTCCGCCGGGCCTGCCAGGAGGCCATCCGCCGCATCCGGAAGGCCCTCGGACAGGTCACGCCGCGAGCGCCGGACGGCTCCGGGGCCCCGACCGGCCGCTAGAGCCAGAACTCGCTTTCGAGGACGCGGCCCTCACGGGTGGCCTCGATGAACGCGGCGACCTTGCCGAGGTCCTTGACGCCGGGGGCTTTCTCGACGCCGCTGGCGACGTCGACGGCCCAGGGCTTGACCAGTTCGATCGCCCGCCCCACGCAGCTCGCGTCCAGCCCGCCGGCGAGGATGATCGGGTCGAGCCCGGCGAGCCGCCCGGCGGCGCGGGCGTCGGCGACGAGGTCCCAGTTGAACCGCGTGCCCGTCCCGCCGCGTGCCGTCTTGTCGTAGGCGTCCAGCAGGACGGCCGCCAGGTTCCGCCGCGCCGGGCAGGCCTCCACCCAGGAGCGCACCTCCTCGAGCCAGCCCTCGCCCCGCACGCGAAAGGCCTTGATGACGGGCACGTCGATCCGCCCGGCCAGCTCCGGCGGCTCGTCGCCGTGGAGCTGCACGTAGCCGATGCGCGTCCGCTGGACGACGCGGTTGATCGCCTCGTCGTCGGCGTTGACGAACACGCCGACCGTCGCCACCCAGGGCGGCAGGACGTCGACGATCGCGCGAGCCTGCTCGGGCGAGACCCACCGCGGGCTCTCGGCGAAGACCATCCCGACGGCGTCGGCGCCCATCTGGGCGATCTTCAGCGCCTCGCCCGGGTCGCGCAGGCCCTCGATCTTGATCCGCACGCGCTGGAGCATGGCCGGACTATATCCCGCCTTCGGTGTCCTTGCAATCGCGCCGGATGGCGCATAGACTCCGCGCCCTTGGCACGACCCCGCCGCAGGCAGGAGAGCGAAATGAAGAAGGTGCGATTCGGCGTCATCGGGCTGGGGAACATGGGCTCCAACCACTCCCGCTGGTGCGCCCGCGACGGCGGGCGGGACGTGGCCCTCGGGGCCGTCTGCGACGTCGTCGCGGACAAGGCCCGCTCCTTCGGCAGGGAGCTGGGCGTGCCGCACTTCACCGACGCCGTCGAGATGATGGACGCGGGGCTCGTCGATGCCGTGCTGATCGCCACGCCGCACTACTGGCACCCGCCGCTGGCGATCCACGCCGCCCGCCGCAAGCTGCACGTGCTGTGCGAGAAGCCCGTCGCGTCGCGCATCGGGCGCGCCCGGGCGATGGTCGCCGAGTGCCGCAAGCGCAGGGTCGCCTGCGGCGTGGTCCTGCACCACCGCACGCGCTCGATCATGCGGAAGATGAAGCAGCTCGTCGACGGCGGCGCCATCGGCGAGGTCTTCCGCGTGGCGCTGCTCTGCTCGAGCTGGTTCCGCACGCAGGCCTACTACGACAGCGGCGCCTGGCGCGGCACGTGGGACGGCGAGG
>CAZXOC010000252.1:0-10996 GCA_964642165.1 uncultured Planctomycetaceae bacterium | reverse complement strand
AGGCCGAGCGCCAGCGCTACCGGGCCCGCTACGCCGACAAGCCCCCGCTGCACGCCGGCCAGATCATCCGCGGCCTGCTGAGCGCGGACGTGCTGACGAAGCTGTCGCGCTACGAGCAGCGAATCGAGCGGAGCATGTACCGGGCGATGGCGGAGCTTCGGCGGCTCCAGGCGGAGTCCCTGCCCGAGGGCGAGTGGGCGGACACGGAGGCCGAGGACGAGCCGGCCGACGAGCCGGCTGGGGCGGCCGACGACGGCGGCCCGAGGCGCAAAACGAAGCCACGCGCCGAGAATCCCGAGAACGACGAGCCGCCGGCGGGGGAAGAGGAAGAAGACGAAGACTACGAGGACGAGGACGAGCGCGGGCGCAAAACGAAGCCAGACGCCGGGAATTCTGAGAACGTCGAGGCGCCGACGGAGGAAGACGAGGAAGAGGAAGACTACGAGGACGAGGACGAGGAGCAGCGCGGGCGCGAAACGAAGCCAAACATGGAGAATTCTGAGAACGACGAGCCGCCCGTCGAGGAAGACGAGGACGAGGAAGAGGACGAGCGCGGGCGCGAAACGAAGCCAAAACCCGACTATTCCCACATTATGCTCGCCTCGCCGCGGCTGTAGCCAGAGGAGCCCGCGCCGGCACCGCAGGTCCGCGCGCTTCTGATCAAGCAGACCCGCGACCGCGTCTACGGCCGGCGGCGGCGCCAGCCGCCCCCCGGCCGCACGCCCGCCACCCCATGGCGAACCCCTTCCCCCCCGCGCCCCCCGTGCGCGCCCGTCACCCGTCGCCGCGGGACGTGCGACAAGCGCATCCACATGTGATCATTCGACTGGCCGCCGCGCACTGCGCTTGACGTCATCGGCCTGGCCGGCGAGGGCGCCGGCCGCACGCCCGCCATCGCATCCTAAAGACGCCCCCCGCGCCTTCCGTGCGCGCCCGCCGGCGCCGTCGGCGGCCGCGACGGAATGTCGAACACGCACAGCCGCATGGGCACATGTGACTGCCCGCCGGGCACGTGGCTTGGCGCCATCGACAAGCCGGCTCGCTGGCGAACCGGCCGGCCGAAGGTGTAGAATACCGGATCGCGGCGGCGAAGAAGCCAGGAGAGCGCGATGGACGTGTACCCGTACCGGCTGAAGGCGATCTACAGGGAGAAGATCTGGGGCGGGCGCAACCTCGAGCGCCTCTTCGGACGGCGGCTCCCTGCCGGCAAGCAGATCGGCGAGAGCTGGGAGCTGGCCGACCTGCCGGAGGGCGTCAGCGAGGTGGCGAACGGCCCGGCGGCCGGCACGCCGCTGACCGACCTGACCGGGCGGCTCGGCGAGGCGCTGCTGGGCAAGGCCCGGCCGACGGGCGACGGGCGCTTCCCGTTGCTGCTCAAGCTGCTCGACGCCAACGACATCCTGTCGCTCCAGGTGCACCCCGACGCGGACGCGGTGCGGGCCATCGGCGGCGGCGCGGCGCTGAAGACGGAGTGCTGGTACGTCGTCGAGAGCCGCGACGGGACGATCTACAAGGGGGTCCGCCCCGGCGTGACGCCGGAGCCGTTCCGCCGGGCCGTCGAGGCCGACCGCGTCGAGCAGCTCGTGCGGGACGTGCCGGTGGCGGTGGGGGACTTCCACTTTCTCCCCGCGGGCACGGTCCACGCGCTGGGAGCCGGCGTCGTGGTGGCCGAGGTGCAGACGCCGTCGGACACGACCTACCGCGTCACCGATTGGGGCCGGGGGCGGGAGATCCACGTCGATCGGTCCATGCAGTGCATCCACTTCGAGCCCGCGGACGACATCGCCCCGGGCGCCGGCGGCGAGACGCTGCTGGTGACGGAGTTCTTCACGGTGGCGAGGCGTTCGGCCGCGGCGGGCCTGCCGCGCTCGCTGCCGGACGGGCGCTGCACCGCGCTGATGATGCTGAGCGCCGAGGGATACGTCGCCCTGCACCACACCAGCGGCGTGGAGTCCATCACGCCGCTGCGCGCCGGGGACACGCTGCTCGTGCCGGCCGCGTGCAACAGCCCGCGCGTGGTCGCCGCCGCGGCCTGCACCTGGCTGGAGGTCGCGCTGCCGGACGCCGGGTGAGCCCGCCGGCGCCGGGTCAGTCCAGAGATAAGCCGCCATGGCGAAGGTACGGATACAAAAGGCGCTGTCCGAGGCGGGCGTCGCATCGCGCCGGGCCGTCGAGGAGATGATCGTCGAGGGCCGCATCGTGGTGAACGGCCGGGTCGTCGTCGACGTGCCGTGCTTCGTGGACCCCGACGCGGACCGCATCCAGGTCGACGGGCGCGTCGTCCGCCGCCGCCGGGGCGGGGAGAAGCTCTACTTCCTGCTCAACAAGCCGCGCGGCGTCGTCTGCACGCAGCGAGACCCGCAGGGACGGCCGCGGGCCACCGACCTCGTGCCGGGAATCCGCGGCGCGCGGGTCCACTGCGTCGGCCGCCTCGACGTGGACAGCACCGGGCTGATCCTGCTGACCGATGACGGCGAGCTGACCAACTACCTGACGCACCCGCGCTACGGGGTGCCGAAGACGTACCTGGTGGAGATTGACGGCCAGCTCGGCGGGGAGCAGATCGCCGCCATCAAGCGCGGGGTGTACCTCGACGGCAAGCGCACCGGCGGGGCGGCGATCAAGATCCTCCGGCGCGGGCACAAGCACGGCGTGCTCCGGATCACGCTGACGGAGGGCCGAAACCGCGAGGTCCGCCGCGTGCTGGCCCGTTTCGGCGTGAAGGTCCGCCGCCTGAAGCGCGTGGCGATCGGCCCGGTCACGGACCGCGGGCTCAAGATCGGGCACTTCCGCCCGTTGCGGCGGGTGGAGGTGGCCCGCCTGAAGCACAGCGGCCGGGCGCCGTTCCGCGAGCCGCGCTGATCGGGCGGACCGCGCCTCACGTCTCGCCGCGCGCGGCCGGCGCGAGGGCCACGTCGATCCTCAGCTCGGCACCGGCCTCGAGAACGACCGGCCTGGCGAGTGTCACTCGCAGGCCGCGCCCGTCCGTCCTGAACGTCGCGGGCAAGGCCTTCTCGCCCAGCAGGACGGTGACCTTGCCGGCGCCCGCCCGGGCGGGGAGCTCGAAGCGCAGCTCGCGGAGCTCGAGGCGTCCATACCGCAGATGGATCTGCTCCGTCTGGCGCTGCTTGTCGATCCGCTGGGAGAACAGGCCCCAGCCTTCGGCGGCGGTGAAGAACGATCGATGGTCCTCCGGCCGCCAGGCGGGTCGGAAGCCGATCACGCCGGCCGGGCCGTCGTAGACGAAGCCCTGGCAGGCCAGCAGCATGGCCCAGACGCTCATCGGCCGGGCGTAGAACTTGCCGCATTCGTCGTCGCCGAAGGGGTTTCCGCTGTAGCCCCAGGCGGAGCGCCCGCCGCGGAGGTCGCCGGCGAGGCCCGTCCGCAATCGCCCGTCGTAGCGGTCGGAGGCGGCGAGGACCACGACGAAGGCTTCCCTGGGCAGGCCGGCCTGGACCATGGCCCCGGCGGCGGAGTACTCGAAGCCGCTCATGACCTCGTCGGCGTAGAGGATGTGGCGCGCGGGGCGGTCGCCCTTCGGCCAGCAGATCATCTGCATCCCGGCGTCGTCGTCGGCGACGAACTTGCGCGGGCGCTGCGGCACGCCGCGGAAGTCCGTGCGGAAGTTGTGGCCGAACAGCGACCGCAGCGCCGTCCGCACGCGGTCCGGCGGGTACAGCCAGCCCAGGTCGAGCTGGTGGGCCCACCACTGGCCGAGCATCTGGTCGATGGCGCAGCCGTTGCCGTAGTCCTGCCGGGGCGTCGGGTCGGGGACCTGGACGTAGTAGCGGCCGTTGAAGAGCGTCTCGTCCTGCTTCTTCGCGCCCGAAGCGCGGATGCGGCGGTATCGCTCGGCGAGGTCGTCCTGGCCCTGCCGCAGGGCCATCCGCTCCGAGGCCGCCAGGGCCGCCAGGTACAGCCCGCCCAGCCAGGTGGTGCTGCCGCCCAGCTCGCCGTCGAGCGTGTTGTGCTGCGCCCCGGCCGGAACGCCGTCCTCGTCGCGGTCCCACGTGGCGACGGCGAAGTCCATCGCCTTTCGGATGCGCGGCCAGTGGCGGGCGAGCCACGTGCCGTCGGCACTGCACAGGTGCTCGCGGTAGGCCCCGAGGATCTCGCCGCACTGCCCGTCGAAGGCCACCTTGCCGGCGGGGTGGCGGAAGGGGATGCCGCCGGCGGCGTTCTGGTAGCTCAGCGACTGCTCGCGCATCCGCCGGCCGATCTCCGGCAGCAGCCGCGCGTGCGCCTGGGCGTAATGCCACACGTGCGCGCAGTTGCCGTGACAGCACCCGCGCGAGCGGCAGCAGCCCTCCCAGCCGCCGAAGTAGCCGTCCCTGGCCCAGAAGCACGTGGGGCTCTTGAGGACGGCCGCCTGCGAGCTGATCCGGTCCAGCAGCCAGTAGGGCAGGTTCGTCGCGTAGAGCGCATCGTGGTAGGCCCGGGTCTGCCCGGTCAGCTCATCGAGGCGCTCGGCGAGGTAGCGCCCCACGGCGAGGGCGTTCGGCCACCAGGTGGCGTACATCCGCCCCTCGTGGAGCCAGGTCGGCTGGTCGGGTCGGCTCACGCGCCGGCCCGCGCCGCCGCGGCCGTGGGGAAAATGCCACGTCAGGACGAAGGTGACCGTCCTCTTCTGCCCGGGGCGAAGCGTGACGCTCGCCGCCAGGGCGCCGTCGACGGTCTGGCCCTTCGGGCTGGGTCCGGCCTGGCGGGGGCCGGTGAGCCGGCCGTCGGCGGCGAAGTCCGCGGCGAGCTTCGCGAGGGCGTCCCACGACGCGCTGGCCGTCACGTCCCCGCCGCGGGCCAGCAGGGCCATGTCGCCGGAGGCCGGCGTCCTGGCGGCGGGCGGCCCGGTCATGTGCAGGATCGTCGAGCCCCCGCCGGGGAGCACCTCGTTGCGGTTGCCCCCATAGCCGGGGTTGTTCCGCGCGGCGGTCGTCGCGCCGGCCGTCAGGCCCACGGCGTTCTGCTGGGCGGCCAGGAAGCTCACCTCCACGGGCGTTGCGGAGGCATTCTCGGCCGTCAGGCGGAACACCGCGCACGGCAGGGCGGAGTGCTTCGCGTCCATCGGGATCAGCGGGCTGAAGGCCTCCATCGACACCCGGACGGGCAGGGCGGCATCCTCGAAGTCGAACCACCCGAAGGGGTACTCGCCGCGGAACGCCAGGGCCTTCATCGCGGGGAAGGGGCCGACCGCCGACGTCTGCAGGGCTCGGATCACCGGCTCGGCCCCCTGCGGCTTGGCCCGGACGGCGAAGAAGCTGTGCGGCAGGGCGACGGGCTGGAAGTTGTTGAAGATCTGCCAGATGTGCCGCTCGGCCTTGCCGTTGATCTGGAGGCACCCGCCGCCGACGCCGCCCAGCGGCAGGCTGACGGCCTCCAGGTGCTCGCCGCGGTAGACGCGTGTCCGCCCGCGGGCGAACAGGCGGGCATCGCCGAGGCGCTCGGCGAGCTTCTCCCGGCGGGCGCGCTTCCTGTCGGCCTCGCGGGCCTGCATCCGCCGGAGAAGCTGTCGCTTCTTCTCGCCCCAGCCGAGGGCTTCCACGTGGCGGTCCACGTCCTGCTCCGACAGCACGCGGGAGTAGATCGCGACCTCGTCGAGGGCGCAGAGGCACTGCTCGCGGCCCTGAGGGTCGGACGCGCCGAGCTGGAGGGGCAGCCTCTTCGCCGCGAAGCTGAACGAGCCGCCGCCCCGCACCGTGCACGCCAGGCCGTCGAGGTAGACGGCCAGCCGCCGTCGGTCGGCCGCGACCGCCAAGTGGTACCATTGCCCGACCTTCAGCGGCCCGGCGGGGGGATCGATGAGGATCACCGATCTGCCGTTCCAGACGGCAAGCTGTCCCAGGCCGCGCATCACGTGCACGCTGAAGCGCGTCGCCGGGCTGTCGCTCCGCTTGGCGACCAGGCAGGGGTTGTAGCCCTCCGGCGGCCGGGCCGTGAGCTGGAAGAGCAGCTCCACCGTCGTCTGGGGGAGGTCCAGGTGGGGGGCCTGGCCCATGGTGACGAACTGGCCCTTGTCCAACGCCAGGGCTCTGCCTCCCGCGGGCCCGTCGACGAACCGCGCCGCCCCGCCGCGCAGGACGCCCGCCGCGGCGGCCTTCTGGTCCTTCAGGTCGCCTTCCATTCGCCAGTAGGCGGCCAGGGCCTTCTCGGCCAGGATTGCCCCGGCGTAGCGCCCGCTGCGCTCGCCGGCGCGGCCGGCACGAAGGAGCCCCGCACAGCTTGCCAGAGCCGCAACGCCAACCGCCAGGCGCGTGTTGATTCGAACGATCATCTCGGTGTCTCCCTGGGCCTGTGGCCACGGCCTCGCGTGCATCGTACGGCCGGGAGGGCGGCTCCCGCAACGCCGCAGCCGGCGTTCGGATCGGCGAAGGAGCCTTTGACCCGGCGGGCGGCGTCTGGTTCAATTGCGCCCGGGCCGGCCGGGTCTGGCCGGACAGGCCGCCTGCAACCAAGCTAGGAGACGCACGATGGCGGACGAGCACCACTTCCTCGCGTTGGACCTGGGGGCCGAGAGCGGTAGGGGGGAGCTCGTCACCCTCGCCGAAGGCAAGGTGAGCATGGAGGAGATCCATCGCTTCCCCAGCCGCAACGTGCGCCTGGCCGGCACGCGCTACTGGGACTTTCCGGCCACCTTTGCCGAGGTCCTCGAGTCCATTCGCGTCTGTGCCGAGCGCGGCGTGGAGCTGTCGGCGATCAGCGTGGACACGTGGGGGGTGGACTTCGGCCTGCTCGGGCGCGACGGGCAGTTGCTGGGCCTCCCGGTGCATTACCGCGACGCCCGCACGGACGGCATCCACGAGAAGGCCGCCAAGGTCATGCCCATCGAGGACATCTTCGCCGCGACGGCCCTGCACACCATGCCGATCAACACGCTGTTCCAGTTGCACGCGATGCAGTTGGCCGATTCGCCCGTGCTGGCCGCGGCCGAGACGTTCCTCATGATGCCCGACCTGTTCGCGTACTTCCTGACGGGCGAGAGGGCCTGCGAGCTGTCGGACGCCCAGACCTCGCAGCTCGTCGGCACCGACTGCCAGTGGTCCAAGGAGATTATCGGACGTTTCGGCCTGCCCGAGCGGATCTTCCCCAAGCTCATCGAGCCGGCGACGGTGATCGGGCCGATGACCGGCGAGGTGGTCGACCAGGTCGGCGGCTGCGGCGGCGTGCCGGTCGTGGCGTGCGCGGGGCACGACACCAGCGCCGCGGTGGCGGCCGTGCCCGCGCAGGGGGCCAACTGGGCGTTTTGCAGTTGCGGCACGTGGAGCATCCTCGGGCGGCTCGTCGACACGCCCGTCGCCAGCAGGGAGTGCTACGAGGTCGGCTTCACCAACGAGTACACCTACGGCGGCTGGTACCTGGCCCGGAACATCCTCGGGCTCTGGCTGGTGCAGGAGCTCCGCCGCAAGTGGGACGTGCCCGGCGACGCGTGGGACTACGACCGCATGACGGCCGAGGCGACGGCCGCCGAGAGCGGGCCGCTCGCCGACGTCGGCGACGGGCGCCTGCTGGCCCCGGCGGACATGGAAGCGGCGCTGCTGGAGGTCCTCCGGGACAGCGGGCAAGGCCAGCCGGCCGGACGCGGGCAGCTCCTTCGCTGCGTCCTCGAATCGCTCGCGCTGGAGTACCACTGGTGCGTGGAGACGATCGGCCGCCTGACCGGCGAGCGCCCGGAGGCGTTCTACATGGTCGGCGGCGGCATCCACAACAGGCTGCTGTGCCAGCTGACGGCCGACGCGTGCGGCATGGCCGTCCACGCCGGCGCCGACCAGTGCACGGCGCTGGGCAACGCGTTGGGTCAGGCGCTGGCCCTGGGCATCCTCAAGAGCCGCGATGAGATCCGCGACGTGATGCGGGCCTCGTCGGAGATCCTCACGTACGAGCCGCAGGAACCGGACCTCTGGGCGGAGAAACGGGAGCGATACAGGAAGCTCCAGGGCACCAAGAGGTGGGGCTGAGACCGGCAGCCCGGTGCCAGCAGACCCCCGGAAACACAGGGCGACGGGCCTCCGCGGCCGTCTGAGCCCACATCCAGCGTCCGATAATATACGTTATGTGATGCTTTGGGTCTCGGGCGGCTGGTTCTGCGCAACCTGGCGTATGGGCGGCGAACTGGGCCTGTTCCCCGCACGATGGCCGGACATCCGGGTGGCCCCGCCGCCTTCGCGCATAGCAGCGGGCGGCGAACCCGCTCGGGGTCGCCGGCCTTCGCCGCCCGGTTCGTTGGCTTTCCCGCCGCCTGCACGGGCACAGGCGGCCGCGTCGGTTCGGCTGCGGCTGCGCTTTACCGCTTCGGCGGCACCACGGCCCCAAAGGCCCGCGCGAGATCCACCGTGCCGCCCGGCCGGATCGAGTTCGTGTTGATGTCGGCGTAGTAGATGTTCAGCTTGGCGTTGGCGATGTCCAGGACGTACAGGAAGTCGCTCTCCTCGTTGTAGGACCCGATCGCCATGATGTAGTCGCCGTCCTTGGCCGAAGCCCCGGCGTAGGCGGGCTCGGTGTGGAGCCAACTGGCCACCAGAAGCGTGGTCAGGACGGCCGTTGTGACGATCAGCAGCATCAGCGTGATGTTCTGCGTGTTCTTCATGCTCTTGTCTCCTGATCGCGGGTCAACGGAAGTCCTGGGTGAGGGTTCGGCCCTTGTACGGGATGAGCCTCTTGGCGGTGCGGTCCCACCGCCAGCCGGCGAGGCGGCGCGTCTTCAGGTCGATCACGTACACGGCGTCGAAGGTGGACTCGATGCGCCCGGTGATCATGATGAAGTCGTTGCCGCCCCGCAGGTGCTGGGCCTCCGCCCGCCTCACGTTCACCGCCAGCAGCGCCGCGACCAGGACGACGTTGAGGCACACCAGTGCGACAATCAGGGCTTTTCTCATGTCCTTTCTCCCGAGGGCGCCGCTTCCGCGCCCCAAGCTCCAGGGGACACAACCACGCACACACGTACGTCAGACACTTCGCCACGAGGCCGGTTGGGCCCGCCCGGCCGCTGCGGCGCACGCGGATCAGTCCAGGTGCGTCCGCTTGGCGCTCTTGAACGCCACCACGCAGATCCCCGCCAGGGCGACCAGCGTGCAGAGGATGGCCCATCCCGGCACGGAGGATTCCAGCTCGGGTACGCCGGTCCTTGCCTTCTTGGATCGCCTGGCCGCCAGGACGGCGACCGGCCAGGCCACGGACACCAGGAAGCCAACCAACGCCAATGCAATGCCTCGCATCTTCATACCCGCCATTATACGTCCCCGGGGCGCATCTGCAACTGCCTCACAGAAAGGTGGCGATGTCGGCCGCCTGCTCCGCGAACCGCGCCGACGGCATGGCGATCGTCTGCCACTTGGCGCTTCGGGGCCGGGCGCCCGTGACGTAGTCCGCCAGGGCGATCCCCACGAACGCGTAGTGCTTCTGCTTGTGGAGGTGCACGTCCTGGAACGGCGCCCGCTGTGGCGGGCCCTGGAGCCAGTACGCGAAGACCAGCACCGCGCGGAAGTCGGCCCCGAAGACCTTCTCCCACTCCACCAGGCCCTCGACGTCCTGGCGCGTGATCCAATTCTCCCAGGCGCGGGTGTGGCCGCGGCGGCGGGGCGTCGAGTCCGGGAACTTCCGCCCCTTGACGTCCACCAGCAGGTTCGGCCCGGAGCCGCTGTAGACCAGGAAGTCGAAGCTCTTGATGGCCGCGCCGGCGAAGATGGCCTTCTTGGCCTCGTCGACGGCGACGTAGGGCAGCCCCTTGGCCCGCAGGTAGTCCTCAAACGCCGCCTCGTAATGTACGTTTCGATGGGCCATGGCGCTTGGCGACTCCCGGCCGCCAAGAGCGGTCCGCCCCGAGCCGTCCGCTTTCAGCCGCCGGGCGCGGCAGGGCGGACCCCGCGCATCGGGTCGGACAGGAACTCGTTCACGGGCCGGTCGTCCTGGTTTCCGGAGGCCATGTCCTTGACCGCGACGCGGTCCCGGCGGACGATGACCGCGCTTCGCGCCCCCCGGCGGTTGGCGTTCTTGAGCTGCTTGCGGAGCGACTGCCGGGCGTAGTTCAGATCGGCGGACCAGCCGCCTGCCCGCAGGGCCCCCACCACTTCCAGGACCTTCTGGAAGACGCCTTCCTCGCCGTCGATGACGAAGAAGTCCAGCGCGGCCGCGCCGGCGGGCAGCTTGCCCTTCTCCTCCAGCAGGATGCCGAGCACCACGTTGCCCATGCCGAAGCCGGTCGCCCCCACTGCCGGGCCGCCAAGGACCTCCAGCAGGTTGTCGTAGCGCCCCCCGCCGGCGACCGCGCGGAGCGACTGCCCGCGGTCGAAGATCTCGTACACCACGCCGGTGTAGTACGCCAGCCCGCGAACGATGCCCAGGTCCAGCACGCAGTAGTCGCCCACCCCCATGGCGCCCAGGGCCCCGAGCAGCGCCTCCAGGTCCGCCAGGTCCTTCGCCACGTCCGCCCCGCCGGCGAAGCAGTCTCTGACGGCCTCGATGCCCGGGCAGTCCTGGAACCGCCCCACCGCATCGATCTGCCCGTCGCTCAGGCCGGCGTCCCGGGCCAGGGCGCGGAACTCGGCCTCGGCGAGCTTCGGGCGCTTGTCCAGGGCCGCCAGGGCCGGCTCGAACGTGCCCTCCGGCACGCCGGCGGCCGTCAGCGCCGCGAGGGTGAGCGGCCGGCTGCCGATCCGTACGCACACGTCCTCGCTGCCGAGCCCGACCTCGCGCAGGAAGTCGACGGCCGCGTAGATGCAGTCCGCGTCGGCGAGGATGCTGTCCGAGCCGATCACGTCGATGTTCCACTGGAGGAACTCGCGGAGCCGCCCCCGCTGGGGCGCCTCGGCGCGGCAGAGGCGCGGCACGGAGAACCACTTGATCGGGCGCGGCAGCGCGGCGATCCGCGCGTTGACCATCCGCGCCAGGGACGGCGTGATCTCCGGGCGGATCGCCAGCTTCCGCCCGCCGCGGTCGGTGAAGCCGAAGAGCTGCTCGGCGATCTCGTCGCCGCTCTTGATCGTGAACAGGTCCAGGTACTCGAAGA
>CAZXOC010000251.1:0-11032 GCA_964642165.1 uncultured Planctomycetaceae bacterium | reverse complement strand
CTTTTCGGGGCCTTTGCGCTACACATCTCGGGCCGGGTTTGAGATAATGCTGTGTTCCTGGTCCCGGCCGGTCGCCAGGGACGGCGGCCGGGGCGGGGTCTCCCGCGGCAGTCCATGTAATTGTTTGTAGAAACGGAGTTTACCGGTGGCGGCGAACGAGGCTGACAACGAGGGCGTTCCGGCAGGCAGCGACGACGGTCCGGCCTCGGCGGCCGTGCCCCGACTGCTGTTCCCCAACGAGCGGATCGAGAACCTCCCGATCGAGCAGGAGCTCCGCGAGAGCTACCTGACCTACGCGATGAGCACCATCATCGATCGGGCCCTGCCGGACGTCCGCGACGGGCTGAAGCCCTCCCAGCGGCGCGTGCTCGTGGCGATGAACGACCTGAACCTCGGCCCGCGCAGCAAGCACCGCAAGTGCGCGAAGATCGCCGGCGACACGTCCGGCAACTACCATCCGCACGGCGAGGGCGTGGTCTATCCCACGCTGGTCCGCCTGGGCCAGTGGTGGAACCTGCGCTACCCGCTCGTGGACCCGCAGGGGAACTTCGGCTCGATCGACGGCGACCCCTGGGCGGCGATGCGGTACACCGAGGCCCGCATGACCGCCCCGGCCATGGACATGCTCGAGGACCTGAACCTCGACACCGTGGACATGCAGCCCAACTACGACGACACCCGCACCGAGCCGACGGTGCTGCCGGGCAAGTTCCCCAACCTGCTGGTCAACGGCTCGCAGGGCATCGCGGTGGGCGTGGCGACGAGCATCCCGCCGCACAACCTCAACGAGATCTGCGACGCCCTCCTGCATCTGATCGACCACCCCGACGCGACGGTGGACGACCTGATGAGAATCGTCCGGGGCCCGGACTTTCCCACGGGCGGGATGATCTGCGGGCGCAGCGGGATCGCCGAGGGCTACCGCACGGGACGCGGGCGCATCGCCGTGCGGGCCCGGCTCCACACCGAGCAGGTCCGCGGCGGGCGCACCCAGATCGTCGTGACCGAGATCCCCTACCAGGTGCTCAAGTCGACGATCATCGAGCGGGTCGCCGACGTGGTCAAGGCCGGGCGGATCAAGGACATCACCGACGTGCAGGACCACTCCGACCGCACCGGCATGCGGATCGTGATCGACCTGCGCAGGGGTGCCGAGCCGGACATCGTCATCAACCAGCTCCACCAGTACACGCCGCTCCAGACCACCTTCAGCATCATCAACATCGCGCTGGTCAATCGAGTCCACCGCACGCTGACGCTGCGGGACATGCTGTACTACTACCTGGAGCACCGCAAGGAGGTGATCCGCCGGCGGACGATGTTCCTGCTTCGCCGCGCCCGCCAGCGGGCGCACGTGCTGGAGGGCTTGATCCTCGCGGTGGCCGACATCGACCGGATCATCGAGACGATCAAGAAGTCGCCGGACGTTCCGACGGCTCGCGAGCGGCTGATGACGCTGGACCTGCGGCTGACGGAGCAGGCGACGGTTCGAAGGCTGCTGCCGGAGAGGTTCGTCGAGCAGGCCAGCGGCGAGGCGCAGCGCCTGACCCGCGTGCAGGCCGACGCGATCCTCGCCATGCAGCTCCAGCGCCTCACCGGGCTGGAGATCGAGAAGCTCGCCCGCGACTACGCGGGGCTCGTGCAGGAGATCGAGGGCTACGAGGTGATCCTGGGCGACGAGAGACGGCTGCTGGACGTCATCCGGGAGGACATCCACGAGGTCAAGGGCAAGTATGGCGACGACCGGCGCACGGAGATCATCGGCGACGTGGACGGTTTCGGCGTCGAGGACCTCATTGCCGAGGAGGACGTGGTCGTCACGCTGACGCACGCCGGGTACGTGAAGCGCATGCCGCTGACGACCTACCGCCGCCAGGGCCGGGGCGGGCAGGGCATCATCGGCTCCGACGCCAAGGAGGGCGACTTCGTCGAGGAGCTGTTCATCGCCTCCACCCACGACTACCTCCTGGTGTTCCTCAACAACGGGCGGATGCACTGGCTGAAAGTCTACGACATCCCCTCGCTGCCGCGGACGAGCAAGGGGCGGGCCATCATCAACCTGCTCCAGATGCAGCGCGGCGAGGGGATCCGCGCCGTCATGCCCGTCCGCGAGTTCGATGACCGCTACCTCGTGACCGCCACACGCAAGGGGCAAATCAAGAAGACCGCCCTGAAGGCCTACTCCAACCCGCGGCGCGGAGGCATCCAGGCCACCGGACTCAACGAGGGCGACGTGGTCATCGGCGTGGCGCTGACGCGCGGACACGACGAGATCGTCCTGGCCACCAAGAACGGGCAGGCGATCCGGTTCCAGGAGACCGACGTGCGCCCGATGGGTCGAACGGCGGCCGGGGTGCACGGCATCAAGCTCCGCGACGAGGACCAAGTGGTGGACATGGCCGTCATGGACCCGATGGCGACACTGCTGACGGTCTGCGAGAACGGCTACGGCAAGCGGACGAGCTTCGAGGAGTACCGAACGCAGGGGCGGGGCGGCTCGGGCATCATCAACATCCGAACCACCAAGCGCAACGGCAGGGTCGTCGCGATGAAGTCCATGCGCGACGCCGACGAGCTGATGCTGATCACCCAGCAGGGCAAGATCGTTCGGACCGGGCTCAACGAGATGCGGGTGATCGGCCGGGCCACCCAGGGCGTCCGGGTGATCAGCCTGCGGCCCGGCGACAAGCTCGTCAGCGTGGCCCGGGTCGTCAGCGACGACAACTCGCAGGGCACGCTTCGGCTGCCGCCCGGGGACGACCACCCGGCGGCCGGGGGGCCGGAGGCAGCCGAGGAGTCCGACCAGCCGGTGACGTCCCCGGCGCCCGAGGCGGAAGCGCAGGACGTCGCCGAGGAGGCCACGCCGGAGGCAAGCACACAAGCCGCCGAGCCGGAAGACGCAGGTGCCGGCGTCGAG
Organism: uncultured Planctomycetaceae bacterium; assembly: GCA_964642165.1. Taxonomy (GTDB): domain Bacteria; phylum Planctomycetota; class Phycisphaerae; order SM23-33; family SM23-33; genus CAYRVX01. Next base: position 8,115 of record CAZXOC010000251.1, on the reverse strand, counting down.
GATGCTCCCCCCGGCGACGTGCCTCTCCCCGACACCGACGCGGATGAAGACGACGTGACGATCCTCTGATCCCCCGCTGGGTCGGCCGCGCCGTCAGCTCATCGTCCTTTCCATGCTTTCGGGCGAGCCCTGGCCGTTGGGGGGCAGGGCGGGCAGCGTGACCGTGAAGGTGGTTCCCTCGCCCACTTCGGACTCCAGCTCGATCTTGCCGTGGTGCTCCTCGAAGACCTTCCTGGCGACGGCCAGCCCGAGGCCCGTGCCGCCCTGGCCCTTGCTGGAGTAGAAGGGGGTGAAGATCCGGTCCATTTCCTCGGCGCCGATGCCGCTGCCGTTGTCGATGACGCGGACAACCACGTTGCGGTCCATCGAGTCGTACGTGCTCGCGACGGTGATCACGCCGGACTGGTCCTCCACGGCATCGAGGGCGTTGCTGAGGAGGTTGAGGAAGGCCTGGTTCAATCCGTCGGCGTCGGCGGGGATCGGGGGCAGGTCGTCCAGGTCGGTCAGGACCGCGACGCCGCGCTCGTCGGCTTGGCGGCTGACCAGCTCCACGCACTCGCTGAGCACGTGGTTGACGTTGAGGTTCTGGAGCAGGGGATCGCGGCGCTTGGAGAACGCCAGCATGTTGAGGATCAGCGCGTTGATGCGCCCGAGGTTCCGCTCGACGATCGGCCAGGCCTGATTCGCCTTCCGCAGGTCGCCGCCCCGCAGCCCCATCTCGACCACGTCGATCCCCGAGCCCAGCGCGTGCAGGATGTTCTTGATGTGGTGGCTGAGGCTGGCGACCGTCTCGCCCACGGCGGCCAGTCGCTCCGACTGCACCGCCGCTTCGTGCAGCTTGACGTTCTCGATCGCCAGGCCCGTCTGGTACCCGATGGCGGTCAGCAGGCGCAGTTGCTCCGTCGAGTACGTCTGCTCCGAGACGCTGCAGTCGACGTGGATCACGCCGAGGATCCGGCTGCGGCCGGGGATCGGCGCGCAGATGGCCGAGCGAATGCCGAAGTCGTGCACGCTCTTGCCGGAGGCGAACCGCTTGTCGTCCATCGCGTTGGAGCACAGCACGCCGACCTGCTTGTGCACCACCTCCTGGACGATGGTCCGCGAGACGGGGATCTGCTGGTTGGGGATGTCCTCGTTCATGCGGGCCGCCGAGAGCGACAGGTTGCCGCCGGGGTCCACCAGCAGGATGTAGCCCCGGTCGGCCTTGAAGACGTCGAAGACCTTGTCCAACGTCTTCTGGAGCAGCAGCGGGATGTTGAAGATCGACCCGAGGTCGGACATCAGGTCGTAGATGACGCGTATGTTCTCGATGGCCTGGGCGCCGGCCTCCGGAGTGGGGATGATCACGGAGTCTTCGTTGCTGGGCAGCGTGGCGACGATGGCGGCATCCAGGAGGGAGTGGTCCTCGTCGAGGTCCAGGGCCGGCTCGGTGGGGCGCCCGCCGCCGAAGACCAGCAGCGTCGCGCCGCAGCGGATCTGATCCCCTCGATTGACGGCCATGGGACGCGCGAGCTTCACGCCGTTGAGGTACGTCCCGTTGGCCGACCCCAGGTCCTCCAGCAGCCATCGCCCGTTCACGGGCGTCAGCTTCGCGTGGCGCCGGGAGACGGTCCCGTCGGTGAGCTTGACCGCGCAGCTCTGCTGCCGGCCGATGAGGCTCTGCCCATCGTACAGGTCGTAGGCGCGGTCTTTGTCGCTTCCCTGGATGACGAGAATCGATGCCACGATCGGCACCCGCCTTCACGATGCGCATGGTCGGCCCGGTCAGCCGGAAGCGAACGGCAGCCCTCACGTCACCACAGTATTATACACCCGTCTATCTTGGGCCGTCCACGCCGATCCGCTCGCGCAAGGAAATGACATCGGTATGACCGTATGAAGTGCGGGAACAACCGGTCATGCGAATCGGCCACACGTCTTTCCTCATCATACGATCCGCCGGAGCGCCTGTCAACCGCTAGACAGGCATCTGCCCCTGAAGAAAGGGATTGCATCGGCGCTCCTCTTCGATCGTGCTGACCGCGCCGTGACCGGGATAGACCTCCGTCTCGTCCGGCAGCGCCAGGAGATGGCGGTGGATGTTCTGGATGAGCTGGCGGGCGTCGGCCCCCGGGATGTCCGTCCGCCCGATGCTGCCGGAAAACAGGGCATCGCCCGTGAACACGACGCCCGCAGCGCCGCAGTACAGGCTCACCCCGCCCGGCGTGTGGCCGGAGGTGTCCAACACCTGCCATTGGGACGGTCCCAGCGTGAGGGTATCTCCCGGCCGGAACAGCTCGTCCGGCGGCGGGGCGGCCAGGGGCAGGCCGAACGGTGCCGAGAGGTTCCGGACCGGGTCGGCGGGCATGTCGGCGTCGGCTTCCGGGCACCAGAGAGGCACGCCGCCGACGGCCTCGCGCAGGTCCACGATCCCCGCGACGTGGTCGCAGTGGCCGTGCGTCAGGACGATCCGGTCGGGCCTGAGCCGTTCGCGCGTCACGTGCGCGACCAGCCCGCGGGGCGCGATGCCCGGGTCGATCACCCAGCACGCCTCGGTATCGCGCACGAGGTAGGTGTTGGTCGCGAAGGGCCCGGTGACGAAGGTCAGGATCTCGACGGGCATGCTCACGTCCGCGCGGCGAGGTACTCGTGGATGATCCGGGCGACCTCGCACGGTTCCGGCTCGGGCTCGGCCAGGCCGACGATTCGCCGCTCGCGCAGCGCGCTTTCCGGCGAGTCCGACGCGTGGGCGCCGTTGCGCATCAAGTCGCGCCCGAAATCGCTTCGGACCGTCGCCGGCTCGGCCTTCGCCGGGTCCGTCGAGCCCAGCACGGTGCGGATCTTCCGGATGGCGCCCGGGCCCTCGTAGAGCAGCGCCAGGCACTTGGTCCGGCTGGCCGCCGCCTTCTCCGCCTCGTCGATGTCCTTCGGGTTGATCCCCGTCATGTACTCGACGATCTTGTTGAACTCGGTCAGCGCGTTGCGCTCGGCGAGGTGTTCGGCGAGAACGTTGGCGTCGGCCTCGGTGAAGTCGAACTCGAAGGCCCCCTCCAGGCGCTGGCGGGCTTCCCCGGCCACGAGGAACTGGAGCTTCTCGACGAAGATCTGCTTCAGCGGCCCGTAGAATTCCTCTCCCTGGGCGACGGTCATGTTGAACAGCTTCGCGCCCACGACGCGCAGGCCGGTCAGGCTGAAGGCGTCGATGATGTTGCCCGGCCGGCGGCTGCGGCGGTAGAAGTTGTCCGGCTTGAGCAGGACCAGCGAGACTTCCGGCTCGGTGTCGAACTCGCTCTTGCAGGTGAGGATGCCGCCGTCGTTGTGGGCGTACTTGGCGAACAGCGACAGGTGCCGGTCGTTGTGCTCCGGGTCGGGGCAGGTCAGGACGGCCGGCTCGAAGTAGTGGATCGTGCCGTTCTCGTCGCGGATGAAGTCGCCGTACGTGCCTCGAACCGTGTCGCCGACCGGCTGCTCCGTGAACGGCCCGATCACGTCCTCCTTCAGGTGGCGCACGGCGTTCGGCCCGTGGAACAGCAGCAGCATGCAGCGAGGCAGGTACCCCCACGGGTTGTCCGGCCGCATGGACGCGTCGATGTACTTCCGCCACGCTTCGGCGATGGCCGGCTCGCAGCCCGTCGTGCAGACGATCTCCCGGTACTCGTCCAGGAAGGCGTTGGACAGCGAGTACATCCGCGCCCCCACGAGATCCAGTTGCGCATAGGCCAACAGCCGCGCGATGATGCCTCCGGTCCGGCTCTTGTACAGGCTGTATGGGGTGATCAGCGCATAAGCCAACTCTTCGCTCACGGATCGACTCCTGTCCGACCCTGACGCTGTCGGAGGCATGGAAGGTAGCAGATTCGGGCGCGTGCGACAAGGCATGGCGTGCCGGGAAGGCGCCGGCGGCGCGCGAGCTGCTGCAGGGCGGATTTCAGTTCCTCCGCCCAGCCGGTCGATGTAGGATCGTGAGTCCACGTTCGGTTCGCCGGACGGGTGCGCGTCGTCCGTGTTGCGCGACTTCCCGCTGCCCGAGCCGGGGCGCCCCCAGCAGATCCAAGTGAAGGAGGCGGTGCAATGATACGCCCTCGACATGCCGTCCTGGCGCTCCTGCCATGCCTCGCCATGGCGCCCGGGGCCGCACCCGCCGGAGAGGCCGACCAGGTCTTCCAGTCGCTCTACGGGGAGGAGATGCGCCGCGTGCTGTCCACCCGCGATGCGGACGACGACGTGGCCCTGGCCCGGAAGCTCCTGGACGCCGCGAAGCAGGCGCAGGACCAGCCGCCGCTGTTGGCCGTGCTCTGCGAGAAAACTCACTTCCTGGGCAGCCGCCATTCCATCGGGTTCGCCACGGCCATCGACGCCTTGGGCCTCCTGGCTGAGAAGCTCCCGGACAGGAAGAAGGATTGCCAGGAGAAGGTCCTTGCCCTGCACCAGCGCCGGTACGCCACGAGCCGGGGCGACGAGCGCGTCTCCGCGGCCCACGTGCTGGTGGACTACCTGAGGAAGCTCGCCAGGGATGCCGAGGAGACGAGCGACCACGCGGCGGCCACCAGGCATCTGCGGCGCGCGTCGTACGTGGCCGCCGCCGTCCGGTCACAGGCGAGGAAGGCGATTCAGGACGACCTGAAGAGGCTGCTGGCCGCCGAGCGCATCGCCCGTGAGATCGCCTCTCTGGAGAAACGTCTGGCGCAAGACGGGGACGACCAGGCTGCGCGATCCCGCTTGCTCTGGCTGCTCTTGGTGGAGCGCGACGATCCGCGGCAGGCCGCAAAACACCTCGCCCCGGACGCCAAGGAGGAGATGAGAACGTACCTTCCGCTGGTTGCGAGGGACGCGGCGGAACTCCCCGAGGGTGCGTGCCTGGAAGTCGCGGACTGGTACCGCTCGCTGTCGGAGAAGGCCTCCGCGGCGGGAAGGACCGCGATGCTTCGCCGGGCCAAGCATTACTACCGCCTGTTCCTGGCCAAGCACACCACGCAGGACATGCAGCGGACGAAGGCCGCCCTGGCGCTCAAGGCGATCGACGAGACGCTCGGCGAGGCGGCGGGCGCGGAAACGGAGACGGGCCGGGCCGCCCCCGGGCTCGACACCGCACTGGCCCTGGTCAGCCGGCCCGGGAAGCTCAAGGGCGTGCGGCAGTGGACGCTGGAGACCCGCCTGCCGCGCGGGCGCCTGCTCACGGTCGCCTACAGCCCCGATGGCCGGCACCTGGCCATCGCGACCGACTGCGGAAACATCCGCCTGCTGGAGGCGGCGACGGGCAGGCTGTTGCGCGTCCTTGCGGGCCATGAGGGCGGCGTGACGGACTTGGCCTTCTCGCCGGACGGCGCGGAGCTCGTCTCCGCGTGCGGAGGCAGGAGCATTCGGGTCTGGGAGGCGAAGACGGGGCGGCTGATTCGCGTCCTTTCGGCACGGACTGCGGTCCGCGCCGTGGCGATGTCCCCCGACGGCGCGATGCTGGCGGCGGCCGGCCGGGACGCCGCCGTCGCGTTGTGGAAGGTCCAGACAGGCCTGCCGGCCGGTCTCCTGCGAGGCGGGCACAAGGCCGCCGTTGCCCGTCTGGCCTGGTCGCCCGACGGCAAGTGGATCGCCTCCGCAGGCGAACGCGGCGACGGCGGGATCTGCGTCTGGGATGCCGCCACGAAGCGCCGCGTGCACGCCGTGGACTGCGGGTCGTCCGCCGTGGTGGCGCTGGCGTGGTCGCCGGACGGCAAGACCCTGGCCTTCGTCCAGCGCGGCAAGGACGACCGGCAGGTCCTCCTGTGGGACAGGAAATCGAGGAAGGTCATCCATTCGCTGGCACGAGACGCCAGGCCCGCCTCCCGGGCGCTGGCGTGGTCCCCCGACGGAAAGCGGCTGGCCTGGCAGAAGGGGGGCCAGGGGATCCAGGTCGTCCAGGTCGGGGCGTGGCAATCGCTGGCCGAGACGGCCCTCGCGTACGGCGTGGCTGATCTGGCGTGGTCGCCGGACGGGGCGGCGATCGCCATGTGCAGCAACAGCCATCCCGTCGATGCCATCGTCGAGGTGCGGGTTCGTGATTCCGATCCGGGCGACGAGCGATGGACCATCCGGGCGCGCGTCCACGACATGGCCGCGATGGCCTGGGAGCCCGCCACGCGGAAGCTGGCTTGGGTCGACTCCCCGGACAGGGGCCGGTGCCACCTGTGGGCCGGGTGGGTACCGAAGGGGAGGGTTCCCGTCGGCAAGGGGGGCGCAACGCGTCTGGCCTGGTCGCCCGACGGAAGCCGACTTGCCGCCTCGGATGGACGCAAGTCGATCGCTGTGCTGGATGTGGACACGGCGAGGGCGACGAAGGCCTTGTCCTGCCCGGACTCCGACAGCCGGGTCCGGGGCCTGGCTTGGTCGCGCGACGGCAAACGGCTCCTGGCCCTGGCCAGTGGGGCCGTCCCGCCCGTGGTCGTCTTCGAAGTCGCCACCGGCAAGGTCGCCCGGGCGTACAAGGGTCCCGGCGCGCCGTCGTGCCTGGCGATGGCGCCCTCGCCCGACGGGAAGCTCCTGGCCGTCATCGCCTACTCGGGGAGGGTCCCGGGCGGCAAGCGCCTGTGGCTCTGGAACGCCGCGTCGGGCCGCTTCCTTCGGGAACTTGCGGCCCCTGGAAGAAACGCGCGGGACCTCTCGTGGGCGCCGGACTCCCGGATGCTGGTGACCGCGTCCGATGAGAAGCTGGCCGTTGTCTGGAACCTGCGAACGGGTCGGGCGACGAAGGTCCTCGGCGACGCGCGGCACCCGATCGAGGTCGTTGCGTGGTCGCCGGACGGCAAGGTGATCGCGGCTGCGGAGAATCCAGCCGGGGGCGGCGCCGGAGCGATCCGCCTGTGGAACGTGCGCGCCCGCCGGACCTCGGGCGTCCTTCGCGGGCACGCGACGGCCGTCCGCAATCTGGCCTGGTCGCGAGACGGCCGGAAACTCCTGTCCGCCGGCGAGCGACTGCTGAGGTTATGGGACGTGCCGGCACTGCGACCGGAGATGACCGTTCTGCCCGTCGGAGCCTTCGGCGACGTGATGGTCCGAAGTGACGGGCACTTCCGCGCGTCCGAGAACGTGGACGCGGAGAAGGACCTGGTCTACGTGGTCACCACCGAATCGGGCCAGGAGGTGCTCGCCCCGTCGCAGTTCGCGGCGAAGTACGGCTGGAAGAACGATCCCAACCAGGTGGCCCGCTGACCGCGACCCGGCTCAGTGGCCCTCCATCGCCGCGCCGATCGGGCGCTCCAGGTCCACGACCTCGCGCGGGTCGGTGACGTGGCCCGTCACGGCGCTGGCGGCGGCGGTCAGCGGGCTGGCGAGGTAGATCGCCGCTTCGGGGTGTCCCATGCGGCCGGGGAAGTTGCGGTTCGTGGTCGAGACGACCGTCAGCGGCTCGTTGGCCCGGCCGAACGTGTCCTCGGGTCCGCCCAGGCAGGCAGCGCAGCTCGCCGGGCCGATCCGGCAGCCGGCGGCCTGGAAGACCTGCCGCAGACTCCTGTCGCTCACCTGCAGGCGGTCGAGGTCCATGTCCACCTCGACGGTGGCAGGCACGATGAACGTCTCGACGGCGACCTTCCTGCCGGCCAGGACCGTCGCGGCGGCCAGGAAGTCCGTCGTCTTGCCGCCCGTGCACGAGCCGATGTAGGCGCGGTCGATCTTCACGTCGGCCAGCTCGCGGGCGAGCGCGGCATTGCCCGGCGAGTGTGGCCGGGCGACGGTCGGCTCCAGCGACGCCGTGTCGAACTCGTGGACGGCGGCGTATTGGGCGTCGTCGTCGGATTCGACCACGGAGAAGTCGCGGTCGGTGCGCTGGCGGACGTAGGTGAGCGTCACGTCGTCGGCGGCGATGATGCCGTTCTTGCCGCCGGCCTCGATGGCCATGTTGCAGATCGTGCAGCGCTCGTCCATGTTGAGCCGCCGGACGGCGTCGCCGGCGAACTCCATCGCGCAGTACGTCGCGCCGTCCGTGCCGATCCGCCCGATGACGTGCAGGATCAGGTCCTTGCCCATCAGGTAGGGGGGCATCGCCCCGCGGAAGACGAACTTCAGCGATGGCGGGACCTTCAGCCAGAGCCTGCCCGTGCCGAGCACGAAGGCCCCGTCCGTGCTGCGGATGCCGCTGGCGAACTCGCCGAACGCCCCGTGAGTGCA
>CAZXOC010000250.1:0-11069 GCA_964642165.1 uncultured Planctomycetaceae bacterium | reverse complement strand
GCCTTATGAACAGAGCCCCGGAGGGGCGGAAGGAGTGCTCGCAGCGCGGAAGTGTCACCGTCTGCTGAACCAGGCCGGAATTTACGATGGCGGAATGTAGATTCCGCCGGGCGGGGCTGATTGTCCGATCCTCCGTAACACCGCTCGCGCTGTAGGATATGGAACCCTAACTATATCATATGGTAACAACGCGAGGCGATTGTGTCAGTGGGGAAAGAAGTTGACACAATGGCGCCACGTTGTGGGCGCCGACGCCATCGAATCTGGCATGGACGAATACGGATTGTCGCCCCGCGCGGCGCCCTCTCCGGCGCGCCACGCCGCGGGACCGCCCCGGCCGGGCAGCTCACGGCCCGGTCCGACCCCCCGCAGCCGCCGCCCGGCCCGCAGGCCGCCTGGGCTCCCGCAGCGCGGCCAGGAAGCCCAGCGAGGCGAGCATGCAGCCGGCCGTCAGCGAGGCGTGCCAGGCGAACCGCCCGCCGCCGTTCCAGATCGCCCCGCTGAGACCCGTCGCCGCCAGCATCGACACCAGCCGCACGAACGCCATGATCGCCAGGTAGGTCGAGCGCTGGCGCTCGCGGCAGATCTCCAGCGACAGCGTCTTGCCGCCGACCATCTGCGAGAAGAACGCGAAGCCGAACAGGAAGAAGATCGCGCGCCACGCGAGGTCGGACGCGGCCGCCGTCGACCAGGCGGCCACGGCGACGAGCACCGCACCGCTCATCATCACGACGCACTTGCCGCCGAAGCGGTCGCCGAGGTACCCGGACAGGACGTTTCCCGCGAACGCCCCGGCCATCCAGACGATCAGCAGGTCGCCGAGGTAGCTTTCGGGTCGCCCGAGCACGTCGCGGGCGCGGATGGCCAGGAACGGGGTGAGGATGTAGAGGCCGCAGAACAGCGCGCTGGCCAGCAGGTAGAGCCCGAGGCGCCGGTCCCGCCGGACGATGCCGGGCATGGCGCGGAGGTTGGCCAGCAGCCCCGTCGGCTCCGCCGGCGGCGCCGGGTGCGGGGGCGCTTCCCGGATCATCGTGAAGAAGACGTAGCTGACGCCCAGCAGGCCGAACGCGCACAGGTGCAGGATGCCGTACCCCGTCGTGCCGGGCCAGGCCCCCAGGACCGCCTTGACGACCCCCCCGGCGATCAGCCCCAGCGTGCAGCAGATCAGCGACCGCGCGGCGAACAGGCTGCTGCGCCGGCGGTCGGGGATCGTGCGGATGACCAACTGCTGCCAGGCCGTGAACGTCAGCCCGCAGAAGATGCCCGACACCAGCGGCGCCAGCGCGACGCCGGCCAGCGGAATCGCCCGGTGCACCGCCGGGCCGACCAGCAGCGCCAGCGCCGCCAGCAGGTACGGCAGGCGCTGGAGGACGCCCGTCACCAGCAGCAGCGGCATGTACCGCCGAAGGCGCTCGATCACGTGGGCGGTGAAGATCGGCGGCAGCAGCACGCCCACCGCCATCATGATCGGCATCATCGAGATCAGCCAGTTCGCCCCGCCCAGGCTGCGGACCACCGTGGGCATCAGCGTGCTGGCGCTGACGAAGCTCAGCGCGCCCATGTACAGCCCGCCCTCGAAGGAATGCGCCAGGTAGTTCCGCCGGAACAGCCGGCGGGGGCCGGCGCCGGCCCGCGAGCTCGCCTCCAGTTGCACGGCCTCGGTCATGAGACAACCTATATCACACCGACCCGTCGTCCCCCAAAGACGTTCACGAGCCCGGGGCGGGCGTCTTAGGCCGAATCCCGCTCCCCGCTACGGCGCCGGCATCCGGGCGTAGGTCCGCAGGATGCCCAGCAGCGGGTTGACGTGGTCGGGCGCGACCAAGCCCGTGCGGTAGGTGCCGCCGCCGTTGTAGTTCCACCAGTTCCAGTGCATGCGGTACTTCTGGTGGATCGCCAGGACGTCTTCCAGCCAGCCCTCGGCAGCGCCGGCGGCCTGGAGGTGCGAGATGCCGAACTCCCCGTGGAAGACCTCCCGCCGGTGGCGGATCTGGAACCGGATCGGCGAGAGCATCCGCTCCTCCCAGCCCTCGTAGCTCCGCCAGCGGTCCTCGCTGCGGTTGTAGCGGGGGTACAGCAGGTTGTCCCTGAATTCCGTCTTGTGCGGGCCGTAGAAGTGGTATTGATACGTCGTGTTCTCGTCGCCGGTGGGCTCGGTCATGTCGAGGTCCTCGGGCTGGGCCCAGCCGCCGCCGGCCTCGATGCTGATCGTGTGGACCTTGTCGTGGGCGCGGATGGCCTTCGTGACGCGGCGGATGAAGGGGTTGTAGACCTCCCACGGCAGCCCGGCCGGCTCGTTCAGGATGCTGTAGGCGACGGACCACTTCGGCTCGTCCTTGTACCGCCGCGCGACGGCGCCCCAGAACTGCTCGATCTGGCGGCCGCGCGCGTCGCTCCAGCCGCCCCGGCCGAAGTCCCAGAACCAGTTCAGGATGCACGTCATGTCCCGCTCGCGGTGCCAGCCGATCATCTCGTCGAGGAACTCGATGCCCGCTCCGGCGAGCCGGACCTTCGACGCCGGTGCGGGCCCGCCGCGCGCGGAGGCGTCGAACAGGCCCCAGCCGCGTCCGTGGAAGGGGATCTGCGGCCGCGAGCTGTTGAAGCCCCACCGGTGCAGGTTGACGACCAGCTCCTTGCCGATCCGCCGCTCCTCGCCGAGCGTGCCGACGCCGCGGAGGTGGCGCTTGGGCTCCATCCGATCGAACCGGTACGTCACGTGCGTCTGTCCGACGGCCGCCCGGTACGTCCCGCAGTCCATCTGCGGGTAGGTGCCGCTGCGGGCCCGGCAGCCGAGGTCGGTGACCTCGCCGTCGGCCTTCGCCGCCGGCCAGCCGTGCTCCAACGCGTAGCTGAACAGCATCGGCAGGGGGGCCAGGGCCAGCGGCTTGGTTCCCCAGTCGTCGGTCAGCTTGACGTACTCGTAGTCCATGCGGACGCGGCAGAGGTTGCCCTCGAAGGCGAGCCGCTCGACGTAGCCGACCGGGTAGCGCATCAGGGCCCGCGACCAGAGGCGACACCGCTCGATGTGCGCGGGGGTAGGCTTGGCGGCGGGGGCGTCGGCCATCGGCCGGATGATCGCCAGGCGCGCGCCCGGCTTGTCGTAGGCGAGCTGCAGGCCGGGCGGGTCGGCGTCGCCGCCGGCCGTCCAGACGATGGACTTCGGACGGGACTCGAAGACCATCAGCAGCGGGCGCGGTGCGCCGCGGCCCTTCGTCGTGGACCACAGCAGCAGCCAGTTCTCGCCGAGTGGGGTGGGGTCGATGGTCAGGCCGGCCTTGACGGGGACAACCGCGGGCTTGCCGTTGCGCATGGAGGCGATGCGGCTCGGCTCCGCGAAGCCGCGAGCGGCCCAGCCGTGGAGACGGAGGGTCTTGCCCGTGGTGGCGACGACGGCAGCGGGCGACAGGGCGCTGGAGTAGACGACCTGGGTGACGTCGCCGCTTGGGGTCCGGTAGACGCGCTCGCGCACGGACGCCGGGCCGACGGGCGAGCGAAGGTCCGCCGGCTCGCGCCCGGCGACGCTCAGGCGCAGGCCTGGGTTGATGATCCCGCCGATGTTCGAGTGATTGAAGACGCGCAGCAGCAGCGTGTTCGGCTTGCCGAAGCGGATGAGCTTCGCCGGGATGCGGAACACGCCGGCGTTGCTGCCGCGCCGGTCTTCGTCCGGCGGGTTGATCCACGTGCCGTTGACGGCCAGCCAGTCGTTGTTGCCCCAGCGGTCGCCCAGCCGCAGCACCAGGTCGGCCCCCCGCCACGAGGCGGGCACGACCAGCCGGCTGCCGTACCACGCCAGGCCGTTGTACGGCTTGTTCACGCCGGCATCGGGGTTGGCCTGCGTGTAGCCCCATCGCTCCCAGCCCCACTTGGTGGGGGCGAAGATGGGCTTAAGGCCGTCGGCGGCGAAGTCCACGTCGTCGCCCGCCGCCCGGCCGCGGGCCTTCGGGTCCGTGCGGAACCACCACAGACCCTCCAGGCCCAGCGTCCCGGCCCGCGGTGGGGCGAGGTCGAACTCCCAATAGGCCGGGTCGTTGTCCAGCGGCTCGCAGCTGCACACCCATCCGAGGCGGTTGACCTTCGAGCTGTTGAGCTGCACGTGGGGCCAGGTGCCCCCCGCCTTGGCGCGCTCGAGCGCTGCGGCGAGCCGGCGCGCTTCTCCGTCCGCGAGGGTCCGCATCAGCCTGGCGTAGTTGTCGAGGGCCTGTTTGGCCTTCTTTGCGGCCGGGGCGACGGCCTTGAGCGCTTCGCCGCACTTGCCGGCGAGGACCAGCCCCTCCGCCCGGCTCACGGCGGGCTGCCCGTCGGCGAGGAGCTTGCCGATCCGCGCCCACGCCCGTCGTGTCCGGGTCGGCCCGGCGAGCGTGAGCACCTCCGCGGGCTCGCGGTGGCGCCAGAACGCGAACTGGAGGTCGTCGCCCAGCCGCCGGCGGGCGAGGCGGCACTGGTTGACGGCGAAGCGGGCCTTCTGGCCCGTCGTGACGGCCAGCGGACGGGCGACGTGGTAGTCGCCCATGTACCCGCGCGAGCCCTCCCGGCGGATGCGCGACGCCTGGACGCGCCGGCCTCGGGCCCAGGACTCGTCCGTGGCGAAGAGCACCTCTCGCCCGTCGTCGAGCACGACGCCGCCCTCCGCGACGACCTCGCCGACGTTCCGCAGCTCGATGGTATTGCGGCCCGGCTGGATGTGCTTCGTGAGATCGGCGTCGCGGATCGGGCCGCTGTTGGGGTCTCTCGGGATCGTCGTCCCGTTGACGACCAGCTCGCCGCCGCGGCTGGACCAGAAGCGGATGACCCCGGCCTTCACCTTGCCCGGCACGTCGAAGGTCGTCCCGACGGTCCGCGCGCCGCGGAGGTACTTGCCGGTCCAGTCGTCCAGGTAGACCCAGCCGCTCTGGCCCTTCTGCCACCACTTCAGGGGCGCTCGGGGCGGACCCGCTGCCGCCCGGGCGACGGCCGTCTCAAGAACCACCGCGACCAGCGCTGCCGGGACGAGAAAGGGAAGGAGGCGAACGGTCATGGGCGGGACCCTTTCTGCTTGCGGGAACGGTGCCTTTGTAGTGCAAGCCCGGCGGCCCCGCAAGCGGAGGGGTGCGCCGGACGGCGGCCCGGCGACGACCCGCCGCCGGAACCGACTTGGCGCGGGAGCGTATAACAGGGCAGGGAAGGGACACATGAGACGGCTTGGGCAACTGATTGGCTGGACGGTCTCCCTGGCGGCCGCGACGGCCGTGGGAGAACCGCCCGCGCCCGGGAGAGACCTGTACGGCGACCCCGTTCCCGCCGGGGCGGTCCGCCTGGGCACGACGCGGCTGCGGCACGGGCACGTCATCAGCCGCGTCGCCTTCTCGCCGGACGGCCGGATCCTGGCCAGCATCGACGCCGCCCAGAAGCGTTCCGACGTCTGCCTGTGGGACGCGGCGACCGGGCGACTCGTGCGGAGGCTCCAAGCCCCGGGGGGGATCTGGGACTTCGCGTTCCTGCCCGGCGGCCGGAAGCTCCTGACCTGCGGCGCCGATCGCTTCCACGTCTGGGACCTGTCCACGGGGAAGGTGGCCCGAAGCGTCCTCCAGCCGGACCAGCACGTTCGCCGCCTGACGGTCTCCCCGGACGGCAAGACCGTTCTCGCGACCGTCGGCGTCCAGCGGCGTTCGCGACTGGTCGACCTGGCCACGGGCAAGGCGCTGGTGCACCTGCACGACTGCGAGATGGGGGTGTTCTCCCCCGACGGCAAGACGATTGCCGCGGCCGGTCCGCTCCACGCGGAGCTCATGTCGTCGAAGGGCATCAGCCTGGACGCCAAGGCGCACGTGCAGCTCTATGACGTCGCCGCGGGGCGGGTGCTGCGCAAGGTGGAGGCGGGGGGGCTGTACCCGTCGCCGCCGGCCTTCAGCCCGGACGGCAAGCTGCTCGCGTGGTGCGCCGGGCCGACCCGCGACCGGCAGAGCCGAATCGACGTCATCGAGGCCGCGACGGGGAAGCTCGTCCGCACGCTGTCCCTTCCGGGCTCGCCGGGCGGCCTGCTCGTCCTGGTCAACACCATGGGCGTCGTGGCGACCGTCGTATTCTCGCCGGACGGGAAGCTGCTGGCGGCGCCGTGCATCGACGGAACGATCCGCCTGTGGGACGTGGCGAAGGGCGTCGAGGTGCGCCGGATCACGTCGTGGGCGAAGCTGCTGGCCTTCTCGCCGGACGCCCGGACGCTCGCGACGGCCGGGACGCATGTCGTTGAGATGTGGGACCTGGCCACCGGGGCGCGGAGGCTCGCCGACGCCTGCAACCGCCGCGCGAGCGCCTCGGTGGGCTTCTCGCCCGACGGCCGGACCGTCGCCACCGCCTGCGAGGACCACACCGTTCACCTGTGGGACCGCGACACCGGGCGCCACTCCGGCAAGCTGACGGGGCACACGAGCAACCTGTGTTCGGCGGAGTTCTCGCCCGACGGAAGAACGATGGTCTCCTGCGCGTACGACGGCACGGTCCGGGCGTGGGACGGCTCTTCCGGCAGGGAGCTTCACCGGCTGACGCTGGACAAGTGGTGGCCGAACCGCGCCGCGTTCCTCGCCGGCGGTCGGCGCGTCTGCGTCGCGGGGCATCCCGGGCACGTCGTGTGGGACGCCGGCACCGGGCGCGTCGAGCGCCGCTGGACCGGCAGCCCCCACGGCATCAGCGCCGCCGCCGTCGCGCCGCACGCGGAACTGCTGGCCGTCGCCAACGGTGACGGGCGGACCATCGACCTCTGGGCCGTCGTCGCCGGCATCAGACTGTACACGCTCCGCACCGACGGGCATGGCAGCGCGGGCGGCGTGTGCTTCGCGCCGTCCGAGGACGTCCTCGCCTACGTCACCGACCAAAAGCTCGTCCTCGTGGAGACCTGCTCGGGCAAGACGGTCCTGGCGGTCGACCAGCCCGGGGAGATGAGGCTGTGCGAGGAGACCGCCGCGTTCTCTCCCGACGGCCGCGTCATCGCCCTGGTCGCTCCCCAACACCGCATCGTGCTGCTCCGGGCCGACGACGGCGAGGAGATCGGGCGTCTGCGGGGCCACCGCGCGTGGATCCGTTCGCTGGCGTTCTCGCCGGACGCCCGGCGGCTGGCATCGACGTGCAACGACACGACCGCGCTGGTGTGGGACGTGTCGAAGGTCCGCGCCGCCCTGCCGCCCTCCGGGCCGTTCGACCCGGCGGGGGCGGAGCGGCTGTGGCAGGATCTCCGCGGCAACGACGCGACGAAGGCGTACCAGGCCACGTGGGCGCTCGTCGCGGCCGGGGAACAGGCGGTCGGGCTGCTCGCGCCGCGCCTCCGGCCCGCCCCCGCGCCGGTGCCCCAACGTGTGGCCGGGCTCATCCGGCAGCTCGGGGCCGACCGATACAAGGCCCGAACCGAGGCCTTCGAGCGCCTCCGCGCGCTGGGCCTTCCCGTGGAGCCCGACCTGCGCGAGGCCCTGGGCAAGACGGACTCGGAGGAGGTCCGGCAGCGCCTCCGCGAGCTCCTCGTGGAGATCCCCAGACAGTTGGTGGCCCCCAACGAGGCCGTCGGCGCGATCCGGGCCGTCGCCGTCCTGGAGCGGATCGGCACGCCGAAGGCACTTCGCGTCCTCCAAACGCTCACCCGGGGAGCGCCCGGCGCCCTGCTCACCCGGCGAGCGCGGGCGGCGCTGGCCCGGGCGGCTCAGAAGGAGCCTTCCCGCCCCTGACCTGCATCAGACCGCGCCTTGGTGTTCCTGAAGGAACCGCTCGACTTCCTGGCGGTTGGGGATGCCGGCGCGGCCGCCGAGGCGGGTGCACTTGACGGCCGCCGTGGCGGAGGCGAAGCGGAGGTTCCGCTCCAGGTCGAAGCCCTGGACGAGGCCGTAGCAGAACGCCCCGTGCAGCACGTCGCCGGCGCCGGTGGTGTCGACGACGTCGACGTCGAAGGCGGGCATCTCGCCGTACGTCTCGCCGTCGTGATACGCCAGGCCCTTCGCGCCCCGCGTGATGACCGCGCAGCGAGGGCCCATCGAGCGGAGCTTCTCGCAGGCGGCGCGCGGGTCGGCGCCGGGGTCGAGGTCGCCCAGCGCGCCCTCCGAGAAGATCGCGTAGTCGACGTGCTTCAGCAGGGCGGCGGTGGTCTGGCCGATCCTGGAGAAGTCGCCCACGACCGGCACGCCCAGCCGCCGGGCCTCCGCCGCGAGGCGAAGCTGGCTCTCCGGCTGCGTGGCGTCGATGAGGACGCAGCCGGTGCCGCTCAGCCGCTCCAGCGACCCGATCGGCCCGTCGGGCTCCAGGCGCCCCGTGTAGTGCGGGAAATGCCGCTCGCCCGTCGGCTGATCGACGCACACCAGCACGAACGGGCCTCGCCCGCCCGGCACGCGGACCACTTGGCTGGTGTCGACGCCCTCGGCGGCCAGGCCCGCGACGATCCACTCGCCCATCCAGTCGCTGCCGACGGCGCCCCAGAACTCCGCCGCGCCGCCCAGCCGCGACACCGCCACCAGCGCCGTGCCGACCATGCCCCCGCCCTGCGTCTCGCAGGCGAGGATGCGGTTGCCCAGCACGGGGCGGCTCATGTCCTGCCACAGGATGAGCTGGTCCACGACGGACAGGCCCAGGCCGATGACCTTCTTGGCCGCGGCGGATCGAGCCACTAGACGATTCCCTCGCAGTCCAGCGGGCGGATGATCTCCAAGGCCGTTTCGCGGACGGCCTCGCGCGCCGCCTTCAGCGCGGAACGCCAGCGGAAGTCGGCGCGATCGACCCCCGCGGCCGCGGCGTGAAGGGCGTCGCTGAAGCGGCGGTGCAGGCCGGTCGCGACGTTCATCTTCCGCATGCCGAGCTGTCCGGCCCGGCGGACGTCGCCGAGGGGGATGCCCGTTCCCCCGTGCAGGCTCAGCGGCACGTGCGTCTCGGCGGCGATCTGCTCGATGAGGTCGAACCGCAGCTTCGGCGGCTGCTCGTAGAGCCCGTGGGCGTTGCCGACGGCGGGGGCGAGGATGTCCACGCTCGTCTCGCGGACGAAGCGCGAGGCGTCCTGCGGATCGGTCAGGGCGTGCGTGCCGATGCCGTCGCGGTCGGTGGCGCCGATGCGCCCGATCTCGCCCTCGATGGCCGCTCCGCGCGCGTGCGCCAGCTCGGCCATCGCCCGGGTGCGGCGGATGTTCTCCTCCAGCGGCAGCGCCGAGCCGTCGAACATCACGCTGTCGAAGCCGCACGCCAGCGCCGCCTCGACGGCCTGCTCCTCCCGCCCGTGGTCCAGGTGCAGAAGGACCGGCACGGAGGCGCGCGCGGCGTGGAAGGCGACGGTCTCCGCGCAGGCCTCGAGGCTGTCGTAGGCCCCGGCCGGCGCGTACACCAGCAGCCACGCCGGGCACCGCGCCGTCTCGCAGGCGCCCAGCACGCCGCGGAGGAAGTCGCCCTGCCCGCCGGCAATGTCCAACGCCGGCAGACAGACGTTCCGGCTGTCCAGGATCTCCAGCAGCTCGTACGCGCGGTTCATGTCGCCTCGGGCCCCCTCGCTTCGGCGCCCCGCGGGATATTCCGCGGCCGGGTCACCATACCGCCTCGCCGCCCGGAAAGACAACTGCAAGCCGGTGACTCCGCGCGAGGGCTCGCAACGTTCAACACTCCAGGTAGAACGCACATGCATCGAGCTACGTATGCCGCAGTCGTGTGGGCCATCGCCGCGGCCGGCGCCCCCGGCCGCGCCGGCGCGCCGGCGGACACGGGGCAGATCGACGTGGCCGTCGTGGATGACAGCTTCACGGTGCCCGACGATTTCACGATGCGCGTCCGGGTGACGAAGATCACGCCGCCCGAGCCCACGGCCATCCACTGGCGCCGCAAGGGCGAGGGAATGGGCGGCAGCGTGCTCCGCGGGAGCTTCACCGAGGAGAAGCTCCCGATCGGGCAGTGGAGCCCGGCCGTGAAGGTCAGCTCCTTCGCCGGGCGGAGCGCCTTCCCCGGGAAGATGTTCCTCACGGTGACGGCCGGTCGGCCCGGGCGCGCGCGGCGCGAGGCGGACGGGCGGCGAGTCCGCGTCGAGTACTCGACCGGCGCGGAGTTCGAGTTCGAGTTCCGGTATGGCGAGAAGGTGGTCAAGAGGCTCGCCGAGGCCGGGCCCGACGGCGGAACGGTCGGCATCGTCATCCCGGCGTACCGCCTGGCCGGGGGCAGGACGCCCGCCGACCCGGCGTTCCTCGGCGAGCTGACCGGGCTGCTGGCCTACGCGACGCGGCGGGCGGCGTGGCTGGAGGGCCTCCCCCGGGCGAGCTGGCCGCGGCCGAGGAAGTACGCCATCCTCAACAACGTCGGCGGCTACGGCACGGGCATCGGCTACGGGATCCGCCACACCAACCAGGCGATCGTCGCCGCCGAGTGCCGGGCGCTGCGGCAGCTCGGGGTCAACGGCTTCCGCACGCCGCCGGAGCTGCTCCGGGAGATGATCCGTCACAAGCGGGGCTTCGCGAAGGAATTCGACCGCGGCGCGATCCTGCCGGCCATGGGCTATCCCGTCCCGACGTGGCGCCCGCCTCGCCTGAAAGACCCCGAGGCCGGCTGCCCGTACGCGCCGGGCGTGCGGCAGCGGACCGCCGACGGCGTCAAGCAGTCCCTCGCGGTGCTGGAGCTGCCCGTCGGAGAGGTCTGGGGGCTGACCGTCGACGAGATCGGGACGGTCATCGACCGCTCGCCGGAGGGCAAGGGGCACCTGGCCGTCTGCCCGCGGTGCGCGGCGGGCTTCCGCGAGTTCCTGAAGGCCCGGGGCCTGACGCCGGCGCGCTTCGGCAAGCGAACGTGGGAACAGGTCTCGCCGGCCGGGGGCTGGGCGCCTCGTGGACAGCCGGCGGCGGCCCCGGACCTGACCGACCCGAAGGAGGCCCTGCGGGCATACTGGACGCTCCGCTTCAACAACCACCTTTCGGCGAAGCTGTTCTCGCCGCTGCGCGACGCCTTCGCCGCCGCCAACGCCGCCAAGGCGAAGGCCCTCGCCGCCGGCCGCACCGACAGCCCCGCCGCCCGCCAGCCCTGGGTCTACTCCTACGCCCTTCGCGGCAACACGTTCCTGATGAAGGGCCACAGCCTGGACTTCTTCAACTTCTACC
>CAZXOC010000249.1:0-11115 GCA_964642165.1 uncultured Planctomycetaceae bacterium | reverse complement strand
CGAAAAGTGTCGCGCTAGGGCGCGCTCGTCGGGGCGGCAGGGGGATCGCCGAGCGGGGCCGACACGTGCGGTCGTCGGTTGCCCCAATGCCCCCGAGGCCCTCCAGCGCCCTGCGCCTCTGGTCGGTCGCCTCCCGCCGGTCTGGGCGGCTTGGCGTCGCGTCGGCGAAGTCCTCCCCGGCCGCGGCGCCAGACGGGAGCCCGTCCCTCAACGGCCACGAGCTGTTCCGGAAGGGCCCTTGAGGTGCTCCCCATTGTGTAGACAGAAATGGGGGGAGTTTGAGGTGTCTCCGTCACCATGCCGAGGCTGCTGGAACGGAGGGGGCCCGATGGAGCGGGTCAGCGGGGCGATCGCCTTCTGCGCAGGAGCAGCCCGCAGAGGCCGAGGAGGGCGACGGTGGCGGGCTCGGGGACGGGGGTGAGGGCCAGCCCGCCGTAGGCCGTGGCCTCCATGGCGGTGAACTGGTTGCCGGTGGGCACGTTGTTGCACTGGTTGAAGGCGTTGAAGCCCCAGGCGGCGAGGGTGCCGTCGGAGCGAAGGGCGACGCTGTGGTCGTACCCGCAGGCGATGGCGACGAAGTTGCTGCCGGTGGGCGTGCTGGTGACCTGGCCGTAGTCGTCGCGTCCCCAGGAGACGAGCGAGCCGTCTTTCTTGAGGGCCAGGGCGTGGTCCCACCCGGCAGCGACGGCGGCGAAGTTGTTCCCCACAGGCGCGTTGCTGACCTGCGAGTTTGCATCCCTGCCCCAGGCGGCCACCGATCCGCCCAAGAGGAGGGCGACGGAGAACTCCCCGCCGGCGGCGACGGCGGCGAAGCCATTCGGCGGCAGGTGCATGGGGACGTTGCATTGGTAGGCGTCGTTGCGGCCCCAGGCGGCGATCGACCCGTCCGACCGCAGGGCCAGGGAGTGCCATCCGCCGGCGGAAATGCTCGCGTAGTTCGTGCCCGCCGGCGTGTTGTTGCACGTCCCGAAGTAGTTGTACCCCCAGTCGACGAGCGAGCCGTCGGGCTTGATGGCCACGATGTGGTCGTTGAGCGCGTCGATGTCGGAGAAGGTCCCGCTCGGCTGGGGCACGTGCGACGGGCTGACGAGCTGGCGGCCCCAGTTGACGAGGGTGCCGTCGGACTTCAGGGCCATGCCGCGGTCCCACAGCCCGGCCACGTCGACGAAATCGCCGCCGGCGGGCACGCTGCACTGGTTGGTGTCGTTCCGGCCCCAGGCGACGATATAGGACGCGACGGCCGACCGGTCGCACCAGGCGGCGACACTGACGGCAGCGATCGTCACCGACCAGAGACTTCTGCGCAGGGGTTTCATGCTCATGGGCCCTTTCGAAGGGAACTCTGCCGCACGGGCTCCGGGCCGGCACGCGAGCCGCGCCGAAGACGAGCAGCGGCGGCGGAGTTCCTCCTGTCGGTCGACCTTGCGGGGCATCCGTCCACGGACGACCCCGCGCCCACGACCGAACGCATTGTACGGCCCATTGGGATATATGTCAAGAGGCGAGTTTAGCTTAGCGCATCGCGGATGGCCCGCCACAGGGGCGGACGCGCGGAAGGCCGTTGGCAGGGGCCAGACGGCAGGATAGGATAGCGGACCGGCCGGTCAGGCGCTCGGCTGTCTGTCCGGGAGAGGGACGAAGTGGGAATCGCCGGTCGGCTTGGGCGGCGTGGGCCGTCGCAGCCGGCTGCGGCGCATCCGGAAAGGTGACGTGATGAGCAACGGGCGAGAGACGAGACGTTGGGTGGTGGGGGCCTTGCTTCCGGCCCTGGCGGCGGCGGCGGCGCGGGCCGACCAGGCGGCGGACATTCTCGACGCCGCCGGCGTGAAGGGCGGGCTGGTCGTTCACGTCGGCTGCGGCCCTTCGACGAGCTCAGGGCAGGCGGGCGAGTTGACGGCGGCGCTGCGGGCCAACGACCGCTACCTGGTCCAGGGCCTGGACGGCGACGCGGCGAAGGTCGTCCAGGCCCGCGAGCTGCTCCACAAGCTGGGGCGCTGCGGCGCCGTTTCGATCGATCGGCTCGCGGGCAAGCGGCTGCCGTACATCGACAATCTCGTCAACCTCGTGGTGGCGGAGGACCTGGGCGACGTGCCGATGGACGAGGTGATGCGCGTGCTCGTGCCGGGGGGCGTCGCGCAGGTGAAGAAGGGCGGCGCGTGGTCCCGGACGGTGAAGCCTCGCCCGGAGGCGATCGACGAGTGGACGCACTACCTGCACGACGCGGGCGGCACGTGCGTGTCGCGCGACAGGGCGGTCGCCCCGCCGAAGAGGCTCCAGTGGGTCGGCTCGCCCCGGTGGGGGCGCAACCACGACCACACCGCGAGCATGCAGGCGCTGGTCTCGGCCGGCGGGCGCGTGTTCTACGTGGCCGACGAGGGGCCGACGGCGTCGATCCAGCTCCCGTCGAAGTGGACGCTGACGGCGAAGGACGCCTTCAATGGAACCGTCCTGTGGACGAGGCCGCTGCCCGGCTGGTTCAACCACCTCTTCCCGCTGAAGTCGGGCCCGGCGGCGATCTGCCGGCGGCTGGTGGCCTGCGGGGAGACGGTGTACGTGGCCCCCGGCGTGGGCAAGGCGCTGCTGGCCCTGGACGCGGCGACCGGCAAGGTGAGGCGGACGTACGAGGCGGAGTCCCTTGCCGACCTGGTGGTGTCCGACGGCGTGCTGTTCGCCCTGGTCGACCTGAAGCCCAGGACGTGCGACTACCGGCAGGAGAACTCGCACTGCTGGAGCGAGGGCGCCCGCGCCCGGCGCGGCTGGGCGCCGACGCCCGACCAGAAGCGCCTGGTGGCGATCGAGGCCGACACGGGCAAGGTCCTGTGGCGCAAGGAGCGGTCCGCCTGGCCCATGACGCTCGCGGTCGACGGCCGCCACGTGTGCTTCTACGACGGGCGGGTGGTCTGCCTGGACCGGCGCAGCGGCGAGGAGCTCTGGGCCTCGCCGGCCGTGAAGTGCAGGACGATCGGCACGGAGTACGCCCCGCGGCTGGCGATGCGCGACGGGCGGGTCGTCTTCTCGCCGCAGGGGACGATCCACGTCTTCGACGCCGCCACCGGCAGGCCGCTCTGGGCGGTGAAGGGCAAGCCGCGGAGCGGCCACTACTGCATCGAGGACTTCTTCGTCATGAAGGACCGCGTGTGGGCCTTCAACAACGGCAAGAAGAGCTACGTGTCCTGGGATATCCGGACGGGCAAGCCGTCGGCGAGCATCTCCTGCCCGCCGGGGACCTACTTCATGCACCAGCGGTGCTATCCCGGCAAGGCCACCGAGCGGTTCCTGCTGGCGCCGCGGACGGGCACGTCGTTCGTCAACATCGACGCCGAGTCCTGGCAGATCCATCACTGGACGCGGGGCGGGTGCATCTACGGCGTGATGCCCGCCAACGGCCTGCTCTACCTGCCGCAACACGCCTGCGCGTGCTACATGCAGACGAAGCTGACCGGCTTCAACGCCGTCGCCGCCGGCGAGACGCGGTGGGAGCCGGGCGGGGCGAGGCTCGAGCGCGGGCCGGCCTACGGGAAGGTCGCCGCGAAGCCGGCCGCCGGGAGGGCCGAGGACGGCGGCTCGTGGCCCGTCTTCCGTCACGACAACCGCCGCAGCGGGCACGTGGCGTGCCGCGTGCCGGGGTCGCTGAAGCGACGGTGGCAGGCCCAGATCGGCGGGCGGCTCACCCAGCCCGTGGCCGCGGGGGGCACGGTCTACCTCGCCTCCGTGGACCGCCACACCGTCTACGCCCTGGACGCCGGCACGGGGCGGGAGCGGTGGCACTACGTCGCGGGCGGGCGGGTCGATTCGCCGCCGGCGATCCATCGCGGCATGGCCGTGTTCGGCTGCGCCGACGGGTGCGTCTACGCCCTGAGGGCCTCCGACGGGCAGCTTGTCTGGCGCTGCCGTGCGGCGCCCGCGGACCGCAAGCTCGTCTCGTACGGGCAGGTCGAGTCGGTCTGGCCGCTCCACGGCAGCGTGCTGATCGTCGACGGCTGCGTCTACGCCGTGGCCGGGCGGTCGATGTTCCTCGACGGCGGGATGTCGATGGTGCGCCTGGACGCCGAGACCGGCACGCTGCTGTCCGAGACGAAGATGGACCGCAAGGTCCCCGGGACGAACAAGACGCTCCAGGACCTGATGCTCGCGCGGAAGATGCCCGTCGCCACGAAGGACATCCTCTCCAGCGACGGGAAGGTGGTGTACATGAAGACGCAGCCGTTCTCCCTGGACGGCAAGCGCGTCACGAGCCCGGTGTTCTCCCCGGAAGGCCAGCCGCTGGCGGAGCGGAGCTGGATGGTCAGCCCCTTCACCCAGCGCGGCGAGGGGGTGCACCTGTTCTCGCCGACCAGCTTCCTGGACGGCTCGTGGTACCACCGGTCGTACTGGATCTACGGCCGCGGCGCCGGCGAGGTGTGGGAGTACTGGCACGTGCCGGGGCGACTGACGGCCAGCGGGCGGATCATGGCCGTCGACGCCGAGCAGGTGTACGGCTACAGCCGCGACCCGGAGTACCTCTGCAACTCCTCCGTGCTGGAGTACCGGCTGTACGGCGCGAAGCACGGCTCGCCGTACCGGGCGATGTTCCATCGCCGGCGCGGGCGCATCAAGAACGACATGACGGACTGGCGCGAGCGGGCCAAGCACCCGGAGCGGGACCTCACCACGGTGGACTACAACTGGAAGATGTCGCACCCGCCGGTGGTGGTGCGGGCGATGGTGGTCACGGACGGGGAGCTGCTCGTCGCCGGGCCTCCGGACGTCGTCGACGAGAAGGAGATGTGGGGGCGGTCGAACGAGGCGATCTTCGCCCGGAAGATGTCGGAGCAGGCGGCCGCCCTGGCCGGGCAGCGGGGCGCGCGGCTGTGGGTGCTGGACAAGCGCAGCGGGCGGAAGACGGCCGACTACCCCCTGGACTCCCCGCCGGTGTTCGACGGCATGATCGTCGCCGGCGGCCGGGTCCTCCTGGCCACGACGGATGGCCGGCTCCAGTGCTGGGCGGCCAACTGACCGTCCGGCGGCGGGCTATTCGTTCTTGAGCGTCTCGTAGAGGTCGAGGGCCTTCTCGGGCGTCTCGCCGTCGTGGACGATGGAGCGGACGGCCCGGATCATCGCGACGGGATGGTCGGCCTGGAAGATGTTGCGCCCCATGTCCACGCCCGCCGCGCCCTGGTCGATGGCGTCGCGGGCCATCTGCAGCGCGTCGGGGACGGGCAGCTTCTTCCCGCCGGCGATGACGATCGGCACGGGGCAGGCGTGGGTGACCTGCTCGAAGCCGGGCCGGCAGAAGTACGTCTTGATGACGTGGGCGCCGTTTTCGGCGCAGACGCGGCTGGCCAGGGCGAGGTACCGCGCGTCGCGGGTGAGCTCCTTGCCGACGGCCGTCACGCCCAGCGTGGGGATGCCGTAGCGGCTGCCCAGGTCGATCGTGCGCGTGAGGTTGCGGATGGTCTGGGCCTCGAACTTGCTGCCGATGGCGACCATGACGGCCAGCATCGAGGCGTTCAGGCGGACGGCCTCCTCGATGTCCATCACGCACTCGTCGTTCAGCTCGGTCAGGACGGTCGAGCCGGCGGAGTAGCGCAGCGAGATGGGCTTGCCGCACGTGGGCGGGACGATCTGGCGCAGTGCCCCGCGCGTGCACATGAGGCAGTCGGCGTAGGGCATCAGCGGGACGATGGTCAGGTCCATCCGCTCCAGGCCGCTGGTCGGGCCCATGATGTAGCCGTGGTCGAAGGCCAGCATCACCGCCCGGCCGCTGGGCGGGCGGAAGATCCGCGCGAGGCGGTCCTTCATGCCCCAGTCGAGGTCCGCCGAGCCCTTGAGGAAGGTGCCCGGCGTCTCCTGGGGGATGCCGATGCCGAAGTCCTTGCTGTCCTTGGTGGCGTCCGCGTCAGGCATGTGAGTCTCGTCCTCGTCTGCTGTTGATCCTGCTGTTCCGTTTACCGTTCGTCCGTTCCGTGCGCTGCGCCCCAACGCCCATGGGCGGCGGCCCATGGGCTCCGCTCTTCGATGTCAGCGCACCGTCGCTCCGCATCACTCCCCCGTCGCCAGCGCCTCGGCGAAGCCGCGGAAGAGCAGCGCCACCGACGTCGCGCCGGGATCGACGTGCCCCCGCGTCCGCTCGCCCATGTTCCGCGCCTTGCCGTGCCGGGCCAGCATGTCCCGAGTGCCCTCGGCGCCGGCGTCGGCGGCGTCGGCGGCCTGCCGCATCGCGGCGCCGATCGGCTCGGCGGCGTCGGCGGCCGCCCGGATGGCCGCCACGGCTGGGACCAGGGCATCCACCATCGTCTTGTCGCCCACCTCGGCCTTGGTCTGCTTGCGGAGGCCCGCCAGCCCGGACTCGAACAGCTCCGCCACGCGGGCGCCGTCGAACCGGTCGTCATTGCCCGCCGCCGTGCTCATGCCCAGCAGCAGCGAGCCCAGCAGCGGGCCCGGCGCGCCGCCGGCAGCACCCATCACCGCCCACGCGACGGCCTGGAGCATGGCCCCCGGCGCGTGCGACTCGGCGCCGTCGAGGGCCTTTTCCGCCGCCTCGACGGCCCGCCGCATCGCCGAGCCGTGGTCGCCGTCGCCCAAGGCCGAGTCGAGCTGCGAGAGCCTCTCGTGGTTGGCGCGGACCTGCCCGACGGCCGCCCGGATCATGCGGGCGATGTCGTCGCCGTCGATCGTCTCCGGCATCGCAATCCCTCCGCGGCTCTCAGCGGACCGTGTGGTAGGGCGTGTCGCAGGGCGCGTCCCACAGCGCCAGCAGCTCGTCGTCCATCTTCGCGACGAACATCTGGAAGCCGGCCATCTCTTGGACGGTCAGGAACTCCGCCACGCGGGCGCGGGCCAGCTCGATGCCCTTGCCGTCGAGGATCTGCTTGATCCGGCGGAGGATGACGTACAGCTCCATCAGCGTCGTCGCTCCGGCCCCGTTGAGCAGGACCAGGACGCGGTCGCCCTCGGTGGCGCCGACGGCCTTGAGGAGCTGCTCGAGCATGGCGTCGGCGGTCTGGTCCGCCGTCATCATCGCGCTGCGCCCGGTGCCCGCCTCGCCGTGCTGGCCCATGCCGATCTCCATCTCGTCGTCGCCGAGCGTGAAGATCTCCTCGCCGGTCTGCGGGTGGGTGGCGGTCTTCAGCGCCACGGCCAGCGTGGCCATCTGGGCGTTGAACTTCTCCGCGACGCGGCAGACCTCGTCGAGGCTCTTTCCCGCCTCGGCGGCGGCCCCGGCGATCTTGTACAGCGGGATGCAGCCGACCAGCCCGCGGCGGTCCTCGTCGGGCGCGTTCATGCCCGGGGCGATGTCCTCGTGCGTCAGGAGCATGCGGACGTGGAGCCCCTGCTGGCCGGCCATCTCCATCGCCATGTTGGCGCTCATGACGTCGCCGGCGTGGTTGAGCACGACGAACAGCACGCCGGCCTCGCGGTCCGTCATCTTCAGGGCCTCGATCACCGACGGGGGTCCCGGCGCGGCGAAGATGTCGCCCACGACGCTGACGTCCAGCATCCCCTCGCCGACGAAGCCGCTCAGCGCGGGCTCGTGCCCGCAGCCGCCCAGGGTGACCAGGGCGACCTTCGCCTCGCTCTTCGGCTCGGCCCGGACGACGATCTTCCGGTCGCCCCCGGCCAGCCTGATCTTGTCGCCGTAGGCGATGGCGTAGCCTTCCAGCAGCTCCGGCGTGAGGTTGGCGGGATCGTTGATGAACTTCTTCATGGGCATCGCTGGGTCCTTTCACTTAGGGGTTCGCCACGGCGAAGTGTGCCGCCGAAGCGGCGGTTTTTCAACGCAAAACTGCGCGGCCGCACCGGGCCATCCACGGCCCCGGCCCGGCGGCGCGCGCGGGCTTTTTCGCGCGACCCCCTGGCCACGCGGGGGGTTGGAACATACTGTAGTGCCGTCGTGGACGACGCATCGTGTGACCCAGGAGAGACTCATGGACCTTCAGCACCACGTCAAGATCGCCGTTGGCCTGCTGCCGATCGCCGCGGTTTGCCTGGCCGCGTGCAGCGCGCCGTCCGCCCAGGCGGCGGCCCGAACGCTCGTCGTCGAGGCGGGTGACAAGCCCCGCGCCTTCGTGCCCATGTCCGTCGAGCTGCCCGCGGGCACGGCCAACGCCCGCATGACCGACGCCGGCAAGGACGTCCCCTGCCAGGTCGCCGAGGGCAAGCTGTGGTTCGTCCTCGACAAGCTCGCCGCCGGGGCGAGCAAGAGCTACTCGGTCGATCTCGGCGCCGCCGGGGCGGGCGCCTCCAAGGCCGTGAAGGTCAAGCAGCTCGCCGCCAGGATCGACGTCGCCATCGACGGCATGCCGTTCACGAGCTACGTGTTTCTGCCGAAGACGATCGGCAAGGCCGTCCTCCGCCGGCCGTACTTCTTCCCCGTCTACGGGCCCGGGCAGGTACCGATGACCCGCCCGTACCCGATGATCCAGAAGGACCTGCCGAAGAACGTGGCCACCGACCACCCACATCACACGAGCATCTACGTGGCCCACGGGGCGGTCAACGGCGTGGACAACTGGTCGATCGGCGGGCGGGCCGGGTACATCGTCCACAAGGGCTTCGAGGCCGTCGCCGGCGGGGCGGTCATGGGCATGTTCCGGGAGACGCTGGACTGGACGACGATCGACAAGAAGCCGGTCATGGCCGAGGTGCGAACGGCGCGGGTCTACCGCCTGCCCGACACGCACCGGATGCTGGACCTGGAGCTGACCTTTGCGGCGAAGTACGGCAAGGTGCTCTTCGGCGACACGAAGGAGGGCGGGCTGTGCGCCACGCGGATGCGCCCGGAGCTTCGCTGCGACCGGAAGGGCGAGAAGGGGCGACTGGTCAACTCCGAGGGCGAGGAAGCCGGCGGCGCCTGGGGCAAGAAGGCCCGCTGGGTGGACTGCTCCGGGATGGTGGACGGCAAGCGGCTGGGCTTCGCGATCTTCGACGCGCCGGGCAACCTGCGTCACCCGACGACGTGGCACGCGCGGACGTACGGGCTGCTGACGGCGAACCCGTTCGGGCTGTCGCACTTCACGCGGAAGAAGCAGCGCGGCGACTACACGCTGGCCGACGGCAAGGAGCGGACGTGGCGGTATCGCATCTTCTTCCACGAGGGCACGGAGAAGCAGGCGAAGGTGGACGCCCGGTGGGGCGACTACGCCGAGCCGCCGAAGGCGACGTGGAAGTAGCCGTCCGCCCGGAGTGCTGAGCACGTATCCCGCGCCCCCGTCCCCGTCGGACGCCGGGCGTGTTCGTATCGAAATACCCCCCGACGCCGGAGGCACTGCGCATGGACTTCCTCGGTCTGGACGTCACGATCTGGGTGGTGGTCGCGCTGTACTTCGTCGGGATGCTCCTCCTGGGCTGGTGGTCGAAGCGCGGCATCCACGACCGGGCGGGCTTCCTCCTGGGCAGCCGGCAGTTCGGCGTCTGGTACATGGTCATGCACGCCTTCGGCGCCGGCACGCACCCGGGGGACGTCGCCGGGGTGACCAGCAAGACCGTCGAGCGCGGCGCGTCGGGCATCTGGGTCTCCTGGATGTGGATGTTCGGCACGCCGTTCTACTGGATCATCGCCCCGATCGTCCGGCGGATGCGCTGCCTGACGATGGCGGACTACTTCGAGGAGCGCTTCGGCCCGGCGGCGAGCGTGCTGTACATCCTGGTGGCGGGCCTGGCGGGCATGATCGTCTGCGCGAGTGTCCTGCTGGCGACGACGCGGACCGTCCAGGGCATGATGGGCAAGGCGACGGTGGTGGCGCCGGCGGCAACGCGTCCGGCTTCGGCGCCGGCGACGGCCGCCGTCGCCGCCCCGGCCGGCGACGAGGGCGAGGGGCAGGTCTCCGAGGCCTGGGCCGCCCGCGGCGTGGGCTCCCAGCGGGAGGCCGACGCGTGGTTCCTCGGCATCCTCCTCGTCACCACCGTCGTCTTCGTCGTCTACAGCTACTGGGGCGGTATCGTCGCCGCCATTCGCACCGACATGATCCAGGGCCTGATGATCATCGCCCTGTCGTTCGTCGCGATCCCCGTCGCGCTGCACCTGGTCGGCGGCTGGTCGCAGGCGAAGGCGACGCTGGCGGCCGCTACCACCGCCCAGCGCCACAACCTCGGCCTCTTCGACCCGAAGTACTTCTCCCTGCTCGCCGTGCCCGTGCTGTGCATCGCCGCGCCGTTCAGCATGCTGGGCCAGCCGCACCTGATCTCCGTCACCTCCGCCGGGCGCACCGAGTGGGAGGGGCGGGTCGGCTTCGCCTACGGCAACGTGCTCAAACGCGTCTGCACGATGGGCTGGTGCATCCTGGGGCTCTGCTGGCTGGCGTTCCTGATCCGCCAGGGCGCGACGGTGCACAAGGACGCGGCCTTCGGCGACTCCATCCGGTACCTCCTGCCGGAGCTGCTCCAGGGCGTGATGCTGGCGTGCGTGCTCGCCGCGGCGATGTCCACCGGCGACGCCCTGCAGGTGACGACGGCGGGGCTGTTCTCCCAGAACATCTACCGCCGCTACATCCGCCCGAACGCCAACGAGGCGCACTACGTGCACGTCACGCGGATCGCGGGGATCGTGGTCATCGCCGCGGCGCTGGGCTTCGCCATCGCGATGCGACACAGCGTGGTGGAGTCGATCCTGAACTACTTCAAGCTGACCGCCGCGGTGGGCGTCTCGGTGGCGATGGGGGTCCTCTGGCGGCGGATGAACTCGGTGGGCATGTTCTGCAGCACGCTGGCGGCGGCGACGGTCTTCGTGGTCACCCGCTTCGTGCTCGACTGGCCGCAGGCGGCGACGGGCGGGCTGCCCCTCATCGCCGGCGTGGTCTTCGGCATCGCCGGCAGCCTGCTGTCGGCCCCGCCCGGGCGCGAGGTCATCGAGCGGTTCTTCCGGAAGATCTACGTGCCCATCGGGCAGGAAGAGAAGCTCGCGCTGCCGCTGGACGAGGCCGTCCCGCCCGAGCGGCGCTGGCTGACGGCGGGGGGGCTGTTCCTGGTCAAGCCCAGCACGCAGTCGTGGGTGGGATTCGTGGTGACGTCGGGCATCTGCGTGGTGCTGGTGGGCGCGATGTGGCTGCTGCTGGCGTGAGGCGGCGCCTCGGCAACACGGCCGGCAAGCCGGCCCGCTAAACGGACTTCCGAACGTCCAACGCCGAACGCGCGTTC
>CAZXOC010000248.1:0-11186 GCA_964642165.1 uncultured Planctomycetaceae bacterium | reverse complement strand
CCAAAAGCCAAAAGAGACTACAACAATTCGCTCACGTTATTGCCGCGCGGAGCCTTACGGCCGTTTCCGGGGCGCGGCGGGAGGCGTGAGAATTTCGCCGGAAGGGCCGAAAAGTGTCGCGCAACGGCGCGTTCGGACGCAACGGAGCCGCCGCCAGGCCCTCGCAGCCGCATAGAGCTGGCCTTGTGAGGGAAGCGTCTTTGTAACGACGTCGGCGTCGGGGCCGCCCTTGAGAAGCCGCGAGGTCTCCGCAGCCGAAAGGGCACGCTCGTACAGCCGCACGTCGTCCATCTCGCCGCCGTAGCGCTAGCCTGAACGGTTGGATCTTCTGCGTCTTCGCAGGCTGCGCGACCGCATCGCTTGGCAGCCCCTGATACGCCGCCGTAACCGCCATTGCGACGGCTGCCGCCCTCCCAACCGTCATTCGCTTCCTTCTGTTCGTGTCGTGTCCTCGTCTCCATGCTGAGATCATCGCCACGCATTCAGGCGGCCGACGGCATGGGGCCGTCCTCGTCGGAACAGGTCCGTGCCGCCGGGCGATCTGGCGTGCATCGTACTGCCCCCCCCCCGCTTACGCCTAACCTGCTTCTGAGATCTTCTGGCCCCCACGTCGGCGCGATGAGCGCCAGGGCGGCATTTCGACAGCCGAGGAGGGCGGAAGAGGGCCGCCTCCACGGCCGGTTGACCCGATCCGCGCACACTTCTCCCGCAGTGTCGTCAGGGGCAAGTGCATGGTCGGCGATTCGGCCACAGCCGGTGACCTTCTCGGTGCACGCCATCGTGGCTGTCCTGACGTTCCAGCCGCATGTCCCGGCCATTCTGGCCCCACCGGTCCCACAGGCCTCCCCACTCGTTGGCCTTGTTGAGCGTGCCGGTGTACCACGAGCTCTGGCCGAAGTCCCTCACCGCCGTCTGGTTGCCCAAGGCCCGTCGCCGCCAACGGCCAGGATGACCAACCGGGCTTCCGTAGCTGGCGACGGCCATCTTCCTTCCTCGAGCAAGACCCGCATACCAGGTGTCATATTCCCTGCGCCCCTGCGCCGTTCGGTCTTGCTTATCTGGTTGACAATGCCTTAATACGGCCTACAATCGGAATTCCTGGTGGCTCCAGCCTGTTCAGAGAGCGGGCTGAGTCTTCCGTCGCGGGAGGCAGTCGCGCTTCTGTCCTGCTCCGGGTGCCTGTGTCTGGAAGAGCTGAGGCAACCGGCGGAACTTTGTCTGGTCTTCCGTGCAGTGGAAGGGCCTCGGGCCTGTCTCTCTGCCGCGAAGGTGCGGGCAGGACAGACGCCCCCTCCCGTGACGGGTGAGCACTGCCGTACGCGTTAAGCGAGGACCTGCGATGCATCACATCCCGATCGCGGCGAGGCGCGAAAGTACCCTCGCCTGAGTGTAAAATCCCACCTCGGCGTTACAGGAGGCCTGCGATGTCTCTGAATTCCCATGCTGCGAAACGGTTGCGCGCGCTCCACAGGCTGGCCCTCGGCCGGCTGTCGGCCAGAGAGGGTCCCCTGCCTCTCGGCCGGGCGTCGGACGGCTTCGAGCCGCTCGAGCCGCGGCTGCTGCTCGACGCCGCGATCACCCAGGATCAGCAGGACCTCCTCCTGGACGGCCTCGGGGCGATGACGGACTTCGGCGCAGAGTTGAGCGCCTATGGCGACCTGGCCCGGCCGCTCCCGTTCGTGGACCAGGCCATCGGGGAGGCGCTGGACGTCGCCGATGTCTTCCAGAAGGGGCTGCTCGAGCCCGTCCAGGGCTACTTCCTCGATCCCGGTCCGGGCGGGGCCGACACGGACGGCCTCGTCGCGGCGCTGGAGGACCTGAGCGTCGAGCTGCCCGACCTGAGCGTGACGGCGGTTCCGGGCTCGGCCTCCGGCGACCTGATCGGCGACGAGATGGCGTTCCAGGTGACCCTGGAGGCCCAGCGGATCGTGGACGCGCAGCTCACGCTCGGCGCGGCGGCCGAGGAGATGGGCCTCTCGTTGGGCACCGGCGTCGAGGCGAGCGCGTCGTTCGGCATGGAGTTCAGCTTCACCTTCGGCGTGGACGTGTCCGCCGGGGCGTTCTTCCTCCGCCCGACCCGGATGATCCTCGGCGCCGAGGCGGAGGTCTTGCCGGGGCTCGTCGGCGAAGAGGTCGGACCGGCAGACGGACAGCTCGTCGAGAGCCTGACGTTCGCCCTGGTGCTCAGCGACGACGCGGGGGCCGTGGACGTGACCGTCGAGGCGTCGGCCACGGCGGACAACACGCAGTTGTCGGACCTCGTTGACGACCTCGGCGACTCGCTGGCCGACGCCGGCCTGGCGGATGTCCTGGAGGCCCGCCTGGGCGACGACGGGCGGATCGTCCTGGCCGCACGCACTGACGACGTCCGCTCCATCGCCATCCAGGGCGCCGAGGAGCTGGGCTTCTCGCCGGGGCAGTCGGACCCGGCCGGGCTTCCGGCGGGGGACCCGGACCTGTTGAGCGCGGACCTGGGCTTCGGCTTGATCGATCTGGCCGTCCAGAACGGCACGCTGGACCTCGATGCCCAGGTTGCGGTGATGTTCTCGTCTGAGGACATCAGCGCCGAGGACCTTCGGACCACGGAGGTGGGAGACCTGGTCGACCTGGCGCCGCACGGCTCGGCGCACATGACGCTGCCCGTCGTCGCGGAGATCGAGGGCCTCCAGGTCCTGGGGCGACCCGAGATCGTCTTGTCCGCGAGCGATGCCTTCAGCGGCGAGGCGCCCTCGGTGGCCTTCAGCGAGGACTTCGTCGCCATCGAGGAGCGTCAGCGGGCGGCGACCGACGCGTTGCTGGAGGGCCTCCAGGCCGTCCAGGAGTTCGGCGCGAAGCTGGATGCCTCCCCGGCCATGCAGGTCTGGATCCCGCTGATGGACATGAAGCTCGGCGAGAAGCTCCGCCTGGCGGAGCTGATCGGCCAGGAGCTGGTCGAGCCCGTCGCGGACCTGCTGCAGAGCAACCCGTACGTCACGGCCGAGGAGCTTGCCGAGCGGTTGGGTCGGTCGGATGCCGTCGGCGACGTCGCTCTCGTGATCGATGCGGCGTCGGACTCGTTGACGTTCGACTTCGGGTTCAACGTGGCGCGGACGTTCCGGCAGGAGCTGGACCTCGGCCTGGACCCCAGCGACATCCCCCTGACGATCTCCACGGACCTGGCGGGCGAGGTGACCGCGGGGTTCTCATCCGATTGGACTGTCGGGATCGACCTGGCCGCTCTGCCCAGTGCAGCCGAAGCGTTCTTCTTCCGCTCCGAGGGGGCGGAAGTCGTCGCGGACTTCGATACGCCGCTGGATGTCGAAGGCACACTGGGATTCCTGGGTTTCGAGGGCCAGATGGCGGGCGTGGCGGCGGCCCCGATGTTCCGGCTCGGCGCGACGGTGGCAACCAAGGCCGGTGGCGAGCTGACGCTGGGCGAGCTGCGGAACACGCCGTTCGGCGAGCTGTTCGACGTGACGCCCTCGGGAAGCGTCGGCCTGGACATCACGGTCAACGCGGAGGTCGGCGGCTTCTCCACGGCAGACCTTCCCCAGCCGCATCTTGCCCTGGTCGTGGCCGACATCTTCCGTGATGACGGGGAGGGCTTCGCTCCGCAGGTCGACGTCCACAACGAGCTGGGCGCGGTCGAGGACTTTGCGAATCTGACGGACGTCGCGATGTACGGCATCGTCGAGAGGCTGCGGGTCTACTTCGACGAGCTGCGAACCACCTCGCCGGTCTTCGGGCAGGTGATCCCGTTCTCGGGCGGCAAGACGGTGGGCGACGTGATCGACGTGGCGGCGGCGTTCTCGTCGAACGTGATGTCGAACCTCGAAGCGCCCGGCTTGCTCACCGTCGCGGTGGGCAGTTGGGACGTGGCCGACTGGACGCCGATCACCGACGGTGCGCTGGCGATCAGCGTGGATGCAGCGCCCGTCACCGCGGGCGGGATCGACTTCAGCAGCGCCGGCGGCATGGACGACGTGGCGGGCATTCTTGAAACCGCCGTCAACGCCGCGCTCGGGCGCGACGGCGTCGGCGTGACCTATGACGCCGACGCGGGCCTGATGACCTTCGCCAGCGTCACGAAGGGCGACGACTCCTCGGTGACCGACCTCGCCGCGGCCGATGCAGGCACGGCACTGGTGGGCGCCCAGGACGGGGAGGGTCTGCTGGTGGCCGGATCGTCCGTCGAGACGCCCGGCGGGCTGGCCTTCTCCACCGTCCAGGAGTTCGCCGCCCTCATCGGCGAGCAGGTCGTCCCGAAGTTCACCTACGTCCCCGACAGCCGGGAGCTGCTGTTCCTGATCGACTTCGGCCACGACTTCCCCGTCCTCGACGCCGAGCTGGACTTCGACTTCGACCTCGCCGACCTGATCGGCATCACGACCGACAGCGACCTGGCGCTCGTGGCCGACCTGGACTTCACCGTCACGCTCGGCGCCAAGCTCGCGCCGATCGGGGAGGGCTTCGAGCTGCGGGCGACCGACGGAACCTGGAAGTCGCTGGACGAGCTGGCGCCGACGGGCATGCCGATCGGCCAGCTCATCGCGGACGCCGAGGCCGACGGCGTCGCCGGAGACGTCCTCGTCACGCTGCGCGACGGCACCGAGGTGCTCGTGGACTTCACCACGGACATGGCGGACATCGGGGACGTCATCGACGCCTTCCACAACGCCATGGGCAACGACGGCAAGTTCACCGTGCAGGTGGATGAGGACAACGCCGGCCTGGAGCTGATCGACCACACCACTCCGGCCGGGGCCGCCGGCAAGCTGACCGTGCGCGCGGTGTCCGGTTCGCTGGCCGGCTTCGGCGTCGGCCTGCTGGGCGACGCGGCCGACCTCGACGGCGACGGCATCGGCGACGATGTGGTCCGCGGCATCCCGCTGCACGGGGAGGCGATCACCGACAAGGGGTTCGTCCGCAACCTGAGCCTGGAGCCCGCCATCGAGCTCATCGCCGACGACGTCGACGCTTCCGCCCAGCTCGGCTTCATCGAGCTGCTCATCGGCAACGGCGACGATCCGGGCGCCGAGGCGGCGTCGATCGACGGAAGCCTCGGGCTTCAGCTCGGCCTGGGCGACGCCGACGGCGTCGCCGGCGGGACCCTCACGTTGTCCGAGCTGTTCGGCGACCTCGGCGAGGCCGGCATGCGGACCGTCGCTGCCGGGCCGGCGCCCGCCAACGGGCAGATCCCGGCAGGCGAGACCGCCCGTTTCACCGTCGAGATCGCCGGAGCCGATCCCATCGCGTTCGTCATCCCCGACGTGCTGCTCGGCGGCAACGAGTCCGTCGACGACCTCGTGAACGTGCTGAACACGCATGTCTTCGAGCGGTCCCAGGCGGGCGTCACCGTCCGCACGCCGCGGGTCCAGACCGACGCGACCGGCTGGGCCATCCTGAATGCCGGCGGGCAGGTCCAGGTCACGGAGACCGACGTCCCCCTGGCCAGCGTGCTGCGCTTCGGCTCCAGCGGGGGGAGGCTGACGGCCTACCTGGTCGACGGCGTGGCGCGAACGCTGGCGGTGACGAGCGACGACATCACGGCCGCCGACATCGCTGCCGCCGAGGCCGAGGGCGAGGTCGCCGTGGACCGGCTCGGCTGGGGCGTCGAGCAGTCGGCGTACGCGGCGCGCCCGCAGATCGTCGGCGGCGCGGACTTCGACCTTCCGCTGTCGGTGGACCTGAGCATCGGGGGCTTCTCGCTGCCGGACGGGGCGCTTCCGGAACTGAGCTTCCGCCTGTCGCTGCCGGACCCGGCGTCGCCGTCCCTCACGGCCGAAGACGTCACGCTGCCGGAGTTCGGCCTCGGCGGGCTGAACCCCTTCCGGATGCCGTCCATCGACTTCAACCTGCCAGACCTCCAGCAGTTCGAGGGCTTCTCGCTGGCGAGCATCGTGGAAGGGCTCCAAAGCGTGGTGGACTTCCTCGACCAGGTCGAGGGGCTGGATTTCCTGTCGTTCGACTTCCCGCTGCTGAACTTCTCCATCCGCGACTTCCTGGGCTTCGCCCTGGAGTTCGGCAGCTTCGTGGTGGATTTCCAGAGCAGCCCGGCCCAGAGCCTCCAGATGGTCGAGGAGCTCATCGAGGACCTGCTGCACCTGCCGGACTTCGACCCCGAGACGTTCGACCCGGACCTGGGCCAGGACAACGCCCTGGGCGACGAGCCGATCTACGAGATCCCGCAGCTCAACACCGGCGATCTGGCCTGGGTCAACGACGTGCCCGGCAACGACGACCCCTCGCTGTTCGAGCAGATCCGCCACCTTCGCCAGTTCCAGCACGATGATCCGAGCGTTGAGCTGTCGGTGGACGACAGCGACGGCTTCGCACTGCGGCTGGATTTCTTCTTCGGCGTGGGCGTCAGCGAGCAGGTGCCCCTCAGCTTCGACCTGGCGCAGTTCTTCGGCGACGGCTTCGTCCTGGGCGACCTGATCGACGTCAGCGGCGACGCCACGCTGGACCTCAGCGCCGGGGCGGGCGTCGGGGTCTCGCTCGGCTTCGACCTCACCGACCCGTCCAGCCCGACGCCCTTCCTCTACGCCTTCGACGCCGACGAGGGGTCCGGCACGCGGATCGAGGTGACCGCCAAGGCCGTCGGGCAGGACATGAGCTTCGACACCGCGCTGGGGCCGTTCGGCGTGTTCATCCGCGGCGGCTCGGCCGGCATCAACGCCGCCGGCGCGTCCTCGGCCGATCCGGCGCGCTTCACGGTCTCGCTGACCGACCCCGACGCCGACGGGCGCATCTTCGTCGATGAGCTGTCCAGCCTGCCGCTCGGCGAGATCGTCTCGACGGATCTGGAGGCCCAGGTCTTCGCGAACCTGCCGGTGCACTTCCCCACCGCCTCGGCGCACCTGGGCGACGTCGACGCGAGCGTCGACATCCCCAAGTACCTCCAGTACCTCAAGGACGGCACGTTCGACGAGGAGGACCCGCCGTACGAGGTCTCCCTGCCGGAATTCCCCGAGTTCGACGCGAGCAACCTCTTCGCGATGATCGGCGGCTGGGAAGGCCTGCTGGACCTGATCATCGACCTGGCCAAGGGCGAGATCCTCGGGGTGAGCATCCCGCTGGTCGGCGACGCCCTGGCCGACGAGGTTACCTTCCTGGAGGACCTTCGCGACGAAGTGCTGAGCAACTTCGGACTGAAGACCGACGGCATGGACGAAGACGATCCGCTGCTGCTCGACGACGTGAAGGGCGTCTTCTTCGACGCCTTCGGGCCCGGCGGGCTGAACATCCTCCGCGACGAGTACAACGCCGACGGAGACCAGATGCCCGACGGGCAGGTCACGATGGCGGACATCTTCATCCTCCTGGAGCCCGCCGAGGGGCTGGTCGAGTTCCACGTGCCGCTGGGCAAGACGATCGAGCTGGCCAACGCCTCGCTGGACTTCGACATCGGCCTGCCCGGGCTGGGCCTGGACGTCGACGGAGGCGTGGTCCTCGAGACGGGCTTCGCGTTCGATCTCACCGTCGGCATCGACCGAGCCCACGGCGTCTACTTCCACACGGACAAGGTCCCGGACCACGAGCTGCGGATCTTCGCCGAGGCGACGATCCCGGGC
Organism: uncultured Planctomycetaceae bacterium; assembly: GCA_964642165.1. GTDB lineage: Bacteria > Planctomycetota > Phycisphaerae > SM23-33 > SM23-33 > CAYRVX01. The sequence continues at coordinate 3,633 of CAZXOC010000248.1, read as the reverse complement.
CTGCAGGCCACGGGGCAACTGGGCTTCCTCCAGCTCGACGTCGCCGACCTGGAGACGGCCAAGGGCTTCACCACGGGCGTCAACGGGCCGCAGGGCCGGCTGTTCCTCGCCGCCGATGTGCCCGCCTTCCGCGTCTTCGCGGGCACCGACGACGAGGTCGAGTACGCGATCGGCGAGACGGAGGTGCGCTTCGTGGCCGGGGAGGAGGAAGACGTCAACTACGATCCCGAGGCCGGCGTCCTGGAGTTCGTCATCGTCGGCGGCACGACCACCGCCCGCCGCGCGATGAACCTGCTGAACTCCAGCGCGAAGCTGATCGGCGACAAGGAGCTGGGCGAGCTGTTCACGGCGAAGCTGCCCACCGGCACGGACGGCAGCGGGCTGCTGACGGACAGCGACGTCGCCCTGCTCACGCCGGCCGGCAGCAAGGTGTCGGCCAGCTTCAGCGTGGACCTGAAGGACCCCTCCAGCGCGACGGACCCCAACGACCATCATCTCACCATGGGCGAGCTGTTTCGCGGCAGCGCCTCCGAGAAGCTCGGCGTGCAGCTCCAGGTCCTCACCGACGTGGACCTGCACATGGAGGCCAGCTTCGGCGGCAACGCCTCGTTCCCGTCCGTGCGAACGGACTTCTTCTTCGATTGGGACTACACGAAGGACTTCCTGGCCAGGAGCCGGCAGGTCCTTCGTGCCCAGGACGAGCCGGAGGCGAACGGTGCGCCCAACCCCTACGCCGGGGCCCACGCCTTCACGCTGGAGGTGAAGCGCAGCGGGGAGCAGACGGCGACGTCCGTGTCCGTCACCGTGCCCGCCTCGAGCGACCGCGTCTCGATCAACGACCTCGAGGACGCGATCAACGACGCGTTGATGCCGGCCCTCGAGGCCAAGGGCCTCAGCGGGACGCTGATCGTCGCCCTCGCCGATGGCAGCCGCATCGTTTTCGAGGCCACCGACACGAAGGTCACGGAGATCGTCATCAAGAGCGGCGCCTCGCTGGGGTTCTCCGGCGCCGCCGGCGGCCAGAAGTCCGTCAGCACCTCGAAGCTCAAGGCGCCGACCATCTCGTTCCAGAACGTCCAGATCAACTTCGGGGAGTTCCTGAACGATTTCATGGCCGACGCGCTGAGGGAGGTGCAGAAGGTCGTCGGCCCGGTCCGGCCGATCATCGACACCCTCACCAAGCCGATTCCGGTGCTGAGCGATTTCGCCGGCAGCCCGGTGAGCCTGGTGGACATCGCGAAGCTGTTCGGCAGCGCCCGGGTCCGGCCGTTCATCAGCGCCCTGACGGCCGTCTCGGACCTGCTGGACATGGTGGAGGGCCTCCAGATCACAGGCGACGGGTGGATCGACATCGGCAGCTTCGACGTCGACGGGGCCATCGCGGCAGCCAAGAAGACCGCCGGCACCGTGCTGGCGCCGAAGGACGAGAAGGCCATCAGCACGGAGGAGCTCAACCGTCAGATGGCGAGGCAAGGCGCCGGGAGCTTCTCCAACAAGACCACGAAGAAGCCCAAGAAGCAGCGCGTGGTCTTCTTCCCGCTGCTGGAGAAGCCCTCCAACGCCTTCAAGCTGCTGCTGGGCCAGGACGTGGACCTGTTCTACATCGACCTGCCGCGCCTGGAGGTGGACTTCACGATGAAGCAGGTCTTCCGCGCCCCGCCTCCGCTGTCGTTCCTGGCGGTGACGCTCGGAGGGCACGTCGGGGCGTTCGTGGACCTGGCGTTCGGCTACGACACGTCGGGCATCCGGAAGTTCCTCCAGACGAAGGACTTCCTCGACGTGTTCGACGGGTTCTACGTCTCCGACGGCGCCAACCCCGACGGCAGCGGCCCGGACGTGCCGGAAGCGGGCCTGCGCGGCAGCATCACCCTCGCCGCCGGGATCGACCTGGGAATCGTCAAGGCGGGCGTGGAGGGCGGCATCTACGCCGGCGTCGACTTCAACCTGCACGACATTCCCGACCCGTTCACCGGCGAGGTGGACGGCAGAATCCGCGTCGGCGAGATCGTCACGAACGCCCAGCTCGGCGGCAACGCGGTCATCCACATCTTCGACATCGGCGGCTACCTGGACGTCGGCGCGTCGCTGTACGCGACGATCGACCTGTTCCTCTTCTCGATCACGGAGAGATACGAGATCTTCCGCGCCCGCCTGCTGGACTTCACCGTCCCGCGCCCGAGCGAGCAGCTCATCCAACTGGCGGACTACGACAACGGAACGCTCACGCTGAACATCGGCCCGAGGGCGCACCTCCGCGGGGGCGGGTCGATGGACCCCAACGAGACCGTCAAACTGCTGCCCGGCACGGGGGTCAACCCGAACCGCGTCGTCGTGGAGGGCCTCGGCTACCGCTTCGGGTTCGACGACGTGCAGCGGATCGTCGCCGACGCGGGCACAGGCGACGACGTGATCATGGTGAGCGAGGACCTGACCCAGACGATCGATATCCGGGGAGGCGCGGGCGACGACCGGATCTACGCCGGCAGCGGCAACGCCTCCATCGACGGCGGCGACGGCAACGACATCCTGATCGGCGGGATGGGCGACGACACGCTCCTCGGCGGCGGAGGCAACGACCAGATCGAGGGCGGCAAGGGCGACGACGAGATCCGCGGCGGCGACGGCAACGACCGCATCCTCGCCAATGACGGCGACGACACGGTCCACGGCGATGCCGGGGCCGACGTGATCTACGCCGGCGATGGCGGCGATGTCATCTACGGCGGCGCCGGCGACGACACCCTCCGCGGCGAGCGCGGGGCCGACGTGATCTACGCCGGGGCCGGCAACGACGACGTCGAGGGCGCCGACGGCGACGACTTCATCGCCGGCGAGGCGGGCGGCGACACGATCAAGGGCGGCGGCGGCCGGGACACGCTCTTCGGCGGCGACGGGGCCGACCGGATCTTCGGCGGCCTCAGCAACGACTACATGGAGGGCGGCGCGGGCGACGACGAGCTGTTCGGCGGGCGAAGCAACGATCGCATCTGGGGCGACCACTCCAACGACCCCGACTATGCCCCCTGGTCGATCGGCACGGCGTTCGGCAGCGACTACATTCGCGGCGACGAGGGCAGCGACTTCCTCTACGGCGACAACATGGGACTGGAGGAGCCCGCCACCGGCGACGACACGGCCAACGGAGCGGGCGACGACGTCATCCTGGCTGGCACCAGTGAGGAAGGCGGCGAGCCGGACAGCGAGCACACGATCGACGCCGGGCACGGCAACAATGTCGTCTACGGCGACCTCGGCGCCGACGTGATCCTTACGGGCAACGGCAACGACCGGATCTACGCCCTCGCCGGCGCGAACGTCGTCACCGCCCGAGGCGGCGGCGACCTGGTGGTCGGCGGCGCCGACGGCGACCTGCTCATCGGCGGGCTGGGCCACGACACGATCCATGGCCGGGGCGGCAGCGACGTCCTCTGGGGCGGCGTGGAGACCTACGGGCGGGAGTACCTGAACCCGTCCGATCCGTCGCTGTTCGAGGCGCCGCCGGACTTCCTGGCGGCGGAGGCCGCGCTGCCGACCGGCTACGCCCTGCCGATGCTGGTCACGCCGGCGATCGCCAACGGCCTGTCCCTCACCGGCGTCGCCGATGACGGCGACGACGTGCTGTACGGCGAGGGG
>CAZXOC010000247.1:0-11259 GCA_964642165.1 uncultured Planctomycetaceae bacterium | reverse complement strand
GCCTTGTGAGGGAAGCGTCGATCAACCGAGACGTACGGTCGCCGCGAGGCCCATGGTCGGTGGTGGGGCGGGGCGCTACTCGAGCGTGGCGGTATCCACGCCGCAGGCCTCCAGCAGGGCGGTAAACCGCTGGCCGTACTCGACGTACGTGCGAAAGCGGGCCTCGTCCTCGGACTCGCTGCCCGCCTCGTGGAAGACCACGCCGAGGTGGGGCTCCATGGAGAAGCCGCCGTCGTAGCCGCGGTCCACGAGGTCCTGGACGACCCGCCGGACGTCGCCGTCGCCCTCGCCCGGCCAGGTGTACTCGCACTTGCTGAACGTCTCGCCGGTGAGCTCCTGGAAGCGGGCGTCCTTGATGTGCACGTAGGCAACGTGGTCGCGGACGTGCTCGTAGAAGTCCCAGGTGGACTGCATCCGGTCCGGCTCGCCGGAGGCGTAGTCGAGCGTGCCGACGGGGTTGGCCGTGTCGAAGACGAGCTTCAGGCCGGGGACGCTGTCCAGCAGCTTGCGGGTGTAGCTCCAGCCCATGCCGCCGTAGTTGGCGCAGTTCTCGTGGACGCACGTGAGCCCGGCGTCGGCGAAGCGCCGGACGATCTCGCGCAGGCGGCGGCAGCGTTCCTCGGCCATCTGGTCGTCGCCGCCGCGGTCGCGCAGGACGGCGTAGCTCATGATGCGGATGAGCTTCGTGCCGAGGCGCTGCATCCTCGGCACGGCGCGGGCGACCTCCTCGAGCGTGATGTCGAAGGGGTCGGTGACCTGCTTGCCCCAGTTGGCGATCTCCGAACCGAAGCAGTTGACCTTCACGCCGGCGTCGTCGAGCCGGGCGGCCGCGGCGTCGAAGGCCTCCTCCGAGAGGTTGTGGATGTTCGTGCCGTCGATGCTGCGGCTCTCGATGTGCTGCCAGCCGAGCTCCTTCGTGGCGCGGATCTGCCCGTCCAGGTCGGCGGCGGCCTCGTCTGCGAATCCGGTCAGGTACATGATCTCGCTCTCCTCGTCCGATGGATCGCCCCCGCCAACAGCGTAGAGCCTGTCGGCGAGAGTGCAACGGGAAAACGCGGCGGCGGCCGGCCTTGGCGCGGAAGGCGGCGGCGTCAGGCGTTGTCGACCCAGACGGGGCTGGACCAGGCGACCTGACCGTTGCGTTGGAAGACGCGTGCGCGGTAGACGTTGCGGCCGCGCGGGGGCTCGGCGTCGGTGTGGTCGAGTTCCGCCCGGAAGCCCGCGGCGGGGATCGCGCGGTGGATCTTCGCCTTGTGGCTGAGGAAGTAGGTTCGGTCCACGCGTGGCAGGTCGGCGGGGTCGAGCCCGTGGACGCGCCGGACGTGGTCCTCCACCTCGTGGACGAAGTCGACGATCCGCGAGCGTTGGGCCGCCTCGGCGAGGGTCATGGTGACGGTCTTGCCGTCGAGGGTGATCTTCAGCTCGTCCTGGGGGCGGGCCGCGATCTCGAAGATCGCCGCCTCGGTGGGGACGCCGCCGTGGGCCGGGGCCGGCTCGGTGCGGAAGGTGAACTCGCACCTCCATCCGCCGGCGTCGCCGAGGAACTGCCCGGCGGTTCTCCAGCATGGTTCGGCCGCCAGGATCGCGCCGTGTCGCACGCCGATGCTGCCGGCCCACTCTCGCGGCGCCGCGTCGGGGATGTCGACGGGCTTGGGTCCCCAGCCGGCCTCGACGCGGAGCTTCCACCGCGTGCGGTGGCGTTCGTCGGGCACGGACCACGTGCCGTTGTGGCAGTGGGTGGCGATCACGCGGTTGTTCCGCAGCAGCTCGATGCGGTCGAGGGCATCACAGCCGCGGACGCGGACGAGGGCGCGGACCGTCCCGGCCTTGGCGATCGCCTCGCCCATCCAGGCGTCCTCGACGCGGAAGTCCAGCTCGATGCGGTCGCCCGTGACGCCGTAGACGCGCCGCTGCTGGAACGCCTCCCACAGCGCCCGGCGGGTGAGGCCTTCGGCGTAGCAGGCCATCAGCCCGCCGCCGTAGACGGCCGGGATGCCGTAGTGGGCGTCCGTCGAGGCGACGATGCCCAGGCGGATGCCGCGGTCGAGGGCGTCCTCGATCGTCCCGCCGGAGACGCCCGGCCCCATGTGCCAGTTCCGCCGCAGGCCGATCCACTCCTCGTCCGACTCGCTGCACCCGTGCAGGCTGAAGATCTCGGCGAAGGGCGAGATCTGCTCGTCGTGGACGGACCAGTCCTTCGATCGCACGCCGGGACGGTAGGCCGTGTGGTGGGGGATGGCCAGGGCGGCCAGGCCCCGCCGGCGGATCTCGGCGTAGAGGTCCGGCAGCGTCGCGGAACGGAGGATCGGCGGGTGGTCCTCCAGGAAGAACACGTTGTGGTCGCCGTGGCGCCCGTCGCCCTGCCACTCGAAGCCCGGGAAGATCACCAACTCGCCGTCGTGGGTGTGCTCCGCGGCGAGGTCGCAGACGGCCCGCCAGCAGGCGTCCACGTCCTCGTCGCTTCGCCAGCACTCGACGCGGAAGCCGCTCCGCAGCTCGTACGTGTAGGGGTAGTAGGCGATCGGCCAGAAGTCGATCACCCGCCGGGCGTGGGCCAGGGCGACCTTCAGGTCGGCGGCGACCTCCTTCGGCAGGTTGGTGTGGGCCTCGCCCCCGCCCGACGGCGCGGCGGCGGGCGCGTCCTTGCCGGCGCGGAGGTGCAGGTTCGTGTGGCTGTCGCCCCAGAGAAGTCTGTAGCGGCTGGACATGCGTGTGTCCTGCGTTCTGTGACCCGCGCGCAGGCGGGCCGACCTGGATCCAGACAGCGCAAAGACGGCTCAGTGTACAGCGAAATGGCAACGACGTACGTGCGAAGCGTGCCGCGCATCTGCCGGACTGGCGGCTCCCGCAGGCGGGATGCCGAGCCCGGGGCAGACGGGCGGCTGCGAGCTTACGCCAGCGACTTCTTGCTCCGCGTGGTCTGGAGCTCGTTGTCGGGCAGGCGCCTGGCCAGGAAGTCGAACGACAGCTCGACGAGCTCCTTCGCCTCGTCGGGCGTCGTGGTGCCGATGGTGACCATGTCCTGGTCGCGGAGCGTGTTCCAGGCAAAGGCCAGGGCGACCGGCGGCAGCAGGCGCCCGGCGGCCATCGGCTTGATCGTCATGACGGGCTTTCGGGCGTTGCGGATGATCCGCATGACCCAGTCCACCTCGACCTGCATGAGGAAGCCGATGGCGTTGTAAAGCTGGATGTAGGTCTCGACGTCGGCGCCGGACTCGTCGGCGATGGTCACCGACTCCGGCGCGTGGGTGGACAGGCCGGGGACCATGCCGCGGTCGCGGATCATCCCGGCGTACCTGTCGTAGTCGCGAAGGACGCGGTGCATCCGGTCGAGCAGGCAGTCGGTGACGCACTGGTGGGGGAAGCAGAAGGTCGCGCCGAGCTCTCGGCAGCGGTCGAAGACGCGCGGCGGCTCCTTGTCCGGCGGCCCGCCGGGCAGGAAGTTGAAGTGCGGCGTGAGGATGAGGATGGCCTCTCGCCCGGTGCGGTCCTGGGCGTCGGCGATGGCGTCGCGGAGGATGGCCTCGGGCATCCCCATGATCGTGTCGACGCCGCTGCGGAAGAACACCTCCAGGATGTCGGCGATGTTCCCGCGGGTCTGGTAGTCCTTGATGAACCGGTCCTTGGCTGCGCTCGTGTGCGAGTAGCCCAGGAACCAGTTGGTCCCGATCAGCATGCGCGAGACGCTCACGCCGCCGACCGTCGTTCTGGGGAACTCGGCCACGTCCGGTAACTCCTTCCTCGCCGCCTGGGCGCAGCAACGCGCAACCGCGCCGGGCCGCAAACGGCAGCCGTTGGCTCTGGTGCCATCTTACCGGGGCGATGCCCTCCCCCTACGCCGAAAATCGAGAAAAGCGCAGCCCCGCGATCGGGCCGGCCGGGCGGGGAAGAGCCCGGCCCGCAGCAGATGGCGACCGCGCCGGGGAAGGCCCGCCAGGAGGACCTGCGGGCGCTGAACGAAGGTCCTCACTTCTGCTGCCTCTTGACCCGTTCGCCATCCGGCTCGATCCCGCGAAGGAGCCGGAGATCGAACACGCCCCCGGCCGTGGCGCCGGGCTGGGCCTGGAACGTGACCAGGATTTCGGTCTTGTCGCGCATCAGCGCGTCTGGAATGGGGTACTCCACGTCGAAGAACTGACCGGGGCGCTGCCTCTCCAGCCGCTGGCTGGCGATCTTGCGTCCCTCCACGAGGATGTCGAACCGGCGATTGCCGGCGTCGCTGCCCCAGTAGGTGCAACGCAGGGCGTTTATGGCCTTCGGGTCAACCGCGAGGCGGTAGCTGAACCCGCCGCCGCCCCCGGCGTGCCGCCACGGTCGGCCCCTGTAGACGCCGCTGCTCGTGCGTTCGCCCTTGAGTCCGTGGGCCTTCTCCGAAGCGTCGTTGCCGACCAGGACCCGGTCGACGGTCCGCTTCTCGAGGTCCTCGCGCCGGACGGCCGGCACGGTGCGCCCCACGGACTCGGCGACGTCCGGCCGCTCGGCGATCCAGACCTGCGACCACCCGCCGCGGTTCAGGCGGGCGTAGTTCGGGATCGCCAGGAGCTTGGGCTTCTCGCACTCGATCGCGGTGACGCCCCCGAGCAGGTCCTTCTTCCATACGGCCTTCAGCGGCGCGTCGGGCGGCAGCACCACGGACCTCACGTCGCGGTCGTGGTCGACGTTCTCGATGTTGTAGACCAGCGGCCCGCGCTGAAGGGCGACTCGGCCGCGGTCGGCCGCGACTCGCTTGTCGGCGTAGACCCGCTGGATATCCATGGGCAGCGAGAGGTCCATGCGATCCCCCGGCTGCCACTTCCGGCTGAGGGCGGCGTAGCCGTTGACCACCTTCACGTCCTGGCCCTTGCCGTTCACCTCGATGCGGCATCGGGCCTTGAGGTCGGGCTTCGTGGTGTAGAGGGCGCTGGCGGCGCGGTTGGGAATCCGGACCTTCACGGTGAACGCCTTGGCGGCGGCGGGGGTCAGGATGAGCGACACGTCGCCCTTCCAGGGATACTCGGTCCGCTGCTCGACACGCAGCGTGGTGCCGGCCACGTCGGCGACGGTGCCCTCAGCGGCCACGAAGTGGTTGACGAACAGCGTGTCCTTCTGCGCGTTCAGGGCGTACGTGACGTCCTTGATCCCCAGCAGCGCCCGGGGAATGTTCCCGACACAGCAGGGGCAGCCGTGCCAGGGGTAGCGTCCCCTCGCCGAGGCCAGCGGGTTCTGGTAGAAGAAGTTCTTCCCGGAAAGCTCGATCGCCCCCAGGATGTTGTTGTACAGCACGCGTTCCTGGACGTCCACGCAGCGGCCGTCGTGATGGATGCGGTTCATCCGGTCGGACCAGAACGACAGGCCGCAGCCGGCGCAGGACTCGCAGTAGCCGTTGTTCCGCAGTTCGTAATCGACGTCGAAGGCCTCGCCCCTGTGGGACGCCCCGACGCCGGCGGTGATGTACAGCTTGCGGTTGACGGCGCTGTCCCAGATCCTGTCGACCGCCCGGAGGTACGCGGCGTCCCCGGTGAGCATGGCGAGGTCCGCGATGCCCGTGTAGAAGTAGGTCGCGCGGACGGCGTGGCCGACGGCGTTGGACTGCTGCGGCACGGGAAGATGGGACTGCTGGTAGGTGGCGCGGCGCCTCTTGTCCGTGTGGCGATTGTCGAAGAGGTACTTCGCGAGGGCCGCGTACTTCCGCCCCTTGTCCGATCCCTCCACCTCGTTGACCAGACGCGCCAGGCGGCACAGCGCGTAACCCATCCCCGGGTGACCGTGGATCCAGTTTCTCCTTGGGGGTGGTCCGAACGTCTCGCAGAGGTGATCCGCGCACTTCCTGGCCGCGTCGTAAAGGCGGCGGTCCTTGCCGCCCGTGACCCGGTAGTGCGCCACGCCGGCCTCGAGAAAGTAGCCCTGGACGTAGAACTCGTGGTGTCCGGTGTTCGTGTAGCGATCGCGCCGGTTGACCACGTGAAAGGAGTGGATGTACCCGTCGGGCATCTGCGCGGCCAGGACGATGGGGATCCACTCGTCCAGCTTCTTGCGCAGCAGCGCCTGGGCGCCGGCGAGCTGCGTGTCGCCCTCCGGGTCGATCGCGAGGGCGAGGCAGATGGACTCGATCGTGTTGTAGACGTAGGCGTCGCTCCAAGGCCGGCCCGTGAACTTGCCCGCGGGCTCGCCCCGGAGGACCTTGGCCGTGTGAACGAGGTTGAGCAGCTCCTGCCCCGCCCCGCCTTTCTCCATCTGCTTGATGCAGTGCGGCAGCCACTTCTCCGCGAGGCGCTTGAACTGGTCGCGCCAGAACCCCCCGATCCTCACGCGCTGGAAGTACACCGGCTGCAACGGGCTCACCCGGGCCGCTTTGCCGCCGGGCTCGGCGCCGGCCGTGCACAGGAAGGTCATCAGCACCACGGCGGATACGCAGACTTGTCGCGTCTTCATCTTCATGCCTCCAATCGGGGTCGCTTGGTCATCTCGTTCCACGGGCGGCAGCAGCACCGGCGCGCCCGCCGCGCTGCCCTGCGGGACCGCCGGCCGCTGCTTTCGTCAGGTGGTAGAAGCACCCGTCCTCGGCGCCGACGAGCAGCTCCCGCCGGCCGTCGCCGTCCCAGTCGACCGTCGTCGGGCTGGTCGTGTGCCCGGCGAGCCTGCGCCCGCCCAGCGCCCCCTTCGCCTCGAAGATGGCCTTGCCGTCCTGCACGCCGGCGTTGCGGTAGAAACCCACGTTCTTCGAGTTGACCAGGAGGTCGCGTCGGCCGTCGCCGTCCCAGTCCACGATGCACAGCTTCCGCCGCCCGCTTCCTCCGGCGGAGCGGCTGTTGAGGCGCAGCGGACCGGCGCGGTCGTGGAAGATGCGCCGACCCGGCAGCAGCACGATCCGCCCGCCCTCTCGCCGTCGCGGGAAGAGGGCCAGGTATCCCTCGTGGTCGAGCATGACCAGGTCGTTGAGGCCGTCGGCGTCCCAGTCGACGACGACCGGGGTGGTCCGCCACTGGGTGACGAGCTCGCCGGCCTTCGGGTCCCACCAGTTCCACGCCGGCTTGGGCGGCTTGCCCTTCCACCGGACCTCGACCGGCCGGGCCGCCGCGAGCCTGGGCGCCCGCCGCGTGCCGACGTTGCGGTACCAGACCACCTTACCCCAGATGGAGTTCACGACGAGGTCGAGCAGGCCGTCGTGGTTCCAGTCGGCCACGCTCAGCGTGGTGTAACCCCACTTGGCCTCGCAGGGGCCCTGGATCGACCCGTTCTTGCCGGCCTGGATGCGGATGGTCTTGCCGCCGGCCTCCAGCCGCACGGGCGCCGCCCACCTCGGCGGGTTGCCGCCGTCGAGGTTCTCGAGCAAGCCCACGTACCCCGCCGTGTTGCCGCAGACGAGGTCCTCGTCGCCGTCGCCGTCCCAGTCGACGCTGACCGGCGTGACCAGCGCGCCGAACTTCAGGTCCCCCGCCTCCTGCCGGAAGTATCTCGGCGGCAGGAACTGCGGCGTGCCGTGGGCGGCCTTACCGGTGTTCTCGACGAATGCGACCCGGCCGTCCTCGTCGCCGACGACGAGGTCGACGTCGCCGTCGCCGTCCCAGTCGACGGCCGTCGGCGTGATCATCTGCAGGTCCATCGTCAGCGGCTTGCCGTCGTGCGTCAGGCGCCGCCCGGCCGCGTAGCGAGGCTCCCTCCGCGTGCCGACGTTCTGGAAGTACGTGAAGCCGTCGAGGAACTCCCCGCAGATCAGGTCGAGGTCGCCGTCGCCGTCGAAGTCGGCGAAGCTGGGCGAGGGCATGCCGAAGACGTCCACGCCCTTGCCGCCGGCGAGCACGCGCCGCGGCGCGGCGTACTTCGGCACGCCGGCGCTGCCCGTGTTGCGCAGCCAGTACACGTACCCGCGCAGCGGCCCGCGGGTCCACTCGCCGCGCGCGTTGAAGGCGTTGTCCCAGCCGTAGTCGCTCCAGTCGCCCACGCCCACGACCAGGTCCGGCGCCCCGTCGCCGTCGTAGTCGACGTAGCGCCACTGGTTCGCGCGGATCTTGCGCTCGGGGGTGTGGATGTTGGTCCGCGGGTGGATCCGCCGCTTGGCCTCCAGGGCGCGGTTCAGGAAGCCGACCCACTCCGTGCCGGGCGTCAGCACGCGCGGGCGCCCGCCGACCCACGACACCTGCATGTTCTGCACGCCGGGGCCGACACGGACCGGCGGCCTGAAGACCGGCATCTTCGCATCGCCGCCGGGGTTCTCGAAGAAGTACGTTCCCCGGTAGGGGACGTCCGGGCAGGCCACGACGAGGTCCCAGTCGCCGTCGCCGTCCCAGTCCATCGGCAGCGGCCAGGCCCACAGGCCCACGCCGAGGTCAACGGCAAGCCCGGCGTGGTTGTACTGCACGCGCCGCAGCTCCGCGTGAGCGCTGCCCGCCGCCAACACGACCAGAAGCGCCGAGCCCAGCATTCTCATGGGCATCGAGCCACCTCAGTTCTCCTGCTTGCTTCCGGGGCGTTGCTTTGCCCAGTCGCCATCGCGGGCCTCGTATTCCCGGAAGGCGGCGTATTCCCTGGGGTCGATCATCGGCGGCTTCCTTATCGCCGGATCTTCTTCGGGTCCAGCACGACGTGCTTCACCGACCGCCGCAGGTACGTGTACGTGACGTGCACCTTGCCGTCGGACGCCTGGATCACGGCGGGGTAGGAGAACTCGCCCCTCGCGCGCTCCAGCGTCAGTACCGGCTTCCACGTCTTGCCGTCCCTCGAGACGGCCACGTTGAGCATATTGCGGCCCGAAGGGAAGCCCTTGTCCCTCGTGGTGTGGTTGTAGACGAGCACTTGCCGGCCGTCCCGGAGCGTCACGGCGTCGATGCCGGCGTTGGGGTTCGGCAGCGTGGTGGCGGTCATCTTGCTCCAGGTCTCGCCGCCGTCGGCGGACCGGCTCTGCGCGACCACGCCTTGCCGGCTGCGGCAGAGGACCTGCATCTTCCCGCCGGCGTACGTCAGGATGCTCGGCTGGATCGCGCCGAACTCCTCGCCGTCGTGGATCGGCCCGATCACCTGCCAGGTCTTGCCGAGGTCCCGGGTCCGCTCGAAGTGAACGCGCCAGCCGCGGTGCTCCGTGCTCGACGGGCAGAGGATCAGGCCGTCGTCCAGTTGGACGGGCTTGTTCTTGACCGGCCCGATGAGGTGGCCGATCCGCTTGTCCTTGCCGAGCTTGCGCGGCTTGGACCACGTCCTGCCGTCGTCGCGGGAGGTCATCCGCATGCCCCACCAGGATCGCGGCGAGGGACCGACCTTGTAGAACAGCATGAGCGGCCCGTCCTTCGGGCGGAACAGCACCGGGTTCCAGCACGGATGGCGCGTGTCCGGGGACTGGACGCCGTTGGCCACCTCGACGGGCCTGGCCCATGTCGCCCCGTCGTGCCGTGACAGCCAGATGCCCACGTCCGGGTTGCGCTCGTGCTTGCCGCCGAACCAGGCCGCGACCAGCCCCGACGGCGTCTGGGCGATCGTCGAGGCGTGGCACTGCGGCGTGGGCCTGTCCTCCAGCGAGTAGATCAGCTCTCCCTTCACGTAGCCGCCCGCGCCGGGCTTGGCGACGTCGGGCACGTCGGCGGCCCCGGGAGCGGCCTGCGCCGCAGCGCCGATCAGGCCCAGCAGCACGACGGTCGTGACGGTCGCTTGCAGCACGATCTGTGCGAGCATGGGTGCTCTCCTGTCCTTGCTTCCCTCGCTCCGACCGGACGAACGCGGCCGCCGGAGGGCTCGTGTCCTTGGCCGGGCCGGCCGCGGCAACACCTCCGCACTGCCTGGCCTGCGGCCTATGACATAGCGGCCGCCCGCTTGAGCCAAGAGAAAAGTCTCGCTCGTCCAGGCCGCCGAGGGTCGAGCTTGCCTGGGCCTCGGCGCGCGGTAGAATCGCTGCCGAACCCCGTACGGCCGCCGTCGGTCGGCGGCCGCGTGGGACGAGCCCTGGGAGGATACGAACATGGAGCTGCCCATCGGTCGACGCGGGAAGGTGCTGGCGCTCTGCCCGATTGCCCTGGCGTTCGCCCATGCCGCCGCGGTGGGGGCAACGTCTGGCGACGCGCGACTCCCGGCGGGGGTCGCCGCCGTCTGGGACGTGGCCCGGGCGTATCGCGAGGCGACGCCGACGCGTGAGCGCATCTGCATCAACGGCCTGTGGCGCTGGCAGCCGGCGAAGGACACCACGGACGGGGTGCCTGACGGAACGTGGGGATACTTCAAGGTCCCCGGGTGCTGGCCGGGGATCACCGACTACATGCAGAAGGACTGCCAGACGGTCCATGCCCATCCGGGCTGGAGGGACCGGAACCTGCGCGGCATCGCCGCCGCCTGGTACCAGCGGGAGATCACCGTCCCCGCCGAATGGGCCGGCCGGCGCATCGCCCTGCGCGTGGACTACCTGAACTCCTACGCCGTCGTGTACGTGGACGGCAGGAAGGCCGGTGAGCTCCGCTTCCCGGCGGGCGAGCTGGACCTCACGTCCGTCTGCCGCCCGGGCAAGACGCACGTCCTCTCCCTGGCCGTCGTCGCCATGCCGCTGAAGGCCGTCATGCTCTCCTACAGCGACACGGCCTCGGCCAAGCGAGTGAAGGGCTCGGTGGCGCGTCGCGGCCTGTGCGGCGACGCCTTCCTCGTCGCAGCGCCTCGGGGGCCGCGCATCGCCGACGTGAAGGTGGACACGTCGGTACGCAAGTGGCAGATCACGTTCGGCGTTGCCCTGGACGACCTCGCCCCGGACGCGAAGTACACCCTCAGCGCGCAACTCACGGACGACGGCCGCAGCGTAGGCAAGTTCGCGAGCAAGGCCTTCCGGAAAAGCGACCTGCGGAACGGCCGCATCGCATTCACCGAGAAGTGGAAGCCCGAGAAGCTCTGGGACATCCACACGCCCGGCAACACGTACACGCTGAGGCTGTCCCTGCTGGATGCCGGCGGCAAGGTGCTCGACGCGGGCTTGCCGGTGCGCGTCGGGTTCCGGGAGTTCTGGATCGACGGCCGGGACTTCTACCTGAACGGCAGTCGCATCTTCCTCTCCGCCGTCCCGCTCGACAATGCCCAGGTCGGCGCGGCGGCGGCGTGCTACGCCGGCGCGCGGGAGAGCCTGCGGCGTCTCAAGAGCTTCGGGATCAACTTCGTCTACGGGCACAACTACGGCTGCCAGCCGGGCGCTCACCTGAGCTTCGAGGAGGTCCTGCGAGCCGCGGACGACGTGGGAATGCTCGTGGCCCTGTCCCAGCCGCACTTCGGCCACTACGACTGGAAGGCCGCCGACGCCGAGAAGGCCAACGGCTACGC